>NZ_JBLWIJ010000042.1:0-329 GCF_051365025.1 Arthrobacter sp. R4
TTGGTTGCACGGGGCGGCGGGGGAGTCGGTCCTGAAGGCCCCGCTGGTGCTGGGTCATGAGATTTCCGGTGTTGTGGTCCGTGCCGCGGCCGACGGGACAGGCCCCGCCGCGGGGACCCCGGTCGCGGTGCATCCGGCCACGCCCGGGCCCGGTGCCGGGGATATCCGGTATCCGGCGGAGCGGCCCAACCTCTCACCGGGGTGCACGTACCTGGGCAGTGCGGCCCGGTTCCCGCATACCGACGGGGCGTTTGCCCGGTATGTGAACCTGCCAACCCGGATGCTGCGGGTCCTGCCCGCGGGCCTGGACCTGCGTACCGCGGCTTTGA
>NZ_JBLWIJ010000043.1:0-74827 GCF_051365025.1 Arthrobacter sp. R4
TCTTCTTCTCCCGGTGCCAGCGGCGGAAGTAGTCCGCGCCGTGGACCGTGTCCAGGACCCAGCTGAAGTCAATGGAGGTGACCTTGCCGATCACGCCGCTCTGGATGATCTCCTTCAGGGCGCTGTTGCGCGGTGAGTAACGGTAGTTGAACGTGACCACCACGTTCCGGCCCGTCTCCTCCACGGCTTTGGTGATCCTGCGGCAGCCTTCGGCGTCGATGGTCAGGGGCTTTTCGACGACGACGTCGGCGCCCGCCTCGAGTGCCTCCACGATGTAGTCCGCGTGGGTGTAGTCCGGCGTGGTCACTACCACGCGGTCGATGTTGTTGGCCTGGATGAAAGCGGTCAGCCCCGCGGGATCGAAGGAGGCAACCGGCCCCGGTGCACCGAGTTCCTGGATGAGCTTCTGGTAGAACTCCACCCGGCCGGGGTTGACGTCGGAGAACGCTACGAGTTCCGCGGTGTCCGAGTGCTTGCCAAAGATCGCGCGGATATACATCTCGGAGCGGCCACCGGTGCCGATCAGGGCAATGCGCGCCTTGGTTCCCACACCGGGCTCCTGGGCAAGTGGCTCCCCGGCAAGTGATTCCTGGGCGGCGACGGCGGCGGTGCCGGACAGCGGGGCGGCGGTAGCAGAACTCGATTCGGCTGTGTTGACCATGAGGGTCCCTTTCAAAGGCTCAATACCCGGCCGGAGGCCGGCCGTTCGTGTGACGCAGTGTGCCGCTTGCTGGACAGTACCGAGAAAGCGTTTTCTCAGAAGCGTTATATGATTTGTACCAAGAGCAACCCGCTTACGTCAACCATTATCCTCCCTACGGGAAAGCGTTTTCTAGGTGGCAGCCCCGTTCGGCGCCTCCGCGGCTTTCCCGGATCGTCCAGCTCAGCAGAGAAATCGCTTTCCGGATGCGTTATATGCTTTTTCTGACGACACCGCCATCTGCCGGAAACATCGCCCGCCCTCGGGCGGCAGAATGGCCCGAGGGACCTACGAAAGGCAGACCATGGTCAGGAGATCGGCAACCGGCAGGATCGGCATCGCGGATGTTGCCGTCAAGGCCGGCGTTTCGCATGCCACGGTTTCGCGGGTGATGAACGGCAACTTCACCGTCGACCCGGAGATTGCAGCCCGCGTGCGGGCCGCAGCAGCGGAACTGAAGTACCAGCCAAACCCGGTCGGCCGCAGTCTTGCCCTGGGAAAGACGGACACCATTGGCATAGTGGTCCCGGACCTCGCCAACCCCACGTTCCAGGCCATCCTGCGCGGGCTCAGCCGAGCCGCGGCACAGGACGGCTACCGCGTCCTGATCGCTGATTCCTTCGAAGTCTCCAGCGAGGAAGCAATCCTGGCCGGAGAGGCCCGACGTCGGTGTGACGGCCTGGTGCTGTGCGCGCCGCGCATGAGCGACGCCGAACTGGAGGAGTTAGTGCCTTCGCTGCACCCGCTGGTGCTGATCAACAGGACTACGGCCGCCGCAGGCGTTCCCAGCCTGGTGGTGGACTACGGGCAGGGCGTCCAGGACCTCGCCGGGCACCTGGTGGAACTCGGCCATACGCGCCTGGCGTTCCTTGCGGGTCCGCCGCGCAGCGCATCCAACGGGCTCAGGCTCCAGGGCCTGGAAGCCTTTAAGGCCGCCCATCCCCATGTGGAGGTCCTGATGCTCGAAGGCGGCTCCGACTTCGATACCGGGCACGGAGCAGTTGACGCCGTGCTGGAAAGCGGCGCCACGGGCATTCTGGCGTTCAACGACCTCGTTGCCATGGGTCTCATGAGCGGACTCCACGAGCGCGGAGTGGACGTGCCCGGCGATATCTCGGTCACGGGCTTCGACGACATCCCGTTCGCCCGGTACACCACCCCCACCCTCACCACCGCCGCAGTGCCCATCACCGAGCTTGGCCAGCACGCCTGGCAGCAGATGCGTGCGCTCATCCGCAAGGAAGAAAACGACGCGCCGGGCAGCCGCTACCAGCCGCGGCTTGAAATCCGGGCCAGCAGCGGGCCGGCCAAAGCTCCACGCACCGCAGCGCACGGCTGAGGTAGTTTAGGAGCGCCTGACCCCGGCTTCGCGGTAGTAGCCCTCGATATGGGCAGCCACAAGCTTTGCCGCCCGTTCGCCGTCGTTATTCCGGATAGCATCCAGGATTTCGCGATGCTCCGTCCGCAGCCGCTTCGCAGTGGCATCCCAGTCAGGCAGGTTGCCCGTGAGCTGTGACGCGTAGCCAGTAATGGATTCGCGCAGGGAACCCATCATGGCGCTGACCACTGCGTTACCTGCGGCATCGGCCAGGGCAAGGTGGAAGCGGACGTCCAGGGCGAGGAAGTCATCCACGGCCATGCCGTCGACATCCATTTCCTCCAGGAGGCGGGCCGCCCCGGTAAGCTCCGGAGATTCCGGGTGGGCATGTGATGCAGCCCAGGATTCCAGCAGGACACGGGTCTGGACAATGTCGGATACCGGCAGGTGCTGCGTGGCCACGTGAAGCCGAAGAGCCGAGCCGAGTGCCGCCGTCGGATCCGAGATCACCACGGTGCCGGCCTCCGGACCGGAACCGACGCCGGCGCGGACTACGCCCATGGCCTCCAGGATGCGGATCGCCTCGCGCACCGAGGTGCGGGAGACCTGCAGCTGCTCGGCGAGGGTCCGTTCAGCGGGCAGCCGCCCGCCCACGGCCAGTTTGCCTTCGGAGAGCTGGCCCTCGATCCAGTGCAGGACAAGCTGGTGGGTACGCATACCGCCATCCTACTTGATGTGGTTGGACCACATGCCCTAGAGTGTGGTTAGACCACACGCGCGTGACCATGAATGCATGTCCGCGAGCTGTCCGGCCCACCAACGGAGGAAGCCATGACCCACACGATCCAGCCGAACAATCCCGAGACCACCCCCGCCCCGGACGCCACCGATACCCCGGCTGCATCCACACCTCGTCCCGCAGCACCGTCGGCTGTACCGGCAGCACTGAAGCGCCGTATTCCGAAATACTCGGACCTGGCGCCGCTGATGCAGTTCAAGAAGCCCGAGTTCAGCAAGGAAGCCCGGCTCAAGCGCGCCAGCACTATCTGGGAACTGCGCGACATCGCCAAACGCCGCACCCCGCAGGCGCCCTTCGACTACACCGACGGTGCCGCCGAAGCCGAGATCACCCTGCGCCGCGCCCGCGAAGCTTTCCTGGACATCGAGTTCCGGCCCGGCATCCTGCGGAACGTCTCCAGGATCGACCTGAGCACCGAAATCCTGGGCAAGTCCTCCCGGCTTCCCGTAGGCATCGCCCCCACCGGCTTCACCCGCATGATGCAGTCCGAAGGCGAATACGCGGGCTCCCAGGCAGCAGAAGCCGCCGGCATCCCCTACACTCTTTCCACCATGGGCACGGCCTCCATCGAGGACGTGGCCGCCGCCGCCCCGAACGGCCGCAACTGGTTCCAGCTGTACCTGTGGACGGACCGTGACCGCTCGCTGGAACTGCTCGAGCGCGCCGCCAAGGCGGGCAACGACACACTCATGGTCACCGTGGATACCGCCGTCGCCGGCGCCCGCCTGCGCGACGTCCGCAACGGCATGACCATCCCACCGGCACTGACAATCAAGACGGTCCTGGACGCGTCCTACCGCCCCGCCTGGTGGTTCAACTTCCTCACGCATGAGCCGCTGACCTTCGCCTCACTGTCCCGCTACACCGGCACTGTGGCGGACCTCATCAACTCGATGTTCGACCCCACCCTGACATTCGAGGACCTGGACTGGCTGCGTGAGACCTGGAAGGGCAAACTCGTGGTCAAGGGCATCCAGACCGTTGAGGACGCCCGCAAGGTGGTGGACCACGGCGCCGACGGCGTGGTGCTCTCCAACCATGGCGGCCGCCAGCTGGACCGCGCGCCCATCCCGTTCCACCTGCTGCCCGGCGTGAAGGAAGCCTTCACGAAGGACAACTCGGATGCGGCCATCATGCTGGACACCGGCATCATGAGCGGTGCGGACATCATCGCGGCCCTGGCCCTGGGCGCGGACTTCACGTTGATCGGCCGGGCGTACCTTTACGGCCTGATGGCCGGCGGCCGGGCCGGCGTGGACCGTGCCCTCCAGATCCTGGAGAAGGACATGGCCCGCACCATGGCCCTGCTGGGTGTCAGCAAGATCTCGGAGCTGACCCCAGACCACGTGCGCCTGCTCAACAAGTAGCCCTCCCGCCCAACTAGGTAGCAGCAGGTGTCGTTTTGAGCCCTCATAACGACATCTGCTGCTACCTAGTTGGGGTTGAAGGGGCTACTTCTTGCGGCCGAACTTCGGGAGGTTCGGCAGGTTTGCCAGCAGGTCGGCGGCCTTGGTGGCGGCGCGGCCCACAGTCCGGCCGATCTGCTGCGGGACGGTGTCGTCGCTGAGCGGGGCTGCGGTACCGCCCGGAATGACGACGGCGGGGCTCAGCTCGGCGTCCTCGCGCGCCAGGACAGCCGCCACGGCTTCATTGTCCGGCACCGGTGTAGCGGCAGCATGCTGTTTGCCGGCTTCCGAAGCCGGCACCTCAGGCGATTTTGAAGCGGCGGCTGCCGGACCGATGTTGAACGTTTCCAGCCAGCTGACGATTCCCTCAAGGGGCTTGGGGTTCAGCGCGTAATAACGCTTCTGGCCCTGCGCGCGCATGCTGACAAGCTGGGCCTCACGGAGGACCTTCAGGTGCTTGGAAATGGTGGGCTGGCTCGCGTCCAGTTCCTCCACCAACTCCCCTACGGCCTTATCCCCGGCACGCAAGGATACGAGGATGTCGCGCCGGGTTGCTTCCGCAATGACGGCAAATACGTCGTCTGTCACCATGCCTCCCACCCTAGCGACATATACGCCGGAAGGCATCAACTATTTCGGCCCGTATCCGAACGCCATTGCCCAAGCTCCCATGCGGTGCTACAACGGTTCCACGGTTGCCCCCGACCAAACAGGGGCAGCCGCTCAGGGATGAGGAGTGGGTGGCTATGGATTTCCTGCGCCAGCAGCTGTTCAACATCATCGCGTTTGTTTTTCTGGGCCTCTTTGTGGCGGTTTGGGGCACCGTTTTGCTGCGCGTCGGGTTCTGGATACCGGACGGCAGGACCGTGGCACCGCCCCTGAATGGAGCGCTGGTCACGGCAGCCGGCGTGCTGGCCACGTCGCTGAGTTCGCTGACGGCGTCGGCGCTGGGATTCACCATCGCCGAAGTCCGCCGCGACGAGCGCGAGCAGGAAGCCCGACGGCCTTCGGGACCCGGGGCTCCCGGCGGCGCCATGGCCTTCAATCCGTCCGAAGTCACCGCCCGGCTGTCCGGACGGATCGTCGCAGCCGTTGTGGTCTACCTCGCGGTGGGACTGCTGGTCCTGCTGCTCTGGCTGATCAAGGGAACGGCGTCCACGGACCTGATCGGGGCATTCGCGCTGTCGCTGCTCGGCTGGCTGATCGGCGCCGCCGGCGTGGTTTTCCAGACGGAGAAGCCAACTACCTGACCAAAGCCGGCGTCAGTCGAACCAGGGGTCCAGGCCGTGCAGCGGGAAAACGGCCTTGCGGGTGGCCATGACCGAGCGGTCCACGGCGTCGTTGGGATCGAATCCTACTTCCCAGGAACGCCACCAGACTTCCACGTCATCCCCCATGAGTCCCGGCGTTGCGGCGCCGAACTTCTCATCAACATAAGTGCGCCAGTCCTCCGGCACGGGCGTCCGCAGCGGCACCGGACGGCCGGCGGCGATGGCGATCAGGTGGCTCCAGGACCGGGGCACCACATCCGTGACGTTGTACCCACCGCCGCCGGTGGCGATCCAGCGGTTGCCGCAGTAGCGCGCGGCGAGATTTCCGACGGCGGTCGCGGCCTCGCGCTGGCCGTCCACGCTGAGGTTGAGGTGGGTCAGCGGATCCGTGCGGTGCGAATCGCAACCGTGCTGGCTCACGATCACTTCGGGTTCGAAGGCCCCCACCAGTTGTGGCACAACGGCATGGAACGCCCGCAGCCAACCGGCGTCTCCGGTGCCTGAGGGCAGCGCAACGTTGACGGCGCTCCCCTCCGCTTGCGGGCCGCCGACCTCGTTCGCGAAGCCGGTTCCCGGGAACAGCGTGAGTCCGCTTTCGTGAAGCGAGATGGTGAGCACCCGGGGGTCGTCCCAGAAGATGCTTTCCGTCCCGTCACCATGGTGGGCATCGACGTCGATATATGCCACGCGCCGGATCCCGCCGTCGAGCAGCCTTTGGACGGCAAGGGCTGAGTCGTTATAGATGCAGAAGCCGCTCGCCCGGTCGCGGGCGGCGTGGTGCAGGCCGCCACCGAAGTTCACCGCGTGAAGCGAGGATCCGTCCAGGATGGCCGTTGCCGCGAGCAGCGAGCCGCCAGCCAAACGCGCAGCAGCCTCGTGCATGCCCGCAAAGGCGGGATCGTCCTCGGTGCCCAGTCCCCTGGATTCGTCCGGCAAGGATGGATCGTCACTGACCCTGTGCACGGCCGCCACGAAGTCCGGGGCGTGGACGGTCTCCAGCTCGGCGTCGGACGCCACTTCCGGGGCCGCCACCGAAACGTGCGGGAGGTCCAGCAAGCCCAGGCTCCGCGCCAGGCGGGCGGTCAGGTCCATCCGTTCGGGAGCCATGGGGTGCCCCGGGCCAAAGTTGTAGGCGGTCATGGCGGAATTCCACACCACCGTCGTTGGCGGCGCGGGCTGGCTAAGACCGGGCAGGTATGTCATCAATCACAGGCTACCTGAGCATGCCGCCCCTCCAGCCCGGCCATTACGCGAGCTTTAGTGGTTTACTACTGGAGGAAACAGTTTCAACCGAGGAAAAGCAACCCATGACGCAACGCCAGTCGAGGCCCCGGAACCCGGCCAGCTGGCACCCCGCCACACCGGAGCGCGAAGGCCTCTGGATCTTCACCCAGCTGCGCGACTTCATTGACGACATCGCCAACACCTCCCCTGCCCGGCTTGCCCTGAGCGCGTTCGCGGCTGTCTGCCTGGTCTTCACGTTCCTCCTGTCACTGCCCATCTCCTCAGCCACCGGCTCGGCCACCCCGTTGCATCAGGCCATGTTCACCGCGGTGTCAGCCGTGTGCGTCACCGGACTGACGGTGGTTTCGACGGCGGTGCACTGGTCCTTCTTCGGCCAACTGGTCATCTTGGTGGGCATCTTCGTGGGCGGCCTGGGAACACTGACCCTCGCCTCGCTGCTGGCCCTGATGGTGAGCAAGAAGCTGGGTGTCCGGGGAAAGCTGATCGCCCAGGAAGCCATGAACAACGCCGGCCGCCTGGGCGAGGTGGGTACGCTGCTTCGGATCGTCATTACTACCTCGGTGGTGATCGAGGGTGTCCTTGCCCTGGCGCTGATTCCCAGGTTCATGACACTCGGTGAACCGTTCTGGCAGTCGGTGTGGCACGGCATCTTCTACGCGATCTCTTCCTTCAACAACGCGGGCTTCACCCCGCACTCGGACGGCATCGTTCCCTACGAGACGGATCTGTGGATCCTGGTTCCCCTGATGCTTGGCGTCTTCCTGGGCAGCCTGGGATTCCCCGTGGTGATGGTGCTGCAGCAGAACGGGCTCAACTGGAAGAAATGGAACCTGCACACCAAGCTGACCATCCAGGTGTCCTTTATCCTGCTGGCCGCCGGAACCGTGCTGTGGGGTCTGATGGAGTGGGACAACGCCCGGACCATCGGCCACATGGACCTCGGCGACAAGATCACGCACTCGCTGTTCGCTTCCGTCATGACCAGGTCCGGCGGCTTCAACCTCGTGGACCAGAACCACATGGAGTCCACCACCATGCTGCTGACGGACGCGCTGATGTTCGCCGGCGGCGGCTCGGCCTCCACGGCTGGCGGCATTAAGGTCACCACGATCGCCGTGATGTTCCTTGCCATCATCGCCGAGGCCCGCGGCGACGCCGACGTCAAGGTCTACGGGCGGACCATCCCCCAGGGCACCATGCGGGTGGCCATCTCGGTGATCGTCGCCGGCGCGACGCTGGTGTCGGTCTCCGCGTTCCTGCTCCTGCAGATCAGCGGAGCATCCCTGGACCGAGTGCTGTTCGAGACCATTTCAGCCTTCGCCACCGTGGGGCTGAGCACCAACCTCAGTGCCGAGCTGCCGCCGTCGGGCGTTTATGTCCTGACTGCCCTGATGTTCGCAGGCCGCGTGGGCACCGTTACGCTTGCAGCTGGCCTGGCCCTGCGCCAGCGCAGCCAGCTGTACCACTACCCGGAAGAGAGGCCCATCATTGGCTAATTCCTCAGGCGCGCCCAACCGGCCCGCGCACAACGCTCCGGTCCTGGTGATCGGCCTGGGCCGCTTCGGCTCCTCCACGGCCGAGCAGCTGGTCAAGCAGGGCCGCGAAGTGCTCGCCATTGAACGCGACCGCAGCCTGGTCCAGAAATGGGCGCCGCTGCTCACGCACGTGGTGGAGGCTGACGCGACCAACATCGATGCGCTGCGGCAGCTGGGCGCGCAGGAGTTCAGCTCTGCCGTGGTGGGTGTGGGAACGTCCATCGAGTCCTCGGTGCTGATCACCGTGAACCTGGTGGACCTGGGCATCGAGCACCTGTGGGTCAAGGCGATCACGCCCTCGCACGGCAAGATCCTTACCAGGATCGGCGCCAACCACGTGATCTACCCCGAGGCCGACGCCGGCGTCCGCGCCGCGCACCTGGTCTCCGGCCGGATGCTGGACTTCATCGAGTTCGACGACGACTTCGCCATCGTCAAGATGTACCCGCCGCGCGAAACAGTCGGCTTCACCCTGGATGAGTCCAAGGTCCGGTCCAAGTATGGGGTCACGATCGTTGGCGTGAAGTCGCCGGGCGAGGACTTCACCTATGCCCGGCCTGAGACCAAGGTTTCCGCCCGCGACATGCTGATCGTGTCCGGCCACGTGGACCTGCTGGAACGGTTCGCCGCGCGGCCTTAATCCCCAACCGCTCACTATCCTCGCAAGCTCGGCTAGGGAACCCTGCGGGTGGGGACTAGCTGAGTTGTCTGGTGATCTCCGCGGCGCGGTCCGCGGCTGCGCGGGCACCGGCGGCGATGATTTCCGGAATGCCGCGCTCGTCAAAAGTGGCAATGGCACGTTCGGTGGTGCCGTTGGGGCTGGTCACAGACTTACGCAGGGCTGAGGGATCAGCGCCAGGCTCGGCAAGCATAAAACCGGCGCCTGCCACGGTCTCCCGGGCCAGCAGCAAGGACAGCTCCGGATCCAGGCCCAGCTCCACCCCGGCAGCGGCCATGGCTTCGGCCAGGTAGAAAGCATACGCAGGGCCGGAGCCGCTGATCGCCGACAATGCATCCACCTGCTCCTCGGGCACCTCTACAACGGTGCCGGCCGGCTTGAGGATCTCCTTAGCCAGCTGGAGCTGCTCTGGTGAGCAGTTGGTTCCCGCGGACACCGACACCACACCGCGCCCCAACTTGGCAGGAACGTTGGGCATGGTCCGGATGACCGGCTGCCCCGCAGGCAGCGCCGCTTCCAGCTGCGCCAGGGATACGCCGGCTGCCACGCTGACCACGATGGTCTGTGGCGACAGCGAGCCGCTGATCTCCCGTGCGAGGTCGGCGATGCCCACCGGCTTGGTGCCCAGGATAACGACGTCGGACCTCTTCGCAGCCTGCTTGTTGTTCTCCGGTTCCTCTTCGCCGGCGATGGCGGTGATTCCATGGTGGCGGGCCGCCAGTTCGGCCGCCCGTTCAGCCCGCCGGACGGTGGCCACAATGTCGGCGGGGTCGGTGCCGCCGTCAATCAGGCCACCCAGGATGGCTTCGTTCATGGACCCACAGCCAAGGAATGCGATTCGGTTGCTCATGGATCCATCATTGCAGTTCGAGCCCTGCGCTGCCGAAACTCCAAGTGAACGGACGACGGCGGAACTCGCCCTCGGCGATTCACAGGCGGCTCCCATGTTCGGCGCAGGAACTTCACAAGTTGGCGCCCTAACGTAGTTATTACCTCATTGAGGGTGCGAGTGATGCGGCAAGCATGGGGATGTTTGCCCGAGGCACCGGTGGTCCGCAGCAGGTTTTCCCCCATTTTCCTGCTGCGGGCGCCGGTGCTTTCGCGTTAAGCGGCGTTCAAGCCCTAAGTCGTCTGCCTGGGGCGCCAGAGCACACTCAGAGGGGCACAGCTGCCTGCGGATCCCCGATGTACGGGGCTCCTACCTGGGGCGCGCTGACGTGCGGTGCCGGCTCCAGCGGCCCGGCAAACACCAGCTGGTCCAGCCGCCGCAGGATCAGACCTTCACGCAAGGCCCACGGGCAGATCCGAATCTTCTTGAATTTGAACAGTTCCAGCGCGGCCTCCGCCACGAGCGCCCCGGCGAGCAACTGGTTGGCCCGGGCCTCGGAGACGCCAGGCAGGTGCAGCCGGTCCTCGGTTTTCATGGCCGAGATGCGCTGCGCCCAGACGCCAAGGTCCGTCCCGTTGAGTTCGCGTTTGACGTAGGGGCCGGCGATGCTGGGCGCCGCACCGGCAATCCTGGCCAGTGACCGGAAGGTCTTGGATGTCCCCGCGACGAGATTGGCACGCCCCAGTCCGTCGAACTGGCGGACCGCTGGCTTGAGGGTTGCACGGATGTACCGGCGCAGTTCCTTCACGCTCTTGGCCGACGGCGGATCCTCAGCCAGCCAATCCCGCGTAAGCCTGCTGGCCCCCAAGGGTACGGAGGTGGCCATCTCCGGCAGCTCATCCTGACCGAAGGCCATTTCGAAGGAGCCACCGCCGATGTCAAGGTTCAGGATTGGTCCGGCTCCCCAGCCGTACCAGCGGCGGACAGCGAAAAACGTCATGGACGCCTCTTCACTGCCCGTCAGTTCCTCCAGGGTCACTGTGGTTTCGTGCTTGACCCGGGCCAGTACTTCCGGGCCGTTGGTGGCTTCGCGGATGGCCGACGTACAAAAGGCCAGCAGGTCCTCGGCCTTGTGCTTGGCCGCAAACTCCCAGGCTTCCAGCACAAACTCGGTCAGTTCGTGCTGGCCGGCATCGGTGATGTTGCCATTGGCATCCAGGTACTGGACCAGGGAGAGCGGCCGCTTGTGCGAAGCAAAAGGTACGGGGCGCGCGCCGGGGTGTGCGTCGACCAAAAGGAGGTGGACAGTGTTGGACCCGATATCGAGGACGCCTAGCCGCATCCTGCCATTATTCACCCGCACTGCCCGTCGGTTATAAACGGCGCGGGAACATGTCAGTTGGCGCTGGGATCCGCCGGGGCGCCGTCCGGGAGCTCATCGGCCCGCTTGAAGTCGCGCTTGATGTTGGCCACACCCTCGGGGTTGATCTCGAAGCCGAATGCAGCGCCGGGGTTGATGACCATTCCCAGTTCCTCGCCGATGTTGGCGATGATGGCCGCGCCCTGGGTTCCGAGGATATTCGGGGCCGCAGCCAGGTACTGCTCGTCTACCCTGCTGGGGTGGGAGAAGACCGCCAGGACGGGGTCGCCGTCGGCATTGGCCAGCACGAGGGGCTCCACCTGGGAATCCTCTCCTTCGATGCCCTCGGTGCTGACAACGTAGACCTCGCTGTTGAGGAACGACAGGATAACGTCCACCGGGCTGGCCTCGGGCTGTCCGCCCTGGGCGAGCTTCTCTTCGAGGTCGTTCAGGGGCGTGGTGTCGGCGGTGCCGGGCTGTTCAGTCATGTATCTACTCGACCACGTTGTGCCCGGCACCGCAAACCACCGATTGCTACTTCTTGGCGGCGGCCTTCTTCTTCGCCGGGGCCTTGCGGGCCGTTGTCGTGCGCTTAACCGGACCCTTGGCGCGCTTCTCGGCGAGCAGTTCCACAGCCTGTTCCCGCGTCAGCTCCTCCAAGGACGTGGCGCGCGGAACGGTGATGTTGGTGATGCCGTCGGTGATGTACGGGCCGAACCGGCCTTCCTTCACCACAATGTTCTTTTCCGATACCGGGTCCGGACCGAACTCGGCCAGCGGCGGCACAGCGGCACGGGCACCGCGCTGCTTGGGCTGTGAGTAGATCTCCAGGGCCTGCTCCAGCGTGATGGTGAAGATTTCCTCTTCCGACCCGATGGAACGGGAGTCAGTGCCCTTCTTCAGGTACGGGCCAAAGCGGCCGTTCTGCACCGTAATAAGGTTTCCTTCGGCGTCCTCGCCCAGGACCCGGGGCAGGCTCATCAGCTGGAGCGCTTCGTCCAGGGTGACGGAGTCCACGGTCATCGACGCGAACAGGGAACCGGTGCGCGGCTTAGCCTTGACGGGCTTCTTCGGTGGCTTGGGCTTGCCGTTCTTGTAGTACTCCACGGGCTGGTTGGCCAACTGTTCGTCGGTCATCTCCGGGATAATTTCGGTGACGTAGGCGCCATACCGGCCATTCTTGGCCACCACGGTGTGCCCGGTGTGCGGGTCCGCACCCAGCACGCGTTCTTCCGGCGCGGCCGTCTCCATCAGCTCGATGGCCTTGGCTGCGGTCAGTTCGTCAGGAGCCAGGTCCTCGGGGACGTTGGCGCGGGAAGACTCCACGATTTCGCCGGTCTTGGCGTCCAAGGTGGGGGTGGTGCTCTCAAGATAGGGGCCGAACTTGCCAACTCGCAGCGTGATCTGGTCCGTGATGGGAATGGAGTTGATCTCGCGGGCATCGATCTCGCCAAGGTTGTTGACGATGCTCAGCAGGCCGGGGTCGGCGTCTTCACCGTAGTAGAAGTGCTTGAGCCAGGCCGACCCAACAGCCTGGCCATTGGCGATCTTGTCCAGGTCGCCTTCCATGTCTGCGGTGAATTCGTAGTCAACGTAGTCCGTGAAGTGCTGTTCCAGCAGGCGGATCACCGAGAAGGCGATCCAGCTGGGCACCAGGGCCGAGCCCTGCTTCCGGACGTAGCCGCGGTCCTGGATGGTGGAGATGGTGGAGGCGTAGGTGGACGGGCGCCCAATGCCCTTCTTCTCCAGCTCGGCCGTCAACGACGCCTCAGTGAAGCGCGGCGGCGGCGAGGTTTCGTGGCCCACAGCGACGATTTCTGACGCCGAGAGAGAGTCGCCCTTGGCCACATTGGGCAGCCGGCGGGCTTCTTCGGTGTCGTCGTCGCCGCGGCTTTCGTCCTTGCCTTCCTCGTAGGCGGCCAGGAAGCCGGGGAAGGTGATGACGGTGCCCGAGGCGGAAAACTCTGCGTCCCGCCCGTCGGTGGCCACTGCGCCGAGGCGGATGGTGGCAGTGGAGCCCTTGGCGTCGCCCATCTGGGATGCGACGGTACGCTTCCAGATCAGTTCGTACAGGCGGAATTCGTCGCCGGAAAGCTGCTTGGCCACCTGCGCCGGGGTGCGGAAGGAGTCACCGGCGGGGCGGATGGCCTCGTGGGCTTCCTGCGCGTTCGCGGCCTTGCTGGAATAGACGCGGGGTGACGCCGGGACGTATTCCGGGCCGTACAACTCAGAGGCCTGCCGGCGGGCGGCCGTGACGGCTTCGTCGCTCAGCGCCGAGGAGTCGGTACGCATATAGGTGATGTAGCCGTTTTCATACAGGCGCTGGGCGATCTGCATGGTGCTCTTGGAGGAGAAGCGCAGCTTGCGGCCGGCCTCCTGCTGCAGCGTGGAAGTGGTGAACGGCGCGGCCGGACGGCGGGTGTACGGCTTGGTTTCGACGGAGCGGACCAGGAAGTCCGCGTCCTGCAGGCCCGCTGCCAACGACGTAGCGAGTTCCTCGTTAAGGTGAACGGCGTTGCGGGCGGTGAGCACGCCGTCGTCGTTGAAGTCCCGGCCGCTGGCCACCTTGGCGCCGTCAACGGCGGCGAGTTTCGCCTTGAACGAGGCGGACCCGGCGCCGAACTGGCCGGTCAGGTCCCAGTAGGAAGCTGCTTTGAACGCCATGCGTTCGCGTTCGCGGTCCACCACCATCCGGGTGACTACGGACTGCACACGGCCGGCGGACAGGCCGCGGGCCACCTTGCGCCAGAGGACCGGGGAAATCTCGTAGCCATAGAGGCGGTCCAGCACGCGACGGGTTTCCTGGGCGTCCACCAGGGCGGCGTCAACATCGCGCAGGTTGTCCATGGCGCGGTGGATGGCTTCCTTGGTGATTTCTCCGAAGGTCATCCGGTACACGGGGACCTTGGGCTTGAGCACTTCCAGCAGGTGCCACGCGATGGCCTCGCCCTCGCGGTCCCCATCGGTTGCGAGATAAAGAGCGTCAGCATCTTTGAGTTGGGCCTTGAGCTCGGCGACCTTTTTCTTCTTGTCGGCCGACACCACGTAGTACGGCTTGAAGTCGTTTTCGATGTCGACGGCAAACTTGCCAACCGAGGTCTTCTTCAGTTCTGCGGGGAGCTCAGACGGCTGCGGCAGGTCGCGGATGTGACCGATGGAGGCCTCTACGATGAAGCCCTCGCCGAGGTACTTGGCGATGGTCTTGCTCTTGGCCGGAGACTCCACAATCACGAGTTTCTTGCCGGTTTTGGCCTTGCTTGGCACGGTGCTCCTACAGAAAAAGGTTGCTCGGGCAGATGAGCCCATATTGGCCTAGTTCACCATATTTTGGACAATCGTGCGCATTCGGCGTGAAAAACGTGCGCCCTCCAACTGCGGTCCTGAGCCCCGGGTTCCCTACGTTTCCGCAGGTCCGGATGCAACTTCAGGGGCCATCCGAGCTACCGTCCGGTCGTCCGGGATCAGCGACCACATAGCGGCCATCCGCTCGGCTCCTTCGGGGATCCGGTGTGGATCGTCCAGTTCGTATTCACCGAGCAGGGCGAACAGGCGCCGGGTCAGATCGGCCTGCTGCTCGCGGGTGAGGTAAAGCAGTTCGCTGGCAAGCACGACGGCAGTGGGGGCCTCGGCAGGTGCGCCGGTGCGGCGGTGCTCATCCCGCGTCCTGGCATACGCGGCAGCGCGGCGGCGGAACGCATCCAGCTCAAGGTCAACGACCGGGCTGGCCGCTCCCCCACCGGAGTTGATGGCGAAGTCTGTGCCGGCAGCCTTCCAGCGCCGTTCCCGGGCATCCCCCTCGGTGGGCGCCGGGACCACAATGCCCCATTTCTGCAGGGCGCGCAGGTGGTAGCTCATGGCGCTGGGAGTCAGGCCTGTCTGCGCGGCCAGTTCGGTGGCCGTCCGGCTGACCTGGGTGGAATACAGCTCGGAAATGACCTCCAGCCGGGCGGCATGGGCCAGGGCCCGGATCGCCCTTGGATCGGTGATTTCCACCTTTTTCTCCAGGCGGGCGCGGCGGCCTGCAGGTTCCGTATTCACGGCTCCAGTGTATCCAGCGCCCTCCAGCTGTGAAGGAACCGTTTGATATCGGCGCCGGTGACTTCACTCGTCCAGGCGAAGGTCAGGCGGGCAGCAGGAAGCCGTCCCGCACCAGGTTCGCCACATCGGCGAGCAGCCCACTGTGGAACGCGCCGGCGTCGAACCCGTCCTCCCCTGACAGGCTGCCGCCCAGGAGGGCCTCCAAGGCGCCCGCGATCTGCCCCACGGTCAGGTCGCCGTCGCACGCGGACACGAATCCGGCAAGTTCCGTGCTTAGCAGGTTGGTCCGGCGCAGTCCGGCGCCTTGGCGGAGCAGGATCACACCCGGGTGCTCGGCTCCGGGGCGCTGGTGGCGTTCCTCCGTGACATCGTCCGCGACCAGCAGGTGCGCGTCCTCCAGGCTGTTGGCGGCCAGCCAGTCTGCACGTTCGACGGCGGCGCCCAGGTGGGGGCCGATGGGTTGTTCGATGGGGTACGTGATTTCCTCGAAACGGCTGATGACCGCGGACTGCGGTTCCGAGTTGAAGGGCCGGCGCAGCCAGACCATGCCGAAGCCGATTCCAGCCACGTTCCGGGACGCGAAGTCGGCGAGGTAGGCGGCGTAGGCGTCCCGGTAGTGCTGCCGGTCGCGCGATTCGGAAGCGTCCTGCAGCCAGGTTTCGGCATACTGCTCCGGCGCCACCAGCTCCCGCTGGATGAACCAGGCGTCCACGTCCGAACCAGCCCAGCTTTGCGGCCTTTCCTGCCACTGCGAGCCCGCCGGGACTTCCCAATTGCCTAAAAGCTGGGCTGTTCCGCCCGGGGCGAGGACCGAGGGAAGTGCCCTGACGAGCGACGCTACTACGTCGTCGCCCGGCAACCCGCCGTCCCGGTATGTGAACTGTCCGGACGCGTCCTCGCCGAGGGTTCGGGGCGTGATGACAAACGGCGGGTTAGATACCACCAACTCGAACTCCTCCCCCTCCACCGGCCCCAGCAACGACCCCCGCCGCAGGCTGACGCGGTCCTCGAGCCGGTCCGGGTCCAGGCGCAGCGCCTCGGCATTCAGGAGCAGGTTGAAGCGGGTGAAGGCCAGTGCCCGCTCTGAGATGTCCGTGGCCGTGACGTGCTCGGCATGGTGCAGTAGGTGGAAGGACTGGATGCCGCAGCCAGTTCCCAGGTCCAGGGCCTTGGCGACCTGGCGGCGGATGGTGGTCTGCACCAACGTGGTGGAGGCCTGCCCGATCCCCAGTACGTGGTCGTGCCGCAGCACGCCGGCCTGCTGGTGCGCGGCGAGGTCGCTGGCCACCCAGAGCTCGGCGCCCTCCCAGCCGTACGGGCGCAGATCGGCCTTGGCCTGGAGCAGGTCCGCAGCTGGCTCCCCCGAGCCGGATTGGCCCGAGCCGGGCACGGGCTCAGCCAGCCCCAGCTCGACCAGGCCTTCGGCACGGATCCCCGGCAGGGCGGCGTCGAGCGTTGCCCGTGTCTGCGGCTCCGCCAGCAGCCAGAGGCGTACGACGGCGGCAAGGGCTGCGTCTGTTGATCCGCCACCGGTGGGGTCACCTTGCGCGGCAGTTTCGGTCGCCAGCAGCGCCGGGATGAGCTGGTCCCGGTTCAGCGCGAGGTAGGCCGACTCGCCCACGAGCCCGGCCACGCCGTCGAGCGTGAACCCCACGCTGCGGAGATCCGCGGCGAGAGTGGTCAGCAGGCCGGGGAGGTCGCTGCGCGGGGCGTCGGGGGTGTTGCCGGCTAGGAAGAGGGTGGAGTCAGTCACCGGTCAAGTCTATTGGCGGGCCCCCACGCTGACGTTTACAGGTTCTGCTCCGCGTAGATCTTCAGCGTGTCACGGACGAAGCTGGCCCCCTCCGTCCCGCCGTAATTCTTGGCAAACCGGGGGTCGGCCACGTACATCTCGCCGAGACCGGTGACGTAGGCCTTGACGTCGTCCTTGCCCGCATCTCCCTTGCCGCGGGCGTCCGCCGCGGGGGTGCCCGGGATGCCGGTCAGCCACTCGACGTGCCGCTTCGCGATCGCCTGCGCCTCAGTACTGTCCGGGGCTACGCCGGCCTGTGCTGCGGCAATCCAGTCCTCGCCCAGTTTCTGCGAGCGCTGTTGCCATGCGGTCTTCTCGCTGGTACTCATGCCGCGCCACCAGGAGTCCCCCTTGGCATAGGCATCCTTGCCCCAGCGTTCTTCGACTTCGTCCTTGTACTGCGTGTGGTCGAAACCGTTGAACATGTCTTCTGCCATGATTTCGCCACCTCCTTTCACTGCTTCGATGGTTTGGGTGACCGACGCGATCTGCCGCGCCAGCCTGTCCTGTTCCTGCTTCAGCCATTCGAGGTGCCCGGTGAGCGCCTTGGCGGCGTCTGCTTCGTCGCCGAGCACTTGGCTGATGACCGGAAGGCCCAGCCCCAGTCCGCGCAGGAGCAGGATGCGCTGGAGCTGCACGAGCGCATCCTGGTTGTAGTAGCGGTAGCCGTTGTGCCCGGTGCGGCTGGGCTTGAGCAGGCCGATGTCGTCATAGTGCCGAAGCGTCCTGCTGGTGGTGCCGGCGATCCGGGCGATGTCCTGGATGGACCAGTCCATGGCGTCCTCCTTTCCGTGACTTCCGTGGGCTTCCATGGGCCTCCGTGGCTGATACTTCGACGATAAAGGTTGACGTAGCGTCAAGGTCAAGGGCTTTGGGCGTGCGGCGTATCATGGACCCATGCAAACGCAGCAGCGATTTATCAGCCCTCGGCCGTTCACTGGCCGCACGGGCTTCCCATCGCGCGCCTGACGCTGCCGGGGTCCGTCCGGCGCAGCGGCTGAGGGTGTAACTCCCCCTCCCGTATCTGATGCATCAAGGACCCCCGACATGAAGAAATACCTTTCCCTGGCCCAACTCAACTCTGCCCTTCCCCTGCGTGACCTGTCCGATCCCGCGGCCGGCCCGCACGCCATGCAACTGCTCCTGGCCGACGTCGTCGCGGCGCTGGAGCGGCTATGGGCCGTGCCGTCCCGGACCCACCGGCTCAACCCCCTCGTGGCCACCGCTGACAATTACGACCGGCTGGGTTACTCGCCCGACGACGTCACCCGGAATTCGCGCTATTCCCGCCACGTGAGCCCTACGGTGATGCTCCGGAGCCACACCTCAGCGGGCATTCCGGCGCTGCTGGATTCGCTCCGGGGCGAGCTGGGGCACTACGACGAACTCCATGTCCTGCCCGGACTCGTCTACCGCCGCGATGCGATCGACCGCACGCACGTGGGCGCCCCGCACCAACTGGACCTGTGGCGGCTCAAGGCGCGCGGGCTACTGGGGACTTCAGACCTCGAGGCGATGATGGCCGCAGTGGTGGAGTCGGTCCTTCCGGCGCCCCTGCACCCTGACGTGCAGTGGCGCGCCACGCCGGCAAGGCACAGCTATACGGCGGCGGGCCGGCAGCTGGACGTGCTCGTGACCCAGCCCGATGGCCGCCGGGAATGGCTCGAACTCGCGGAGTGCGGGCTGGTGGCCGCTCCGGTGCTCCGCGGTTCCGGCCTGGACCCACGGCGCTGGGCCGGCCTGCCCCTGGGCATGGGGCTGGACCGGGCGCTGATGCTGCGGAAGGGGATCACGGACATCCGGCTGCTGCGGTCCGGGGAGCCGGAGGTCCAGTCTCAAATGCTGGACCTGTCTCCGTACCGTCCCGTCTCTTCCCTGCCCGAAATCCGGCGCGACCTCTCCCTGGTGCTGGACTCCGGAGCCGATGCCGACGTCGAACTCCTGGGCGACCTCGCCCGTACCGCCCTGGGCTCAGACGCCGACGTCCTGGCGGCCCTGGAGGTTGTGGCGGTGACCACGACGGCGGAGCTGCCGCCGGCCGCCGTCGAACGCCTCCGGATGGGTGCCGGGCAGGTCAACGTGCTGCTGCGGCTGGTGCTGCAGCCACTGGACCGGACGCTGACTGACCGGGAGGCCAACGTGCTGCGGGACAAGGTCTATCTGGCGTTGCACCGCGGCGAGGTCCTGGAGCTGATTGCGGGGTAAGGATGGCCGCGCCGCCGGGTAAGTTGGAGGTATGGCTGTTCTTCCTCCAACCTTTCCGCGTGCCCTTTCCGCGGCGGCCGCCGCCGCCGCCGTCGTGCTGGGCGCTTCCGGCTGCGCTCAGCAGCTTTCGGTGGAGAACGCGGATGTGCCGGCCTGGAAGGCCACTGCCCTCCCGTCGGCCAGCCGCGTTGTGGCTGAGGACGCCGGAAAGATCCTCAACGCGCAGCCGGTGGACCGTACCGAGAAAGTTCCTGCCGGCAGTTACACCCTGACGCTGGTCTGCGAGGGCGGCGGCAAGGCCTTCCTCGCGGTGCGGTCCGGGGGCAAGGAGCTGGCCGATCTCGGAGCGGCCTGTTACGGCACGCGGGAGTCCGTGAAGCTCACCCTTGCCCAAGACGGTCCGTTGGAACTGAGCGCCTCGAGCGTTGACGCCCCTCTGCTCTACGCCTACCAACTGGTGTCCGCCGGCTAGTTTTGGGGAGCCGGCGTCCGTGTGACTTGCGGCCGCCGCGTGCATCAGTAGGCTCTGGCCATGGCACTTCTTGGGGGAACGTCCGTTGGTAACAGATCCACGTTGCGGCGAGGTAAGGCGCAAGGGCCCGCCCTGCGGGGCGTCAACTTGGCCATGGGAGCGCTGTTGGCCGTGGCCATGCTGGGCGGGTGCGAGTACGCCGGTACTGACCCCCTGCCGGAGGCCAGCTCATCTGGGGCGCCCTCCGTTCCTCCGCTGACAGGCATCAGCGAGGAGGAAGCCGCACGCCAGTCGGAGCTGATGGCGGAAGTTGATGCCCTCATGGGTCCCCAACCAGACACGCATTTCTTTGGCTTTGCAGGTGGGATGCGGGGAGGATCCGGCATCAGCAGCACGGGCCTGGTGCCGGACGCTGGCAATTACCCGGTCCACGCCGCCTGTGTGGATGGACCGGGGGCTACACTTACCATCCGCCAGCACGGGGCGGTACTCCTCACACAGACCCTGGAATGCGGAACGCCCTACAACGCCGTGGTTCAGCTCCGGGCCGGCGAGGTTTCGGCGGCACTTGAGCCGATCGGCGACGGCCTCGTTGGCGGCGCCGCCCGACTGGAGGCTCCCCTGGAACGTAACCTGTCCCCAGGCGTGCCGCGGAACTGACGTCCAGGAACCGGCTGGGCATCGCCGCCGCAGCTTGTCCCGGCTTGGCCCGATGGGGCCTCTGGCTTACCGGTTGGGCTGGGCCTAGAGTCAGAGTATGCCCGCGATGCAGGGGGCGCCGCCTCGCCAAAATGCGGAATCTCTTCCGGGCCCCAACCCGCCCCGGAAGGCGCCACTGCGCACCCGGGCGAGGGCCGCCGTCGTGCTGTGGGCCTCAGCCGTTCTGATGGCGGCCGCTTCACTGACCGGCTGCGAATACACCTACGACGAAGGCTGGCGTCCGCCCGATACCGTCCCCGCTCCGGCCATCACGGACCAGAGCTTCCAGAGGGATCCGCTGCGCAACGAGCCGGTCACCGAAGCCGAACTGGAGGATTGGGTGGAGGAGGAACTTCCCTACACCGAGCGGCCGGTAGTCCACACGGATTTCGGCATCCTCACCGGAGGCGAAATCAAGTCCGATACTGCGGCCGGGCTCCCTGCCGGAACGTATGCGCTGGCTTTGGTGTGCCGGAGCCAACGGCGGGTTACCTTTACCGTGCGCAGCGACGAGTTCACCCTGGTGGAGCTCAGCCTGCGCTGCGGTTCCACCCGGGAGAACGTGATCTACCTGTCCAAGGATTCAGCCCTCAGTTTCCGGGTCGAGCCCAGGTCACTGGCCAACTATGCGTATCGGCTGACCCGGCTTGGCGCTCCGGGCTGAGCATCTTCGGGCGGTGCAGCTTCGGGCGGTGCAGCTTCGGGCGGTGCAGCTTCAGGCAGTGAGTTTCAGGCAGTGCAGCCCTCGGGGCAGCGGAGCGTCTCAGGGCTGGCAGCACATTCGGCGCAATACAGCGTCAGCGTGCGGCAGCTCGGGTTTGAGCAGTTCTCGAACTTGCTGGTGGGGGCGGCGCAACGGACGCATTCACCGATGGTCTTGGCGTCCTCGCTGAACTCCAGGTGCATGCGCTTGTCGAAGACGTAAAGCGAGCCTTCCCAGAGGCCCTGGTCCTTGAACGTTTCGCCATAGCGGACGATGCCGCCGTCGAGCTGGTACACCTCTTTGAAGCCGCGGTTCACCATCAGGCTGGAGAGCACCTCGCACCGGATGCCGCCCGTGCAGTAAGTGACCACTGGCTTGTCCTTAAGTTCGTCATACTTGCCGGAGTCGAGTTCCTTGATGAAGTCGTGCGTGGTTGCTACGTCAGGAACAATCGCGTCCTTGAAACGGCCAATCTGGGCTTCGAAGGCGTTCCGGCCATCGAAGAACACGACGTCGTCCCCTGCCTGCTTCCTGGCTTCGACAAGTTCGTGCAGTTCCTCCGGCTTTAGGTGGGTGCCGCCGCCCACCACGCCCTTTTCATCCACTTTTAGCTCGCCGGGGGCGCCGAAGGAGACGATCTCGTCCCTGACCTTCACGCTCAGGCGGGGGAAATCGTCCGCACCGCCGTCTGACCACTTAACGTCGATGTCGTGGAAGCCTTTGTACTCGCGGGTGGTCTTCACATACTGCTTGACCGCGCCGATCTCGCCACCCACGGTGGCGTTGATGCCGTCTTTGGAGATCAGGATGCGTCCGGTCAGCCCCAGCTTCTCGCAGAGGGCGCGCTGCCAAAGCCGCACTGCGTCCGGATCAGCGAGCGGGGTAAAGCCATAAAAGAGCACAATTCGGTTCAAAGCCACGTATTTAAGGGTACTGGCTTCACCGCGCCAGGCCGTTCCGGCGCTTAGGGGTTGCCTTGCCGGGCTGCCAATGCGGCATCACGCCTGTTCAGTGCGGTTTCGACCGCCCGGTAGCAGAGGACGACGACGGCGAAGCTCACCGCTGTTGCCGTCGCAGCGACGCCGACGGTGTGGGCGCCGCTGCTGGCTGCGACGGCCGCGGCCCCATCTCCCACAAGACGCGGCACCAGGAAAAGGACTAACGCAGCCAGCAGTCCGCCCAGTCCTGGCCGTTCCACGCCTTCCGGATCCGGGCGGGATCCCAGGAAGTCCACGGGCCGCTTCAGTTTCCGGTGGATAAGGGCGCCAGCGACCAGCGGCATGATCCCGCAGGCAAGCCAGGCCCAGTAGCTGAGGCCGGTGGCTGCTTCCCAGTACCGGGCGCTCCCCACAATTGCGATAGTCGCGCCGATGCACACAAGCAGTGAAAGTGGCAGCCTTGACGAGGTGGGGTGGTCTTTCTCCGGCAGCATCCGCTCAGTCTTGTCTCATCACAATTGCATAAGCAAGTCATATCGGGGTACTGCACCCCCTGTTGCTTGTGACAGCGCTGGAATACTCTCATCACATGAGTCCGGACGCCTTGGTTGAAGACATCACACACCTTCTTGAAGTCTGGGTTGCCGGCTGGGCCGGCTGCCGGGGCTACCAGACTGCCACCGAGGGGAGGTTTCCTGCGGCCCTGAGAAAAGACACCACCGGGGACTGGGAATACTTCGCCCACGATCCGTCGGACGATGAGTTTGCGGCTTTGGTGGCCAAGACGGCCGAAGCTCCGGCGAGGATCCTGACCGTCCTGACGAACGACGTCGCGCGCTACACAAACCTGGCGCAAAAACACGGCCTGAACGTGACCTCCGACTCCCAAACCATGATGATCGTGGACATGGAGACCCAGGACGCCGAGGATCCCTGGCTCTCAGATGACGATCTCTCCCTGTCAACGTCCGAACTGGATCGGGTGCACCACGCCGTGGTCCGTTCCGGTGAGAGGGTCGCCGCCAGCGGCAGGGTATTCGTAGTGGGCGACACCGCGGTTTTCGACAAGATCGTGACCGAACCGGCCTTCCAGCGGCGCGGCCTGGGCAGCTTCATCATGAAGGCGCTGGCGGCGCAGGCGTTCGAGCATGACGTGGAGAATGGCCTGCTGCTCGCCTCGCGTGACGGGCAGAAACTGTATTCGCACCTGGGCTGGTCCAACGTGTGCCGGGTCCTGATGCTGTCCAGGTCGAATGAAGGGGCTGACTTGTCGGTCGGGTAATTTTTCCCCGAGTGACAGAATGTTGTGGGTGATCCCCCATGACTCCCTGATTCCCTTACTGGGCCGCGGCCCAGACCCGGAACAGCTGCGTCATGTCCGTACGATTCCTGCCCGGAAGGCTGTCCATGCGCCGTGGCCGGACTGGGCTCATCCGGACTTGGTGGCAGCTTATGGCTCCTTGGGGATTCATGAACCATACCGGCACCAGGTTGAGGCCGCCGACCTCGCCCATGGCGGCGAACACGTTGTTATAGCCACCGGCACAGCCTCCGGGAAATCGCTGGCGTACCAGCTGCCGGCACTGGATGCCATCCACCGCTCCGAACTCCGGGTCCTGTCCGAGCCCGGAAAAATCCACGACGACGGCGCCGTGACGCTCTACCTCTCCCCCACCAAGGCCCTGGCGGCCGACCAATTGGCTGCCATCCGCTCCCTGAAGCTGCCCACCGTCAGGGCTGAAACCTATGACGGCGACACCGACCCCGCGTCCCGCCGCTGGATCCGTGACCATGCGAACGTGATTCTCGCGAACCCGGACATGCTCCACTTCGGGATCCTGCCCAACCACGCCTGGTGGGCAAGCTTCTTCCGGCGGCTGCGGTACGTGATCGTGGACGAAGCCCACAGTTACCGGGGCGTGTTCGGCTCCCACGTGGCCAACCTGATGCGGAGGTTGCGCCGAGTTTGTGCGTACTACGGTGCTGGAACCTCCCAGCCCGAGCCTGTGTTTATCGCCGCTTCCGCCACCGCGTCCGAGCCGGGGACGTCCTTCGGGCGGTTGATCGGGGCCCCGGTCCGAGCCGTCGACCAGGACTGTTCCCCGCACGGCGCCACCACCGTGGCGTTCTGGGAGCCGGCGCTGACGGAACTCAAGGGTGAGAACGGCGCCAGGGAGCGGCGGACCGCTGTTGCCGAAACGGCGGACCTGCTGGCAAACCTCGTCTCGGCACGGATCCGGACCATCGCCTTCATCAAGTCCCGGCGTGGTGCGGAGACCATCTCCTCGATCACGAAACGCCTCCTGGACGAGGTGGACCCCAGCCTCCCGCAGCGTGTGGCGGCGTACCGCTCCGGCTACCTGCCCGAAGAACGGCGTGCCCTGGAGAAGGCCCTCCGCTCCGGAGATCTCCTGGGAGTCTCGAGCACCTCCGCGCTGGAGCTCGGGATCGACATTTCGGGACTGGACGCGGTGCTGGTGGCGGGCTGGCCGGGCACCAGGGCCTCCCTGTTCCAGCAGATCGGCCGGGCTGGCCGCGCGGGCCAGGACGCCATTGCCGCTTTTGTGGCAAGCGACGACCCGCTGGACACCTACCTGGTGAACCATCCCGAGGCAATTTTTGATGTTTCGGTTGAAGCCACGGTTTTCGATCCTTCCAATCCTTACGTGTTGGGGCCGCACCTGTGCGCTGCGGCGGCGGAGCTGCCACTGGGTGTGTCAGAGCTAGGCCTCTTCGGCGGCACGGCGGAGAAACTGCTGGGTCAGCTAGTGACCCAGGGCTACCTGCGGCGCCGGCCCGCAGGCTGGTTCTGGACGCATTCGCAAAGTGCCGCCGCCATGGTGAACCTCCGAGCCGATGGTGGCGGCCCAGTGAGCATTGTCGACGCGGACACCGGCTCCCTTCTGGGAACGATGGACTCCCCGCAAACGCACTACCAAGCACACACCGGGGCCGTGTACGTCCATCAGGGTGACAGTTACGTGGTGGAGGACCTGAACGAGGATGAGCACTGCGTGATTGTCCGGCGTGCAAATCCCGATTACTACACAACCGCCCGTGACGTGACCCAAATCGAAGTGCTGGAGACGCTGCGCACCGCTCAGTGGGGTGACGTGGCCGTGCACTTCGGTGATGTGAAAGTGACAACGCAGGTGGTCTCCTTCCAGCGCAAGGCACTGATCTCGAATGAAATCCTGGGCGAGGAGCCCCTGGAGCTGGGAGCCCGGGACCTGTTCACCAAGGCCGTCTGGTTCGTTGTCGACAACCGCTCCCTAACTGGTGCCGGCCTCATCGAGGCGCAGTTCCCTGGCGCCCTCCACGCTGCCGAACACGCCGCCATCGGGCTCCTGCCGCTGGTGGCTTCCAGCGACCGCTGGGATATCGGCGGGGTTTCCACTGCCATCCACGCCGATACCGGCGTGCCCACCATTTTTGTGTATGACGGGCACCCCGGCGGTGCAGGCTTCGCCGAACGCGGCTTCGACAAGGCCAAGGTGTGGCTCTCCGCTACCCGGGACGCCATCGAGGCCTGCGAATGCGAGGCCGGCTGCCCGTCGTGCGTGCAGTCTCCCAAATGCGGGAACAAGAATAATCCGCTGGACAAGACGGCTGCGATCACTCTCATCGATGTCCTGCTCAAGGACGCCAGCGAGTCGCTTTCCCTCGCCGTGTAGCCCTTCGCCGTAGCCCTTCGCCGTGGAGCGCCCAGCCGCAGGGCCCTCAAGGCCGTGGGCTTTCGGGGCTGTGAGCTTTCGGGATCGTGAGCTTTCGGGGCTGTGAGCTTTCGGGGTTGTGAGTACTCCAAGCGTTGGGTCCTCCCGGCAGTTGCTAGGGCGGCGGCCCCGCCCTCGCGTGGCCGGTGGCCGTCCCGAGCATGGTCCTTGCGATGAGTTCGGTCCTCACTTCGATGGTCTGGCCCGCGCCTTCGCTGCAGCTGACCACTCTGGCGGCGTGCCGGCTGGCCACTTGCTCGGCCACTACGCACGGCTCCCCCACAGTGAGGCCGCGGATGGCGTCGGCCGCGGCCAAAGCGGAAAGGTCCGCCGCTGCTGCGGCCCTGCCGGCCATCACCGCGGACTGGGCCAGCAACAGCACCAATGCCATGGCCATGATCACCACCAGCGCCAGCCCGGCTGCCAGGACCGTTCCGGATCCGCGCTCAGGCTGGTCCAGGAAGCTCCGGCTCATGCCATATCCGCCAACGAACGCGGCTGTTGCCAGAGGGGCGCAGGCCTGTCACGGGCCCGTGGAGGCCGCCCTGGTGCGATCGCCTCCCCTGCAGGCTGCCCAAGGGCGATCACATCCGCTGCAGGCCGCCCAAGTGCGATCACGTCCCGTAAAGTCGACCCTCCTGAGATCACATCCCCCGTAAGCGGCGGCCCAGTTGCGATCACGTCCCGTGAAGTCGACCCTCCGGCAATCACGTCCCGAATAGTCCCGCCCCTTGCAGCCGGACCAGGCGTATCCCACCCAAGGGAGCCAGCCGATTCGTTCCGGGCCGAAGCACGGGCAGTTAATGTCCACGGCACCATTGATCCCAGCGGTCCAGCCACTCTGTCGGCGACGGTAACGCTGACCCATTCGCCGTCGGCAACGATGGCCGCGGTGGCCGAAGCCCCGGCCAGCCGCCTCACCATCGCTTCGGCCGCTGCCGGACTTTCGCCGCGGGCGATTGCCCTGGCGCCGGCAAGCGCTGCCTCTTCAAGCCGCAGTTGGGTGGTCCCCGCGGCTGCACCCGCCAGTAGGAGCGCCAAGAGCAGCAGCACGGCCGGGAGCGCTACGGCAAATTCCGCAGTTACTGCACCCTGGGAGTTCCCCGCACCAGGGAGGCAGCAGCCGAACCACGGATGGGGCCGGAACCGGGGCCGCACGCCGATCATGGCAAGGCCAGCGCCGTACGGATAAGGTTCAGCAAGAAGCCACGCACTTCGTCACTCCGCAGGATGAATACCAGCAGACCGGCGAATCCCACGGCTGCGAGTGTGGCGATGGCGTACTCGGCGGTAGCCATGCCCGCGTCCGATCCGAGGTGGCGCATGCGGCCGCGGCGGTATCCCCTGCCCCTCCCGGCACCCGGGAAAAGCTCAACGACGTTGCTGGTCACCTCGGCCCCGGTATCCGGCTCCTGTGCCGCGGTCCCCGCCTCGACATTGATTTCGTCGGCCGAGACCCTTTGTTCCGTGGCATCAACGGCAGAGCTTTGGTTCATCGACATGGTGTTTTTCCCTTCAGGTTGTCCGGCCCGGTTGCCGGCACTTCTGACTCTTCCGGGCCGGGACGGCGCCGGTAAGGGACCGGCTGCCCTAAGTGGATAAGCAAGAGAGTGTCCCCGTTGTGGAGGAAAGGTTCCGACTGGCGCCACCAGGCCGGGAGCACAATGAGTGACGGTTCAAAAGACGATCGTCCGGCAGGATAGGACGAAGCCCTGTCGTGCCGGGAGGGTGCGATGGCCGGAAAGGCTGGGCGTTCAGGAGGGCACCAGTGCGAGGAGGACTGGAACAACTCCAAGGCAGATGAAAGCGGGCAGGGAGCACAGGCCGAGGGGAATGACCAGTTTCACGCCGAGCGACGCCGCGCGTTTCTCTGCGGCGCGGAAGCGCTCACGCCGGATCCTTGCCGCCTGGGCATAGAGGATGGCCGAGGACGGGGCGCCGGTCAGTGCGGCGAATCCCAGTGCATCCCGCATTTCCAGGATCTCCGGCAGGTGGGCTTGCGAACTGCGCCAGGCCGTTCCCCAGTCCGCCCCAATGGCGAGCGCAGAGACGACGGGCTGTAGTGAAAGGCGGTACGCCGGGGAAGCTGCCGCGGCCACGAGTTCCAGTGAACGTCCCACTCCGGAGCCGGCGTCCAGCATGGCGGCCACCAGTTCCAGCATCATGGCGGTATCCCGCAAGCCATCGCTGCCGCCAACGGAGCTGAAGGAGCCTTCCCGGGGCCTGCCGCCGCCCGTCATTCCACCCGAATTGCCGCCGTTCTCGACGCGTTCACTTCCTCGTCCGTCCAAAGCCGCCGGGCGCGGTCCCGTTCCGGCCACCGGGCCGAGGCTCCTGAGCCGTTTCCCAGCACGCCCCGGCCCGGCGAATGCCAGGACCGCCGCGGCGGCCAGGCATCCCAGCACCACAGCGGCCGGCAAAAAATCGGTCATGACACGCCCGCTCCGGCGGCCGCCCGGACCAGCCTGGCGGACCAGATCCGGCCGGCGACGGTGAGGACCAGTCCGGCCGCCAAGGAGGCCAGGCCCAGAGGTGTCCCTACCAGAATGGCCACCGGGTCCACTCCCAAGGCGGTGCCCAGCCCAAGTCCCATCAGTGGAAGCCAGGTCAACAGGCTCACCGTTGCCCTGGGACCGGCCAGTGCCGTCTGGCGGGCCGCTTCGGCGTCGTCCTCAACCTCCAGTTGGGCGGCAAACCGAGTCATCACGTCAGCGAGCGGGCAACCACTGGCCTCAGCCATGTCAAAGCATGCGGCGAGCTGGACCCAGATTTGTGGTTCCCTGCCTCCTGCGCGCCCAAAGGCCACGGGGACAGCACTCCTGATGGCGTCTGACACGGGCGCGCCGCGCAAGGCGGCTGCGCGTGCCGTACCGAGCACGGCAACGGAGCCTGGGTTGAGGCCGGGGCCCTGGCAAGCACCCGCTTCATTGCCACCGAGACGGGCAGGATCCGGCTGCGCGGAGTACAGGGACCACAGCTCGTCCCAGAGCCGCGCCGGGACCCTGCCGCCTGTGAGCAGCGCCGCCAGCTGCTGAACAAGAAGGGTCATCGAGATACTGCCCGGGGTCTTGCTTTTCCGACGCATGAGCCCCGCCAGCGCACCGCGGCCTGCGTAAAAATCGCTTGCTGACGTTGCACGGCCGCGGACCCTGAACACAACTGCGCCACTCGCAGCCCCGCCGGAAGCGCGGCCTACGGCACGGTGGAACCGGGCTGCTGCAGTCCGGGCCGGCCGCAGGAACAGCCACACAGCCAGGAAGAGGCAGCCGGCAAGGAGGGCAGTCACGCCGGGGTTCCGGTGTGGGGTTCATCCAGCCCCAGCCGGCTGGCCAACAGGCGCCACGCCGGGCCCGGAGTGGCTTCTCCGTGACGTATCTCCAGGGCAGGAAGGACGGTTAGGACGCCCTGGTTCTCTGCCATCAGGCCGATGCACGCCACCCGACGTCCCCGGGGCTGCCTGTCCACGTGGATGACAACGTCGAGGGCGCTGGATGCCTGAAGCCGTACCGCATCCTGCCCCAGCCCGGCCAGCGCCCCCAGTGCAGTCAGGCGGGCAGGGACGGCTGTAGCTGTGTTCGCGTGAATTGTTCCACCGCCGCCGGAGTGGCCGGTGTTCATCGCGGTCAGCAGTTCCCGCACTTCGGCGCCGCGGCATTCGCCTACCACCAGCCTGTCGGGCCGCATCCGTAGCGCCTGGCGGACCAGCTCGCCCAGGTCCACTTCCCCGCCGCCTTCGAGGTTTCCGTGTCGGGACTCCAGGGAAACAATGTGCGGGTGTACGGGGTTCAGCTCGGAGGCGTCCTCGATCAGGACCATGCGCTCGTGGGGGGAGCACAGGCCGAGCATCGTGGACAGCAGCGTGGTCTTGCCTGAGCCGGTGGCGCCGCTGATGAGGAAGCTCAGCCGGTGCTTCACCACGCGTTCCAGTACTTCCTGGACGGTCTCGTCGAACATGCCACCGGACCGCAACTCGTCCATAGTGAACACCTGCTCCCGCCGGATGCGGACGCTCAACAGGGTGCCCGCTGTGGAGATCGGCGGGAGGACCGCGTGGACGCGGTAGCCGCCGTCGAGCCTGACGTCCACACAGGGCGAGCCGTCGTCAAGGCGCCGCCCGCCGGCCGCGACCAGCCTGGACGCCAATGCCCGCACGTGGGTCTCACTGGCGAAGGCCACAGCAGAGCGTTCCAGCCCGTTTCCCCGGTCCAGCCACACGGAGTCGGGTGCGTTGACCAAAATGTCCGTCACGGCCGGGTCCCGGGTGAGCTCCTGAAGCGGGCCCAGGCCGTTGAGCTCGGCGCTGATCCGTTCCGCGGCGGCGAGGGCGCCTGCCGTTCCCAGCATTTTCCCGGTGGCCTGGACAGCTGCGGCCACCCGGGAAGCCGTCAACGGCCCCGACTCCGCCATCACTGATTCTCGTACCGACTCCAGCAGGCCTGAGTCCAGTCCCCGGGAGACGCCGGCCCGTGAATCGAGGACCCGTGAATTCCGGACGCGTGCCTGGCGCCGTGCGCCCGCGGGTGCTGCGGCGGATGCTCTGGACGCGGCGGACGCAGCGGACGCAGCAGAAAAGGAAGACGGCACGCTCACGGCAAACCGCCTGCTGCGAGTTCGCCGTCGAGCAGGTCCAGGACAGAGGCAGCAAAGTGCCTCACGCTGCGGCGTTTGCCCAGCTCAAGGAGGCGTCCGCTCTCTGATGCGCCCGTGACGCCACGGAGGTCAGGGACCCGGCCGTGGACGGGCAGCCCGACGGCATCGGAGATCAGTGCACTGTCCAGGGCCGCGCCGGGTTTTCCGCGGACCAGGAGGGCAGCCTCCACGGGCGGAAGCTCCTGAAGCAGGCGGGCTGAAGCCACCGCAGCCTTCAGCTGGGCAGGGAGCACCACCAGGATCCGGTCACAGTCCCAGGCGAAGGTGTGCAACGGCTCGGCGCCGCGGCCGATGTCCACCACCACCAGCTCGTAGCCGCGCCGGGCGGCATCGACAACTCCGCCGGTGGCTGCGGCGTCCACAGGCGCGGGACGGTCCCGGCTCGCGGGCCAGGACAGGAAGGAGAAACCACCTGTTACGGGAAGGGAATCCGCCAGCTGACCGGGATCGATGCTGCCGCTTGCCTCGGACAAGTCCGGCCAACGGAGTCCCGGCAGTTCCTCGGCAGCCAGTGCCAGCTCAAGGCCCCCGCCCCACGGGTCACCGTCCACCAGAAGCACGCGAACGCCCATTCCGGCGGCCGCCTGGGCGATCCAGACGGCTGCTGTGGTTGCCCCCGCCCCGCCGCATCCGCCGGTGACGCCGAGCACCAGGCCTGCGGCCTGCGGCGAACGTGACCTGCTGAGGTACTCGGCCAGCCAAGCCGCGGCATCGGGCAGGACGGCTACACGTTCCGCGCCGAGGGCCGCCGCCAGGTGCCACAGGCTGTCGCCTTCTCCGCTAAGGCCCACCAACACAGCGGGAGCCCGACGCCTGGGCGGCAGTTCGCGGACATCGCTGCCGACGAGTACGGCAGAGGAGGAATCCCAGTACCTGGCAGCCTCTACGACACCGGCCACCACCCTCAGCCGGGCGCCTGCGGCCGCGACGATGCGCTCCACCTCACCTTGCAGAAAGTCGAATCCAGTCACGAGCAGAACCTCCGCAGCCTCCTCCGGCAGCCATGCGTCCGGAGCGGGGCCGCGGACAGGGGCCGCGTGGCCGTCCGGCCCGGCCCGCTCCCCCGCTGCCTTGCGCCGTGCGGCCGTGACGGCGCTGGCCGAACCTGACGGTGCCGGTGCTTGCTGATGCCTGCTCATAGGGCAACTCTCATGGGCCGCGCGCAAAACCGTAACCAGTGATCGGCCTTATGTGGACAAACGCGCGCTGAAGGCCCCTGTGGAGGACAACCGCGGGCGGCAACAGGACACCCGGCAAAAGTGCAGCCCCGCGACAGGGCAGAATTGTCGTATGTACCTGCTGCTCGCCGCCCACCCCCAAGGCGCAGCCCTCCAGGAACTCACCCAGGCTGGAGACCCTCACCCCAACACCCCGGAACCGCGCGTGATCGGCACGGCCGAGCTCGCCGCCGTCGTACGTCACTTCGAAAGCCGGCCGAACGGCGGTCCACCGCCACGTTGGATCTGGCACCGCACCCGGGACTGGTACCCCGCCCTGTTGGCGTCCGGCGTCGAGCTGGACCGCTGTTACGACCTCAGTCTTTGCGGCAACATCCTCGCCTGTTCCGAGTTCACGGCGCACACGGGCTACGCCCAAAACGCCGAAAAAATCACGCCGGAGGAGGACCTCCAGCCTCCCCGGGCCCTCCAGCCGCCCGTACCGCCCGCAGAGCAGGGCGCGTTGTTCGAAGACCTGGGCCACGGCGCAGCGCCCAGGCACACAACCGAAGAACTCCGGGCCGAATACGCCGCCCAGCAGGCAGCCCTGGCGGCCGCAACCCCCGGTGAGAACCGCCCCAAACGGCTCCAGCTCCTCCTCGCTGCCGAATCCGCCGCCGCGATGATCGCCGCCGAAATGCAGCATGCCGGCGTCCCTTGGCGGGAGGACCTGCACGAGAATATCCTCACCGATTACTTGGGGCCGCGCCCGCCATCCGGCCACCGTCCGGCCAAGCTCGAAGCCCTCAACACCGAGCTGCGGGGCCTGCTCAGCGCACCCGGGCTGAATCCGGATTCGCCGCAGGAACTGATGCGCGCCCTGCACCGTAACGGCATCGAAGTCAAGAGCACACGGCAGTGGGAGCTGAAGGAATCCAGCCACCCCGCCATTGAACCGCTGCTGGCCTACAAGAAGCTCTCCCGCCTGCACACCGCTAACGGCTGGACCTGGCTGGACGCATGGGTGGACAAGGGGCGGTTCCGGCCTGAGTACGTAGTGGGCGGGGTTGTCTCGGGCCGCTGGGCATCGCGCGGCGGCGGGGCGCTCCAGATTCCGCGGCAGATCCGCGGCGCGGTGCATGCCGATCCGGGCTACAAGCTCATTGTGGCGGATGCTTCCCAGCTGGAGCCCCGCGTCCTGGTCGCACTGGCGCAGGATGCCAAAATGGCCGAGGCTGCGCGGGACAAGGATCTGTACGCCGGCATCGCCGCCCAAGGATTCGGCGGTGACCGCGCAAAAGCCAAGGTGGCCCTCCTCGGCGCCATCTACGGTGCCACCACGGGCGAATCCGGGCGGCTGATGCCCCAGCTGGCGAAGACCTATCCGCGCGCCGTGGGCTTCGTGGAACAGGCGGCGCGGGACGGTGAAGCCGGCGGGACGGTCACCACCAGGCTGGGCCGCAGCAGCCCGCCACCCTCACGGCAGTGGTTCCAGAGCCAGCAATCCAGCACGGCAGAGGAACAGCGCCGCGCCGAATCGATCGCCCGCTCCCGCGGCCGGTTCACCCGTAACTTCGTGGTGCAGGGGTCGGCGGCGGACTGGGCAGCCTGCTGGCTCGCGGAATTACGACGGCGGCTGCGAGCCATGCGCGCGGAAGGCTTCGGACACGCGGAGCTGGTGTTCTTCCTGCACGACGAGGTGATGGTCCATGCGCCTGAAGCTCAGGTCAACGCGTGCATCGCGGCAATTGAGGACGCGGCCAGCGCCGCCAAGGAGCTTTTGTTCGGGTCCATCCCGGTGGAGTTCCCGGTCAGCGTGGCCGTGGTGGACTCCTACGACAACGCCAAGTAGGCCGCCCAACGGAATTCCGGCACCCTAGCGGCCTGGTGGCCGCACCTCCAGTCACAGGCCACGGAACCGTCACAGCGCGCCCCGCGGAGTAACCTACCCGGGAGTAGTTGGCCCATGCCCTGTGAGCGGCGTTACAGTCAATTAACTGACTCAAGCAGGCGGGTCAAGCACTACATGCAAAGATGCATTCCCAGGGGAGGTCCGGCACATGGCGGGCAGGTTCGAAATACATCGCGTGGGTGACGAGGCCTACAGGCTCCGTCTCACCGACGCTGACGGCAACATTGTGGCGGTTTCGCCGAATTTCAGGCACGTTGGAGCATTGCTCGAGGGCATCAAGGCCGTCCGCGAGAATGCAGCTACCGGAATCGTGGTGGATCTCCGGCAGCAGCCCCAGTCTTAGTCGATCTGACCGGCGGCAAGGGTGGCGCCGGTCAGATCATGATGTTGTGCAGGCGGGACCGGTCCCAAGGGACGGCCCAGCCCAACTGCTCAAAGAGCCCGTTGAGCACAATGCCTGTGAAGCCCCACACCACCACTCCGTTGACGGTGAAGGCCGGGCTATTGAACGTGTGCCCGCCGCGGCTGACGGTGGACATGACCCGGTTGTCCGGGTCCAGCAGGTCCCGGACCGGGATCCGGAAAACCTGTGCGGATTCCCCGTAGTCCACCACCCGCACCGGCGACGGCGAGGCCCACCAGGCCAGCACCGGCGTCACGAGGAAGTTGCTGCGTGCCAGCCCGAGTTCCTGCAGCGTGCCAAGGACTTCCACCCCTCCGGAGTCCAAGCCGGTTTCTTCCTCGGCTTCGCGCAGCGCCGCCTCCACTGGCGTTTCACCGGGATCGATGCTGCCACCTGGAAACGCGACCTGGCCGGGGTGCGACTCCAGGGTGTGTGCGCGCTCCAGCAGCAGGACGTCGAGGTCGGCCGGGGCGAGTGGCTTGCCGGACGATGCGGGGACGGTGTCCAAAACACCGAAGAGCATCAGTACGGCCGCCTTGCGCGCAATGCGTTCATCCACAGTCAGCGCTGCCCAGAGGGCATCGGGTTCGGGGGCGTTGCCTGCTTCGGTCCGCTGTACGAGGTGGATCAGGTCCTCACGTGCGCTCACGGAACCCGTTTCTGTGATTCCATCCGGATTTCCGCGGCGCGGTGCGTCTCTGCCAGCAACTGGGCGAGAAGCTGTTCGCTGCCGGGAGCAAGCTCGTATTTCAGCAGTTTGGCGGCTTTCGCGGGGTCGGTCTCGCCCAGGCCGTAGCTGGGGCACCAATTGGCCACCGGGCAGGCCCCGCAGGCCGGCTTCCGCGAATGGCAGACCCGCCGCCCGTGGAAGACCACACGGTGCGAGAGCATAGTCCAGTCCCTGGGTTCGAACAGCTCGCCGACGTCGAATTCGATCTGGACAGGATCCTCGGAGCCGGTCCAGCCGAAGCGGCGTGCCAGGCGTCCGAAGTGCGTGTCCACCGTGATGCCTGGGACGCCAAAGGCATTGCCCAGCACCACGTTCGCCGTCTTGCGGCCCACCCCCGGGAGGGTCACAAGGTCCTCAAGCCTGGACGGCACCACACCGTTGTATTCATCCACCAGGCGGGTGCCCAGCGCAATCAGGCTCCGGGTTTTTGCCCGGAAGAACCCGGTGGGTTTGATGATTTCTTCCATGACGGCCGGGTCTGCCTCGGCCATTGCGCGGGCGTCGGGGTACTTGGCGAACAGCACCGGGGTGATCTGGTTGACGGTGACGTCGGTGGTCTGCGCGGACAGGACAGTGGCCACAAGCAGCTCAAAGGGGCTCCGGAAATCGAGCTCCGCGTGAGCGTAGGGGTACTTCTCAGCCAGAGCCTTGTTGATGCGCCGCGCGCGGCGCTTCAGGGCGAGGAGGGACTCGTTCGAGACCTTGGGTCCGGACGCCGCCGCCGCTGGCCCCGGCGCAGCCCCCCGGGCCGCGCCGTTCCTTGAAGTACGTGAAGTGGCCACCGGGCCGGCTAACCGCGCTCGATGTTGCTCAGGTCGCGCAGCACGCCCACGCGGCCGTCGGTGTGCTGGACCAGGAACTCGTGGCCCCGATCCTCGAGTGCCAGGACCCAGCCGCCCGGCTCAATGACGAAGGCGGGGGCACCGGTCCGGGGATCAACGGCCGTCCGGTGCTGTGCGACGGCGAACCAGAAGGCCTCGTGGACGGGGTGCTCCTCGGATTCCTCGGGGCGGCTTGCCGGATCCACCGTGGCGCCAATGGGCTCTTCCTTGCGAACCTGCGGGTGGACGGCCGTGGCAGGAATGGGATCGGACGCCTGGCGTGCCGGCGTGACCGCCGGGGTAACGTTCCCTTGGGCCTCATCTGCTGCGGCAACCACTGCGGGAGGTACGACGTCGGCTGCCTGGGTTGGGGGCCCAAAGTCACCTTCTGAAGGCCATTCGGATACCTCGGGGGCCGACGAGACGGCTGCCGTATCGGCGGGGCGGGTCTGCACAGGCTGTGCTTTCTGCGCGGGCGCCGGCACCTGCTGTGCTGGCTGCGCCTCCTGCGGGGACGGCTGTGCAGGCTCGAATGGCGAGGTTCCCGGCGTCGTCACTGTCTGGGGTCCTGTGTGTCCAATGGAACCGGAAACAGCCGAAGAACCGGCTGGAGCAGCCGGACCGGTGGAAAATCCTGTTGCACCAGCGGCGGCACCGGGCACAGCGGCATGATCCTTGTCCGGTGAAGCGCCTGACACAGGCTTAGCTTCCTCCGGGGCAGTGGGTTCCTTCGGGGCCTTGGGCGTGCGCGGTTTAGGCAGCGGAACGGCAGACTCCCGGGCCACCACGTGGGCCGGGACCTCCTGGCGTCCTTCGAAGTCGCTGGCGAAGTACGGAATGAACCGGCCCAGCACGGTGGCCGCGAACAGGATGACGGAGCCGATCAGTCCTGCCAGCAGGGCGGGGTGGTAGTCGCCGGCTACGGACAGGAAGAAGAACGCAACCGCGAAGGACGCCACCACGGACGCGAACTGGTCGACGGACAGCGATCCGATCCGGACCTTCGTGGCGGGCGCAAGCCTGCGGGCCGCAAAGAGTGCGCTGACGATCAGCGGCAGGACGATTCCCAGCCCGAGGAAGAACAGGTTACCCACGTTCCAGAGATTGAACCGGGTGAGGAAGACCGGCAGCAGGGAGGTGACAAAAAGAATGAGGGTGGCAGCGAAGACGGTGAGGTCACGGACTGTGAAGTGCCCCAGAACTGCCTGGTGCCGGGAGCTGGCCTTCCCGATGGCTGGCTCCGGCTGGCCTTTCCCCGCGCTGCTCCCGGACGAGCCGTCAGGTCCGGCCGCTGTTGCACGGCCGGTTGTCTGGCCGAAGCTCTGCTGGTTCATTCTGTTCTCCTTAGCGTGGCGGCACGGGACCTTGCGGTCCCACAAACCGTGCCGTCTGAAACGGTGTTGCCCGCCGGGTCACCCGCAACGCTGTTACCCGGCCGGACGGTTCCGTCGAAAGTCACAATTCAATCTCAGCCTAGCCAACAGCCTTGGCGATCACTAGCCGAAGGGTTGGCTGCGTGGCGTCCCCAGCGAGTGGGCGAAACCATTCACCGCTTAATAAACGCCGCTCACGGGCACCTCTGTGACAGGGCACACACAGCTGCGGACTCAAGCATTAGTCTTGATTTCGGAACAGCTCTTTGCGGAATGTCCGTGACCGGCCGTTGCCCAATGCCGTGCAAAGCGGTGGGGTGGCGCCCGGGCCACGGCACATGCCGCGCAGCAAAGGTCGATGAATGATGAGGTTCACCATGTCCCAGGACACTCCCGGCTCCACCGCCACCGCTCCCGAAGCTTCCGTGCAGAGCGACCAACAGGGCGATGCCTTCGAAAATCTGCTGCACGAGAACCGCAAGTTTGCGCCAACCCCGGAATTCGCTGCCGACGCCGTGGTCACCGCAGCCGATTACGCCGAGGCCGACGCCGACCGGCCGGCGTTTTGGGCCAAGAAGGCCCGTGAACTGCTCACTTGGTCCAAGGACTTCGATGAGGCCCTGGACTGGTCCAACCCGCCCTTCGCCAAGTGGTTCGTAGGCGGGAAGGTCAACGCCGCCTATAACGCCCTGGACCGGCACGTGGAAAACGGGCTCGGGGACCGGGTGGCCATCTATTTCGAGGGCGAACCCGGCGATACCCGCACCTACACCTACGCCCAGCTCACCGAGGAAGTAAAGAAGGCCGCGAACGCGTTCGAATCCCTCGGCGTGGCCAAGGGCGACCGGGTGGCCGTCTACCTGCCCATGATCCCCGAAGCCGTGATCACCCTGCTGGCCTGCGCCCGCATCGGTGCGGTGCATTCGGTGGTGTTCGGCGGGTTCTCCGCCGACGCACTCCGGTCCCGGATCGACGACGCCGAAGCCAAGCTGGTGGTCACCGCCGACGGCACCTACCGGCGCGGCAAGCCCAGCGCCCTCAAACCGGCGGTCGACGACGCCCTGTCCCGTCCTGGTGACGGCAACGGCCACAGCGTGCAGAACGTGGTGGTGGTCAAGCGCAACGGCCAGGACGTTGACTGGCACGAGGGCCGGGACCACTGGTGGGACGACACCGTGGGTGTGGCATCCACCCAGCACACCGCCGTCGGGCATGACTCCGAGCACCCTTTGTTCATCCTGTACACCTCCGGCACTACCGGAAAGCCCAAGGGCATCCTCCACACCACCGGCGGCTACCTTACCCAGGGCGCCTACACCCACAAGGCAGTCTTCGACCTGCACCCCGAGACGGACGTCTACTGGTGCACGGCCGACGTCGGCTGGGTCACCGGGCACTCGTACGTCGCCTACGCCCCGCTCATCAATGGCGCCACCCAGGTCATGTACGAAGGCACCCCGGACTCCCCGCACCAGGGCCGGTGGTGGGAGATCGTGGAGAAGTACAAGGTGTCCATCCTCTACACCGCGCCCACTGCGATCCGCACGTTCATGAAGTGGGGCCGGGATATCCCGGACAAGTACGACCTCTCCTCCCTCCGGGTCCTCGGGTCGGTGGGTGAATCCATCAACCCCGAGGCCTGGATGTGGTACCGCGACGTCATCGGCTCCAACAAGGCACCGATCGTGGATACCTGGTGGCAGACCGAAACCGGCGCCCAGATGATCGCCCCGCTGCCCGGCGTCACTGCCACCAAACCCGGCTCGGCACAGGTGCCGCTGCCCGGCATCGCCGTGGACGTCGTGGACGAACTCGGCCAGTCCGTCCCGAACGGGCACGGCGGGTTCCTGGTCATCCGTGAGCCCTGGCCCGCCATGCTCCGCGGCATCTGGGGCGACCCCGAACGGTTCAAGGACACTTACTGGTCCCGCTTCGAGACCATGTACTTCGCAGGCGACGGCGCCAAGAAGGATGAGGACGGCGACATCTGGCTCCTGGGCCGCGTGGACGACGTCATGAACGTCTCCGGGCACCGGCTCTCCACCACCGAAATCGAATCCGCCCTCGTCTCGCATCCGTCCGTGGCCGAAGCCGCCGTGGTGGGCGCTGCGGACGAGACAACCGGCCAGGCCGTCGTCGCGTTCGTCATCCTCCGCAGCGACGTGGTGGACTCCGGAGATGACATCGTCCAGGAACTCCGCAACCACGTGGGCAAGGAAATCGGCCCCATCGCCAAACCCAAAACCATCCTCGTGGTACCCGAACTGCCCAAGACCCGCTCCGGGAAAATCATGCGCCGCCTCCTCAAGGACGTCGCAGAAGGGCGTGAAGTAGGTGACGCCACCACCCTGTCAGACCCGACCATCATGAAGCAGATCGCGGCTTCACTGCGGAAGTAGGTGCGTGGCAGGGCGAGGAGCGGCAGTCATCCTCTGCGCGCTGCTCGTTCCTCGCTCTGACGCGCGCTGCCGGATAACTCCCGCTCCTCGTCGACGGCGCTTCCCACCACTGTGGGCGGCGCCGTCGCCGTATGCTTGGTGCAGCCCCTGTCCGCTGGCTTTAAGGATGGTTTTTAGATGCTTCCCGCTGCTCGACATCAGGCGATTGTGGACGCCGTCCAGCGTGAGCGGGTTGTTCGCGTGTCCGACTTGGCGCAGCAGTTGGGCGTTTCGCTGATGACCGTGCGCCGGGACATTGAAGTGCTGGAGGAAGGCGGCCGGCTGGAGCGGATCCACGGCGGCGCCAAGATCCCCGGTGATGTCAGCACCCACGAACCCGGCTTCGAGCTCAAATCCACCCAGCTGACGGCCGAGAAGAAGGCCATCGCCCTGGAGGCAGCCAGCCTGGTGCACGAAGGCATGGCAGTGGGCCTCAGCGCCGGGACCACCACGTGGGCGCTGGCCAAGGAACTGGTCAACGGTCCGCGCATCACCGTGGTCACGAACTCCGTGCGCATCGCGGACCTGTTCCATCACGGCGCATCCGCCGGCTCTGCCCGTTACGGCTCCACGGTGATCCTCATCGGCGGCGAACGCACGCCGTCGGACGCGCTTGTTGGTCCCATCGCGACGGCGGCCCTGAAGCAGCTGCACCTGGATGTGCTGTTCCTGGGTGTGCACGGCATGGACGCGGACGCCGGCTTCACCACCCCCAACCTGCTGGAAGCCGAGACGGACCGAGCCTTCGTGGCCGCGGCGCGCAACGTCGTCGTGCTGGCTGACCACACCAAGTGGGGAATGCTGGGGATCAGCACCATAGCGGCCCTGGACGAGGCCGATGAGGTCATCAGCGATGCTGGCCTCAGCCCCGAAGCTCGTCGGATCCTGGGCGAGCGGACCGGCAGGCTTCGGATCGCGGGTTAGCCGAACTTCCCTAGGGACAGCCGCAGGACTGGCGGACGTGCAATTTAGTAGCGAAGATGCGGTGCCGGGGCTTCTCGCCGCGTCGGGCGGCCACGAGGGCGGCCACGGCGGCCTCTGCCATATCGGCCACGGGCTGCTCGACCGTAGTTAGCGGTGGCCATGAGTATTCGGCCTCAATGGAACCGTCGAACGAGGCGACTGCGATATCGCCCGGCACCGAGAGGCCAGCCTCATGGATCGCCCGCAACAGACCGATCCCCTGCATGTCAGAGGTGGCAAAGATGGCTGTTGGCCGGTTGATCGACGCCAAAAGGCGTTGCCCGGCAACATAACCGCCGGGCCGAGTGAATGAGCTGTACACGATGGGCCCCTCCGGCAGGCCCGCTTCCTGCAAGGCCTCCCGCCAACCGACCTCACGGCCATCTGTGCTGTCGGAAACGTTGGTACCCATTGCCAGGCCGATGTTGGTGTGGCCGTGGCTGATCAGATGCTGGACTGCGATCCGGGCGCCGGCGGCGAGATCAACACCGATGCTGTTGAAACCGGGGGCATCCCGTTCCTGGTTCAGCAGTACGGAGGGGATGTCTGCCGTTTCCAGGACCTCCAGATCGGGTTCAAAGAGGACGCTGGCCAACAGCACCCCGTCCACCTGCCGGGCAGCCAAGTTGCGGATATTTCGCCGCTCCTTGGCGAGGTTCCCGTCTGAGTTGCTCAGCACCAGGGCATAGCCCAAGTCGGCCGCTGCATCCTCCACCGCGTGGGAGAACAGAGCAAAGAAAGGATTTGAAATGTCCGGGACCACAAGCCCCAGGGTCTCGCTGGAGCCCAGCTTGAGGGCACGGGCCGCCGCGTTGGGGCGGTAGCCCAGGACGCGGATGGCGTCCTTGACCTTCGCTTCGGTGACGGGGGCCACCTTCTTTGGCCCGCCGTTCACCACATAGCTGACGACGGCGGTGCTGACGCCGGCGTACCGGGCAACGTCCTTGCGGGTCACCGGGCCGCGCGGGGCCTGCACTGCTGGAGTCGTCATGATGTCAATGCTAGCTATCGAATTTCCGGGGCATCGCCAAAGTCGCGGATGGGCAGCCGTTCCCCACCGCGGAGGGCTGACTCGTGGGCCACAATGCCGGGAAGGGTGAACCGCGCGGCAACCCAGGCATTGACAGGTGGCAGCGTCCCGGTGTTGACGGCCGTCACGAAGTCGTCCACCAGGAAGTGGTGGCTGCCCTCGTGGCCGTTTGGTGCGCCGCGGAACTCCTCAGGGAGCCGTTCGGCGTCGTGGACTGGCGAGAGCCCGGAGACAAACGCGTCCCTCAGTTCCGGGGCAACGTTCGCCAGGGACGGGTCGTCCAGGGACATGCTGGGACGGGTTTCGAACTGCTCGGAAATATCGTGGACGTTTTCCTTGTCCTGCCACACTGTGACTTTGGCGAGTTGCTCGAAGCTGGCCTCCGTACCGAAGAACCGGAACCGGGACTCCCTGATGTGCGAGGGATAGCCCACCCGGCGCATCTCGTTGGTGCGCATCACGCCGCCGTCGTTGAGTTCAAAGAGGGCCGTGGCGTTGGAGAAGTCATTTCCGAACATGCTGACCTCCTTGTCAAAGACGCCGTCATTGCGGTCATCCTTCACTCCTACGCAGCTGACGCTGACCGCATGGGCGGGGACGGCGCCGAGTACTCCGCCGACTGCGTGCGTGGGGTACAGCATGGGTGGGTAGCTGGCGGTTTCCTTCCAACGCTCGCCGCCGCTGTACTGGTAGGCGTCGTAGAACCCTAGATCCATGTCGTGGACGTAGTCCCCTTCGGCGTAGAAGATCCGCCCGAAGCGGCCGGCGGCAAGTTGCTTCCGTGCATAGACGGTGGCGGGGTTGTAGTAACTGGTCTCCCCCATCATGTAAACCAGGCCGGTTTCACGGACGGCGTCGATGATCCGGGCGATTTCGTCCTCGGAAATGGCCATGGGGACGGCCGAGTAGACGTGCTTGCCGGCACGAAGGGCCTGCTCCACCAGGGGACCGTGCGTCCAGCGTTGGGTGAAGATTGCCACGGCATCGACGTCGGAGGCGAGAAGTTCCTCGAAGCTCGCCTTTGCCCCCACCAGGTGGTAGCGCTCCACTGCCTCAGCGGCACGCTCCGGAAGCTCATCCACCACATACACCGAGCTCACGCCGGGGTGGAGATTGAAGAGGTGCGCGAACTGGCCGCCGAACTGGCCGGCTCCTACTACGCCGATTGAAAACGCCATTGTCCCTCTTTCCACGGGTGCTTGCAGGAGCGCCGGGCAAGCGCTGTCCATCAGGATTCCCAGTGTTGCACCGGAATCTACTCGAGTCAATGGGCTAGCGACTGGATTAATCCCTGTCAAATAAGCCAAGAAATACTTCTTGCCACATTCAATCTACTCGTGTAGATTTCTCACCAGTTGTTATCCACATCACAGTCAGGAAAGGGTCGACGATGACCACCCTTGCCAAGCACACGAGATCCGCCCCGCCTAAGCCCGGAGCCCCCATGCCGCGCGGCGGCTACCGCCAGCTGGGCGACCTCAAGATCGCCCTCCTCTTCATCGCCCCGGCCATGATCGGGTTCGTCTTCTTCTACGTTGTCCCGACCATCCGCGGTGTGTACCTGAGCTTCACGGAGTACAACATCCTGGGTGACCCGGAATGGGTGGGGATGGACAATTACACGGCCATCGCCAAAGACCCGCTGTTCTGGAATTCCCTGGCGGTCACGGGCCAATACGTCTTCCTCAACATCGTCCTCCAGACCGCCCTGGCCCTGGGCCTGGCCCTCCTGATGCACCAGGTGGCAAAGTCCACGCTCATCCGCGGCGCACTGCTGTTGCCCTACCTGATGTCAAACGTCATCGCGGCGCTGCTGTGGTTCTGGATGCTCGACTACCAGATCGGTGTGGTCAACCAGTTCATCGAATGGTCCGGCCTCCCCCGGGTCGCCTTCTTCGGAAGCGAGGAGTGGGCCATCCCCACCCAGGCTCTGATCAACACGTGGCGCCACATGGGCTACACAGCCCTGCTGATCTTCGCCGGGCTCCAGGCCATCCCTGGCCACGTCTACGAAGTGGCCAAACTCGACGGCGCGTCACCGTTCCAGACCTTCAGCAAAATCACCATTCCGTTGCTGCGGCCGGTGCTGGTCCTGGTCCTGGTTGTCACGGTGATCGGCTCGTTCCAGGTATTTGACACCGTTGCCGTGACCACCGCCGGCGGGCCGGTCAACGCAACCCGCGTCATCCAGTACTACATCTACCAGCGTGCCTTCACCGAGTCGGACTTCGGCTACGGATCTGCAATTGCCGTCATTCTCTTCCTCATCCTCGCCCTCGTGGCCTTCATCCAAATGAAGTTCCTCAAGGGCAACGAGTCGGACCTGGACTAGGAGCCCCGCATGACCACCACCACCAGCCGCGCACCGCTGCCGGCCTCAACCCGCCGCCGTCGTCCGTTCAACCCCCGCCGGGCAGGTGCCTGGGCCCTCCTGGTCCTGGCCATCGCGGTCTCCGTCCTGCCCTTCCTCTGGGTGCTGCGCACGGCATTGTCCACCAACTCGGCACTGGCTTCCAACTCGGCCAGCCTGCTTCCCGCGGAATTCACTTTCGGCGCCTTTATGCGGGTATTCGGGCTGCAAAGCCCAGCCGACGCCGTCGCGGAAGGCGGTTCCGGTGCCGCCATCGATTTCTGGCTCTACCTGCGGAACTCCATCATCTTCTCCTCCATCACCACCGCCGGAGCCGTGTTCTTCAGTTCGATGGCTGCGTACGCCTTTGCCCGGCTGCGCTGGAAGGGACGGAACCTGGTGTTCAGCCTGTTCCTCGGCACCATGCTGGTCCCGCCGATCTTCACCGCCCTCCCGAACTTCCTGCTCATCAAGAACCTGGACCTGCTCAACACCATGCTCGGCATGGTCCTGCCGTACGTCTTTATGACACCGTTCGCCATCTTCTTCCTGCGCCAGTTCTTCCTGAACATGTCCCGGGAAGTCGAAGAGGCGGCAATGCTCGACGGCGCCAAGCACCTGCGCATCTTCTTCCAGATCGTTCTCCCCAACGCCGCTGCCCCCATCGCCACCCTCGCACTGCTCACCTTCATCGGCCAGTGGAACGAATACTTCTGGCCTTTGCTGGTCGGTTCCCAGGATGACGTGCGGGTCCTGCAGGTGGGCCTCGGTGTCTTCAAATCACAGTCCCCACAGGGAGCCCCGGACTGGTCCGGCCTGATGGCCGCAACCCTCATTTCGGCCCTGCCCGTCCTGATCCTCTTCGCCGCCTTCGGCAAGAAGATCGTCAACTCCATCGGCTTCTCCGGCATCAAGTAAATTTCCCTACCCCAAACAGCCCATCGCATCCCCCGAACGGAAAGTAGAACCATGAAGAAAACCCTCGGCGCCGTTGCCGTCGCCGCAACCGTGGCACTGTCCCTGTCCGCCTGTGGCGGCGGCTCATCGTCCTCGGCAGAGTCTGCCAAGGGCGAGATCAGCTACTGGCTGTGGGACGCCAACCAGCTGCCCGCCTACCAGCAGTGCGCAGACGACTTCACCAAAGCCAACCCGGACATCAAGGTCAAGATCACCCAGCGCGGCTGGGACGACTACTGGAGCACCCTGACCAACGGCTTTGTCGGCGGCACAGCCCCGGACGTCTTCACCAACCACCTCGGACGCTACGGTGAGCTCGCCGAAAACAAACAGCTGCTGCCCATCGACGACGCCGTCGAGAAAGACAACGTAGACCTCACCGCCTACAACGAGGGCCTCGCGGACCTCTGGGTCGGCCAGGACGGCAAGCGCTACGGCCTGCCGAAGGACTGGGACACCATCGGCCTGTTCTACAACAAGGCCATGCTCGCCAGCGCCGGCATTACCGAAGACCAGATGAAAGACCTCACCTGGAACCCCGAAGATGGCGGAAGCTACGAAAAGGTCATCGCCCACCTGACCGTTGACAAGAACGGCAAGCGCGGCGACGAGGCCGGCTTCGACAAGGACAATGTCGCCGTCTACGGCCTGGGCCTCAATGGCGGAGGAGATTCCTCCGGCCAGACGGAGTGGAGCTACCTCACCAACACCACAGGCTGGTCCCACACGGACAAGAACCCGTGGGGCACACACTACAACTACGACGACCCCAAGTTCCAGGAAAGCATGGGCTGGTTCGCCGGACTGGCCCAGAAGGGCTACATGCCCAAGCTGGAGACCACGGTCGGCGCCGCGATGGCAGACACCTTCGCAGCCGGCAAGTCTGCCATCAACGCCCACGGGTCATGGATGACCGGCCAGTACATCGGTTACAAGGGCATCGAGGTGGGCATCGCCCCGACTCCCGTTGGTCCGGAAGGCGAGCGCGCCTCCATGTTCAACGGCCTGGCTGACTCGATCTGGGCAGGCACCAAGAAGAAGGACGCCTCCATCAAGTGGGTGGAGTACCTCGCTTCCGCTGACTGCCAGGACGTTGTGGCCTCGAAGGCCGTGGTCTTCCCGGCGCTGAAGACCTCCTCCGAGAAAGCCGCCGAAGCCTTCAAGGCCAAGGGTGTGGACGTGACGGCCTTCACCGAGCACGTCAAGAACAAGACCACTTTCCTGTACCCGATCACCGATAACACAGCCAAGGTCAAGGGCATCATGGAGCCCGCCATGGACGCCGTGGTGTCCGGCAAGGCGCCCGCCAGCTCCCTGACCCAGGCCAACGAACAGGTCAACGCGCTCTTCAAGTAGGCCTGGTCCACCAAAAAACGTGCCTGCGGATGTGGCCGCAGTCATCGGCTCCGGATGCCGCCGTTCCCTCCTCGCGGCGGCGGCATCCGGACACCACACACCCAACACAGCACCACCACCGTCCTGCGTCAGTGAACGCACACCATGATTACCGAAAGAGATATATCTATGGATTCGCTCCACCTCCGTACCGCCGGCACCAGCCTGGTGATCAGCTTCGACAGCGGGGAGGCCGAGATTATCCATTGGGGCGCCGATTTGGGTGACGCCCCACTTCCGGACCTCGCCATCCTCGGCGAACCGATCCCGCACTCCGCCATCGACGCCACCGTACCCGCCGGCCTCCTGCCGCAGGCGTCCTCCAGCTGGCGTGGCCGTCCCGCCCTCCGCGGTCACCGCGTCGCCGACGGCGTCTCCGGCCTCGACTTCTCAGCCCGCCTCCGCGTCGTCACAACGACCGCCGAGGGTAACTCCGCTGCCATCGTCCAGTCCGATCCCGAGGCCGGCCTCAGCGTCCTGTCCTCGGTGACATTGCACGACGGCGGCCTGCTGGAGCTGCGTCACACCGTCACCAACGACGGCACCACGCCCTATCAGCTCGACGAACTGGCAACTGTCCTCCCGGTGGCCCCGGACGCCGTCGAACTCCTTGACCTGACCGGGCGCTGGTGCCGGGAACGCCACCCGCAGCGCCGCCCCATCCAGCAAGGCACCTGGGTCCGCACCGGCCGGCATGGCCGCACCGGACACGACTCCTCGCTGCTCTTCGCCGCCGGCACCGCTGGATTCGGCAACCGCCACGGGAAGGTCTGGGCCACGCACCTTGCCTGGAGCGGCAACCACGAGCAGTTCGCAGACAGCATCGGCGACGGCCGCACCATGATCGGCGGCTCGGAGCTCCTCGGCCCTGCCGAAGTGATCCTCCAGCCAGGTGCCAGCTACACCACTCCCGCACTGTTCGCCGCTTACTCCGACCGCGGCCTGGACGGCATCAGCGAAGCGTTCTACAGCTGGTTCCGCTCCCGCCCCCACCACGTGCTCCCCGCCGCGGGCGGCGGCAAGCCCCGCCCCGTGGTACTCAACACCTGGGAAGCTGTCTACTTCGACCACAACCTGCCCACCCTGATCGAGCTCGCCGATTCCGCCGCCGAGCTCGGGGTGGAACGATTTGTCCTCGACGACGGCTGGTTCCGCGGGCGGCGCCACGACAACGCCGGGCTTGGCGACTGGTACGTGGACGAGGCGCTGTGGCCGGACGGGTTCACACCGCTGATCGACGCCGTGACATCCCGCGGAATGGAATTTGGGCTCTGGGTTGAGCCGGAGATGATCAACCTCGACTCCGACATAGCCCGCGCCCACCCCGAATGGATCGTCGGTCCGGCCGCCATATCGCACAAGGACGGCGGCCGCCTGCCGATCGAGTGGCGGAACCAGCATGTGATCGACCTCGTGAACCCCGAAGCGTGGCAGTACATCTTCGACCGCGTGGACGCGCTCCTACGCGAGAACAACATCAGCTACCTCAAATGGGACCAGAACCGGGACCTGCTGGAGCACGGCCACGCCGGACGCTCCTCCGTCCACGAGCAAACCCTGGCCGCCTACCGGCTCTTTGACGAACTCAAGAAGGCCCATCCCGGCGTCGAGATTGAAAGCTGTTCCTCCGGCGGCGCCCGCGTTGACCTGGGGATCCTGGAACGCACGGACCGGATCTGGGCCTCGGACTGCAACGACGCCCTGGAACGGCAGACCATCCAACGCTGGACCGGGCTGGTGGTCCCGCCCGAACTGGTGGGTGGCCACGTTGGCCCCACCACCTCGCACACCACAGCCCGCACCCACGACCTGTCCTTCCGTGCCATCACGGCCTTGTTTGGCCACTTCGGCATGGAGTGGGACGTCCGGGAGGTGCAGGGTGCGCAGCGGGACGAGCTCAAGCGCTTCATTGGGTTGTACAAAGAACACCGCGACCTCATCCACTCCGGGCGCATGGTGCGCGCGGACGTTGCCGACGGCTCCCTGCTCCTGCACGGCGTAGTGGCCTCCGGAACCGATTCGGCCCGACCCGCACAGGGCACGACGGCGGCACTGTTCGCGCTGGTCAGCACGCGCACCGCGTTCGCTGAGCAGACCGGCCGCATCACCATCCCGGGGCTGGAACCTGAAAGCACCTACCGGGTGGAGGCCGTCTTCCCAACACCTGGAGACGCTGACTACGCCCACACCTACACGCAAGTCAGGCCGCCGTCATGGCTGGCCGACGGAGCAGTTGCCGGCGGCCGCTTCCTGGCCGAAGTGGGCCTGCCGATGCCCATCCTGAACCCGGAACATGCCCTCGTGCTGAGGTTCACCGCACTATAGTGTCGGATTCTGCTCCATCATTTGCTGGCCGAGTCCCACGCCTCCTGGAATGGCGGCACGGTGGAACCACACCGGACGAATGATGGTGCAGAATCCGGCGCTCAGGCTGGTGCCAACGGGTCGCCAGCCGTCCTCACCTAAAGTTGGCAGCATGAACGAATCCGATCAGAGCCTCCCAGACAGCAGTACGAAGACCGCCGGGCGTGGCACCATCCTCGTGATCAACGGCCCCAACCTCAACCTGTTGGGGACCCGAGAGCCGGAAAAGTACGGCACCTCCACCCTCGCCGACGTCGAGAAGCTGGCCGGTGCCACCGCTGAGGCCCATGGATTCACGGTGGAATGCGTCCAGTCCAACCATGAGGGCGTGCTCCTTGACGCCATCCACGCAGCCCGCGGCACCGCCGTCGGCATTGTGCTGAACGCCGGTGCCTTCACCCACACGTCCGTGGCCCTGCGTGACGCCCTCGCAGCGGTTCAGCTTCCCGCCGTCGAGGTCCACATCACCAACGTGCACCAGCGCGAGGAGTTCCGGCACCATTCCTTCCTATCCCCCGTCTGCGCTGCTGTCATCGTGGGCGCCGGAGTGTTCGGCTACAAGCTCGCCATCGACTACCTGGCCGAAGCGCTGTAGCCATGACCGCCGCGTGGTACCGGCACTTTGGCAGCGTGGAAGCGCCCGGGTCCTCTCCCTGCTACGCCGAATGGACGCTGGGGATCGCCGACGACCCGGAGATCATCGCCCGCATTGACCGGTGGCCGCACGACAAACGCCAGCCCAACCTGCTCCTGGCCGCCGCCCGGTACCTCGGCGCTGTGCCGGGCCCCTTTGAACAGTTCCGCGACTTCCTCAACGCCCGCTGGGACGATGTCAGCAGGATTGTGCTCTCACGGTCCACGCAGACCAACGAGGCAGGCCGCTGCGCCACGCTGCTGCCGTCGCTGGCGGCCATCTCGGAGGCTGAGGGTAAGCCGCTGGCTTTGCTGGAGGTGGGCGCCTCAGCGGGCCTGGTGCTGTACCCGGACCGGTACGGCTACGAGTACGACGACGGCACCACAGTCACGCGGTTATCTCCCCGCCCGGACGTTGGAGCCCCGGCCGGGGTCCCCACCCTGAACTGCGCCACCACCGGCCCGGTACCTTTGCCGGCCTCGCTCCCGTCCGTGGTGTGGCGGGCTGGCATCGACCTGAATCCCTTGGACGTGGGGGATCCTGGGGACGTCGCGTGGCTGGAGGCACTGGTGTGGCCGGAACAGGAGTTTCGCCGCGTCCGACTCCAGCAGGCCGTCGCCATCGCCCGGCAGGATCCGCCACACCTCGTTGCCGGCGACCTGAACGAGCGGTTACTGGAACTCGCCGCCCAGGCGCCGGACGATACAGCACTGGTGGTCTTCCACAGCGCGGTGATGGGCTATCTGACCGCCGCCGGCCGGACCGAATTCCGGCGGACCATGCAGCACCTAGCCGCCAGCCGGGGCGTCCATTGGCTCAGCAACGAGGGGCACATGGTCATCTACCAGGAGGATGGTTCAAACGTGGTCCCCGAGATTGACGCGCAGCGGATCCTTGGCAGGTTCCTGCTGACTCATAACGGCAGCCCGGTGGCCATCACCGGCCCGCACGGCCAAAGCCTCGAGTGGCTCTGACCCTTGCAGCTACCGGATGCACTGTTACTTCTGGATGCACTGCCCGGAGGATACCGGCGCACTGAGGCCGGGAGCCTGGGACGCCACCGGGTTGAGGTCATCCATAGTGATGGCGAAACCCAGTTCTGTGTCTGATGTCGCCTTGGCAAAGATCACACCGGCCACCAAGCCCTCCGTGGTCAGCAGCGGCCCGCCGGAGTTGCCGGGCTGGATGTCCCCGGCGAGCCGGTAGATCTCCTCGGGTGCCGGGCTGTTTCCATAAATGTCCGGCACCAGCACCGTGGTGATGTCCTGCACGGTGGCCGGTTTGGACAGGAATGGACCGCCGTGCGGATAGCCGGCGAAGGCCGCCGGGCTGCCGTTGGGAAGGTCCGGGCTCAGGGCCAGCGGCTCGGCGGGAAGTCCATCAACTGCCAGGACAGCGAGGTCGTGCCTGGTATCGAAATAGACCACCCGTCCAGGCATGGCACTGCCGCCAGGGACCTCCACAACGGGTTGCGACACGCCCGCCACGACGTGGGCATTGGTCACAACCCTTCCGGGTGAGACGACAAATCCGGTCCCGGTCTGGTTCTGGCCGCATTCGAAGGCGGTCCCGGCGATTTTAAGGACTGATTCCGCGGCGCGGTTCAGGGCGGGCGTGTCCGTGCTGGCGTCGGGCACTACCACCGGCTGGCCCTGGTCGAGGCCTTCCAGGAGGGTGGGGATGCCGTTGCCGATCACCGTTGAACGCAGTTGCGCCATGGTGGCTTTGACCGGGGTGGGCGTCATCCCGTCGATGAACCGGATGACTTTCGATTCAGCCAACTGCTGGGACACCAAGGGGACGCCGAGGGAGCTGACGCTAAAGGCGAGCATGGACATGATCAGCGCTGAGACCGCAACGTTCACGGCCCCGCCGATCAGCCGGTCGACGGCACGAAGCGGCCTGATCCGTACGGTGCCGCGGATTTTCCGTCCGATCATGGTGCCCGCTCCGTGCCCCACGGCGATCAGGACGACGGCGGCGGCTACGATGGCGGTCAGCCTCCACCCGGAATCATCAACGAAGCCGCTGACCAGGGGTACGGCGAAAAAGGCGGCCACGGCGCCAGCGGCGAACCCGGCGATTCCGCCCAACGTCACCAGGAACCCGTTGCGCAGGCCGTAGCCCAGATACGACAGCAGGGCCAGGATCAGTACCAGGTCCAGAACAGTCAGGCCAAACACTAAGGCTCCTTATAAACAGTTGAAACCCAATTCTAGTGGCGCCGGCTGACATTATTCTGTGCGTCCCCACCGGCTCGGATTCTGCTTCCGCATTATCCGCAGATCCTCCGGATACGCTCCGGAAGAATACGGCTTCACTTGCCTTGCACGGCTCAAATGGGCTCCCGGCCCAGCGGTTCAGGGCGTTTCGGCTGCCAAGTACGTCACAGAACGTTGAAAATTCTGAAACAATGGCACAAGCGCCACAGCCGACACTTTTTATTCAGGAGATTTTATGGACATCGAGGTACTGCGCCGAGCACCCCTTTTCGCCACGCTCGACGACGAAGCATTCCGTCTGCTGACGGACGAGCTGACCGAGGTGGACCTTTCCCGCGGAGCCTCGGTTTTCCGCGAAGGTGACCAGGGTGACCAGCTCTACTTCATCGTCTCCGGCAAGGTGAAGCTGGGCCGCACGTCTCCGGACGGCAGGGAATCCCTCCTGGCCATCCTTGGCCCGGGCGAGCTCTTCGGCGAAATGGCCCTCTTTGATCCGAGCCCGCGTACCGCGACAGCCACGGCCGTCTCCGAAACCCGCCTGGCCGGACTGAAGAACGAGAGTCTGAACACACTGCTCCGCACCCGCCCCGAGGTTTCGGCCCAGCTGCTGCAGGCACTGGCCCGCCGCCTGCGCCGCACCAACGACTCCCTCTCGGACCTGGTCTTCTCCGACGTTCCCGGCCGCGTCGCCAAGGCCCTTCTGGACCTGGCCGACCGCTTTGGCCGCCCGGCCACGGACGGCGTCCTGGTGGCGCACGAACTCACCCAGGAAGAACTGGCCCAGCTGGTGGGCGCATCCCGCGAAACGGTTAACAAGGCCCTGGCCGAGTTCGTCCAGCGCGGCTGGCTCCGCCTGGAGGCCCGCGCCGTGGTGATTCTGGACATGCAGCGACTCCGCCAGCGCTCCCGCTAAACCCGCAAAGTCCTAAGAAGCGTCCGGCCCGCGGCCGGCATCCTCCCCACCGTCACCCCATCCTCGCAAGCTCGGCCGCGGGGATCCCTGACGGCGTGGGCCCACGCGTGCTGCTCCTTCGTCGCTCTGACGCACGCTTCCGGATGCCGGACCTCGGGCCTTTTTGCGCCGTCAAACCCACTCTCACAGCCATCGCCGCGCCCAAGCCACGGCGGTAAAATTAAGTGGCGAGGTGCATGGCGATGTCTGTGGCTACGGCTGTTGTGTTGATCCTGCTGGGCTGGGCTTGTGTGGCGGCCATGATCGGTACGGTCGCCCTGGTGATCCGTGACGGCCGCGGCCAGATACCGCTGGAGCCCTCGGACGAGTCCTGGACGGCGGGTAATCTCCCCAGCCGCCCGTATGCCGACATCCGGTTGCAGGGCCGGCGCTAAAACACCCTAGCGCTCCCGCTGGGGGTCGCCCGCCACCGTCTTCGCGGCCTCGACTTCGAGCATGAGCTTGCCGTCCTCTTCAACAAGCCGGGGCTGGTACACGTGGGCTTTGCGCTTATAGCTGAGGTACGCGATGCAGCCGTTGGCGGCGGCCATCTTTTCGAGCATGATCTCGGAACCGGGGACGAGGAGCTGGCCGAGGGTGAGGCCCACAGTGTTCTCCACCCCCACTTCGTCGCCCAGTGCGGTGGTGTCCCGATCAGCGATAACTGTGGCTGCGTTGACCCATCGGCCCCAGACCCCCTTGCTTTCCAGGAGGGTGGGCTGCTGGTTCATCGGTACGGTCGCCGCAAAGTAGCGGGTGTCGAACCGATGGTGCGCGAAGTCCGGACTGCGCCAGTTCACCAGCGGCTTCAGGAGGTCCGTTCGGAGCGAGAGTCCCCGCTTGGCCAGGACGTCGCCGAACGACTTCTCCTGGTTCGCCACCAGTTCCCGGGCCCGCATCCACTCCGGAGTGGACGTGGCCTCCACCGTGCTGGTGGGGTCGGGTCCGGCCAAAAGCACACCGGTCTCCTCAAAAAGCTCGCGGATGGCGCCCACCACGTGGCGCCGCGCCAGCCCGACGTCGTCCGTCCCCAACTGCTCAGCCCAATGCTGGGGTGAGGGGCCCAGCCAACCCAGGGCGTCGTCGTCGGACGCGTCCAGGGAACCTCCCGGGAAGGCGAGGACCCCCAGCGGCGAGGAGCCCGGACGGTAGCCGAGCCAGGTCTCCAGGCCGGTGGGTGAATCGCGCAGCAGAACCACGGATGAGGCGAAGCGGGCAGCACGTGGCGTCCGCTCGCCGTGATCGAGCCAGCTTCGTGCCGCCCCTTCGAGATCAGGGGGAAGGACAAACAGGCGTCGGGCGAGTTGAGGCAAAGAGGTGACCGGTCCTTAGCTGAATTCAGCGATCAGTTCGACCTCGACCGGCGAGTCGAGCGGCAGCACTGAAACGCCGACGGCGGAACGGGCGTGCTTTCCGGCGTCGCCCAGGACGCGTCCCAGCAGGTCCGAGGCACCATTGATGACACCCGGCTGGCCGGTGAAGGAGGGGTCCGAGGACACGAAGCCCACTACTTTCACGATCCGGGTAATGCGGTCAAGATCGCCAATGACACTCTTGACGGCGGCCAGGGCGTTGACGGCGCAAATGGCCGCAAAGCGCTGGGCGTCCTCGGGGGACACCGTGGCTTCGTCGGCGTATCCTTCGGTGCCGGTGGACACCTTGCCGGTAGCTTCGAGTTTGCCGTTAATAAACGGCAGCTGACCGGAGGTGTAAACGTAGTTGCCGGAGATCACTGCCGGCACGTAGCTGGCCACGGGAGCGGCCACCTCTGGAAGCGTCAGCCCGAGCTCGGATAGGCGCTGTTCAACGGCGGAAATCGGCGCAGTTTCCGCACCGGACGTGGTGTTTGCGGGGGTGCTCACGTTACTGCTTCTCCCTCTTGAGGTAGGCAACAAGGCCGTTGCCGTCGGGACCTGTGACGACCTGGACGAGCTCCCAGCCGTCCTCTCCCCATTGGTCCAGGATCTGCTTGGTGGCGTGAATAATGAGCGGAATCGTCGCGTACTCCCATTTGGTCATGAGAGAAAGACTAGTCCTTGCCGGTAAAGTGGAAAACATGGTGACTCGTAAGAACCCCATTTTCGACACAGCCACTACCCTCGGAAAGATTTTAGGTTTCCTTGGCGTGAGCGCTATTTGCGGTGTCCTGGTGGCTGGCCTGCTGGTTCCCGCTGCCGCCGTCTCGGGCAGCGCAGCAAGCGGTTCGATCGAGTTCTTCGACACCCTCCCGGCGGAGCTGAAAGTGGACCCGCCCAGCCAGTCCACCAAGATCCTGGCCGCGGACGGCAGCCTCATCGCCAACCTCTTTGAGGAGAACCGGACCAAGGTCTCCCTGGACCAGATCTCCCCCTTCATGAAAGAAGCGGTCATCGCCGTTGAGGACAGCCGGTTCTACGATCACGGCGGCGTGGACACCACCGGTATCCTCCGGGCCCTGGTGAGCACCGCCCGCGGCAACAAGCAGGGTGCCTCCACCATCACCCAGCAGTATGTCAACAACGTCCTCAACGCGAACCTCGCCGCTGAGGGCAACGAGGAGCAGATCAAGCTCAACGGCGTCAACAAAGGCGTGGGCGACAAGCTCCGCGAAATGAAGCTGGCCATCGCCCTGGAGAAGGAGTTCTCGAAGGAGCAGATCCTTGAGGGCTACCTCAACATCGTCTTCTTCAACCGGGACGCCTACGGCATTGAAGCCGCCTCCAAATTCTTCTTCAGCACCACTGCCAAAGACCTGACCCTCCCCCAGGCCGCCCTGCTGGCAGGCCTGGTCAACAGCCCCTCCGCCTTTGACCCGATCTCCAACCCGGACAACGCCAAGCAGCGCCGCGACCTGGTGCTCGGCCTCATGCTGAGCCAGAACAAGATCACCCAGGCTGACCACGACGCCGCCGTGGCCACGCCAGTGGAGCCGAAGGTCACGCCCGCCCGCCAGGGCTGTGCCTACGCCGCCACCGCGCCCTACTTCTGCGATTACGTCCTGCACCTGCTGCTGAACAACCCTGCCTACGGCGCCACCTCCCAGGAGCGCATCAACAGTGTCTTCCGCGGCGGCCTGACCATCACCACAACCCTTGATCCCAACGCACAGAACGCGGCGCAGGCCGAGTCCGACGCGGCGGCAGGCGCCAACCCGGACAAATGGGGCTCGGCGATCGTCTCGGTGCAGCCCAACACCGGCAAGATCATCAACATGGCCCAGAACACCTCGTTCCTGCCCGCTGACGGCAAGTTCGATACCCAAATCAACTTCAACGTGGACAAGCTGGACAAGGACGGCAACGACCTCAACGGCATGGGCGGCGCCCAGCCTGGTTCCACCATGAAGCCGTTCACCTTCGCTGAATGGCTCAACGAGGGCAAGTCCATGAACACGAACATCAACGCCGCGGTTCGGAAGTATCCGCAGAACTTCCCCTGGAGGAACACCTGCCCGGACCCCACGGTCGGCTGGTATGACGCCGGGATTCCCGGCAGCTTCGACCTGCAGAACTCGGACGAGGGCTACTACCGGAACATGACCGTCCTCTACGGTCTGATGAACTCCATCAACACGGCAACGTTCGCGTCCGCGGCCCAGGTTGACCTGTGCGGCATCCAGAAGATCGTGGACGCCGTGGGCATCCACGGCGGCCTGCCCACGGCTGAGGACCCCAACCCGCAGGTCAAGATGACCACGTTGGCCAACCTCATCGGTTCCACCCAGACGGCCCCGCTGACCATGGCCGCCGCATTTGCTACGTTCGCCAACGACGGTAAGTACTGCGAGCCCATTGCGATCACCTCCGTCACGGACCAGACCGGCGCACAGCTTCCCGCCCAGTCCTCCAACTGCAAGGACGCCGTCAAACCCGAAGTGGCCCGTGGCGTCGCCTACGCCATGCAGGAAGTGCTGAACGGCGGCTCCGGTTCGCTGATCCAGCCCCGGCTGTCCACCAAGACCAACTTCCCCGTGGCAGCCAAGACCGGCACCAACGACACCAACGGCTCCACCTGGGTGGTGGGCTACACCACCGGCCTGGCCACCGCCGCATGGTTCGGCGACCCCTTCGGCGACCAGAGCCGCCCGGGCCGGAACCTGACGGTCAACGGCAAGTTCTACCCGGCAGTGGACGGTTATATGATCGCCGGCCCGATGTTCGCCAAGTACATGCTCCAGATAGCCCCTGCCTACGGCACCGCCCCGTTCAATGCGCCGCCAACCAACATGGTGAGCGGCACACCTGCCCGGACCACTACGCCGAGCGCACCGGCCACCACGGCGCCACAGCCAACCACCCCGCCGACCCCTGCACCGGGTCCGGGCAACAGCGAAAAGAAGGACTAGCTACCTATGGCAGTCAGCCCTGCTTTGGCCAGCCGCGTCCGGAACATTGGGCGCGGCTTTGCCGTCTCCACTGCTGCCGGAGCAGCGGCCGGGCTGGCCGCCGTCGGCTACGGATTGTGGGAGAAGAACCAGTTCGCCCTCCGCGAGGAAACCCTTCCGATCCTCCCCGCCGGCCATCAGCCCTTCACCATCCTGCACCTGAGCGACATCCATTTTGTCCCGGGCCAGGACACCAAGGCTGCATGGCTCCAATCACTCGCCTCGCTGGAGCCGGACCTCGTGGTGAATACGGGAGACAACCTCAGCCATGTGAAGGCCGTAGACCCGCTGCTTAAGGCGCTTCGGCCGCTGCTCGAGTTCCCCGGCGTCTTTGTCCCCGGCTCGAACGACTACTACGCTCCCAGCCTGCGGAACCCGGCGTCGTACCTGCTGGGTCCGTCCAAGGTGAAGCGCGAAAACATCGAACTGGACTGGCCGCGGCTTCGGGCCGGGTTCGGCATGGGCGGCTGGATTGACCTGACCAACCGGAACCAGTCCGTAGTCCTGCGGGGGATGCGGTTCGACTTCTCCGGCGTGGACGACCCCCACCTGAATCGCGAACGCTACGCCGGCTGGCCCCGCGGAACCAAGAACCAGGACGATAACGCGCACCTCCGGGTGGCCGTTATCCACGCCCCCTACCAGCGCGTCCTGGACCACTTCACCCAGGACGGGGCGGACCTGCTCCTCGCCGGCCACACCCATGGCGGACAGCTCTGTATCCCCGGCTATGGCGCGCTCGTCTCCAACTGCGATCTCCCCACGTGGCGGGCCAAGGGACTCAACAACTGGGAGAGCAACGGATCCACGACGCCGGTAAACGTCTCCGGCGGCATCGGCACCTCGCGTTTCGCGCCGATCAGGATCGCCTGCCGGCCCGAGGCCGTCCTGCTGACCCTGACGGCTCCAGAGTAGATCTCCAGCCTCAGGGCGGCATTGCGGAACGTGATAACTGGACAATCGTTCCCAGCCCGCACGAATCCTGTGAATCGAATCACGCCATGGCATAAGGTAGTTGCTACGGGAAACTACATTCGATTTAGAGCTTGAGAAGCGGGCATGGCCAAGCAGACTTCATTTTTCAGATCCATTAGCCGTCTTTATCCTCACGTCAGGCCGATCATCCCCCGGCTCATCATGGGGCTCCTCTGTGCACTCCTGGCCAGTGTGGTCGCCCTGACCATCCCCCAGGTACTCCGGGTACTGATCAACGACTCGCTCCAGGCCGGCGGCGCCACGGACGCCGTCTGGATTGCCGCCATCATTATCCTGGTCCTGGGCATTGCCGAGGCTGTGCTCGTGGCCCTGCGCCGGCAGTTTGTCATCAACCCGGCAACTACCGTTGAAACCAGGATGCGCGTCTCCCTTTACGGGCACCTGCAGGACCTGACCGTGTCCTTCCATGACCGGTGGGGCTCCGGGCAGTTGCTTTCCCGTGCCATGACCGATCTGAACTTCCTGCGCCGCTGGATGGCCTTCGGCGCCATCATGCTGGTGGTGACCACCCTCACCGTCGTCATCGGCATTGCAGTCATGTTTTCGATGAGCTGGCAACTGGCCCTCATTTTCCTCGCTGCCGCGGTGCCCATCATGGCCTACGGCTTCCGGTTCCGGACCCGCTTCAGCAAGGTGGCGCGGCGCAGCCAGGACCAGGCCGGCGACCTCGCCACCACGGTGGAGGAATCCGTCCATGGCATTCGCGTCCTCAAGGCGTTCGGCCGGAGCCGGGAGGCCCTGGAGAACTTCAACGAGCAGGCCGAGGAACTCCGCCAGACCGAGATCTCCAAGGCCCGGCACCAGGCCACCTTCACCATGGTGGTCACCCTGCTGCCCGAACTCGCGCTGGGTGCCGGGCTGGTGGTGGGCGTCATGCTGTGCGCCAGCGGCCAACTAAGCATCGGCGCCCTCGTGGCCTTCTTCGCCACTGCCGCCGTCATCGCGTCCCCGGTGGAGTTCTCCGGCATGCTGCTCGCCATGGCACTCACTGCCAAGACCGCCGTCGACCGCCACTTCGAAGTGATGGATTCGGCAAACACCATCACCAGTCCCCCGGAGCCACGCCGGCCCTCCGAGCTCCGAGGGGCCTTGCGGTTCAACCATGCCACCTTCGCCTTTGAGGACGCGCCGGACCGGCCCATCCTCAAGGACATCAACCTGGAGGTCCTGCCGGGTGAAACCATGGCCGTGGTGGGTATCACGGGCAGTGGTAAAAGCGCCCTGATCCAGCTGGTCCCCCGGCTGTACGACGTCACGGACGGCTCCATCAGCATTGACGGCGTAGACCTGCGCGAGTTCGACGTCGAAGAGCTCCGCCGCGTGGTGGGTGTCGCGTTCGAGGACACCACTCTGTTCTCAAATTCCGTCCGCGACAACGTGCTGCTCGGCGCGCAGGACCGAAGCGAGGAAGCACTGGATGAGGCCCTCGACGTGGCCCAGGCACACTTCGCGTACTCCCTCCCGGAAGGCGTGGACACGCTCATCGGCGAAGAGGGCCTGAGCCTCTCCGGTGGGCAGCGTCAACGGATTGCCCTCGCCCGGGCCATCGCCGCCCGGCCACGCGTCCTGGTGCTCGACGATCCACTCTCCGCGCTCGACGTCCACACCGAAGAGCTGGTAGAGGCTCGGCTGCGTACGGTGCTGAAGGACACCACCACCCTGATCGTCGCCCACCGGCCTTCCACGGTGGCGTTGGCGGACCGGGTGGCCCTGCTGGAGGACGGTCGCATTGCCGCCGTCGGGACGCACACGGAACTGCTGGCGGAGAACCCGCACTACCGCTACGTCATCGCCAGCCTGGACCAGGAACCCCGGGACCTGGATTCGGAACTGTCCGAACTTGAGGAAGAGGCCAACGTCGAAGCAGGGGAAATCATCCGATGAGCACCGCAACGTTCGGCACAGCCAACGAGGACAACGCCCACCTGAGCAAAAGCGACAGCAAAGCCGTACGACGGCGGTCGCTCGCCTTGCTGCGGTCACTGATCCGTCCGGTGCGGCTCAGGTTCTGGCTGACCATCGCCACGGTAGTGCTGTCCCAGGCCGCCCGCGTGGCGGGACCGGCGCTGATCGCTTTTGGCATCGACCACGCTTTGCCCGCCCTGCAGGCAGGCGACAATTTCCCCTTGGTGCTCACCGGCGTCGGCTACCTTGCCGCTGCGGTAGCAACTGCCGCGCTGACGGCCCTTTACGTCACCTCCACCGCGCGGCTCAGCCAGGCGATGCTCCTGGACCTCAGGGTGCGGGTCTTCCGGCACACGCAGCGCCTCAGCCTGGAATTCCACGAAAAGTACACCTCGGGCCGGATCATCGCCCGGCAGACCTCGGACCTTGAGGCGCTGCGCGAACTCCTCGATTCGGGCGTGAGTTCCCTCGCCTCGGGCATGCTGTTCATGGTCTTCACCGCCGTTACGGTGTTCGCCCTGGACTGGCGGAGCGGGCTGATTGTCCTGGCCGCCGGCGTCCCCATGTACTTCCTCTCGCGGTGGTACCAGAAGCATTCCCAGATCGCCTTCCGTGAATCCCGGGTGGTGTCCGCCCGGCTGATCGTTCACTTCGTGGAGACCATGACCGGAATCCGCGCCGTGAAGGCCTTCCGTAAGGAACGCGAAAACGCCGAGCACTACGGCCAACTGTCCGAGGACTACCGGCGGGTCACCGTCCGCTCCATCAACCTCAACGGAATCTTCCAGCCCGGCCTGGTGCTGATCGGCAACATCTGCGTGGCAGCGGTCCTGTTGTTCGGCGGATTCCGGGTCCTTGGCGGGGATCTCGCCGTGGGGGTGCTGCTGGCCCTGATCCTGTCCACCAAGCGCTTCTTCCAACCGGTGGACCAGATGGCCATGTTCTACAACTCCTTCCAGAGTGCCCAGGCCGCCCTGGAGAAGGTGTCCGGCCTGCTGGAGGAGGTCCCCACAGTCCGCCCGCCCAAGAACGCGGTGGCGCTGCGGGACGCCAAGGGCACGGTCGATTTCAAGAGCGTGGAGTTCCGCTATGGCGAGGGCCCGGTGGTCATCCCCACCATGGACCTGCACATTCCGGCCGGCCAGACCGTAGCGCTGGTGGGCCAGACGGGCGCCGGCAAGTCCACCCTGGCCAAGCTGATCGCCCGTTTCTACGACGTCTCCGCCGGCTCACTCACGCTGGACGGCGTGGACCTCCGCAACCTCAGCACCACGGACCTGCGCCGGAACATTGTGATGGTGACCCAGGAGGCGTTCCTGTTCAGCGGCTCCGTGGCGGACAACATAGCACTGGGCCGGCCGGAGGCCTCCCGCGAGGAGATCGAAGAGGCCGCCCGGGCCGTCGGAGCCCACGAGTTCATCACCGAATTGCCCGAGGGGTACGACACCGACGTCAACAAGCGTGGCGGGCGCGTCTCCTCAGGCCAGCGCCAGCTCATCAGCTTCGCCCGTGCATTCTTGGCCCGGCCGGCGGTACTCATCCTGGACGAGGCAACCTCCTCCTTGGACATTCCTTCGGAGCGGCTCGTCCAGACCGGTTTGGCGCGCCTCCTGAAGGCAACGGCCGACGCCGGCACTGCCGCAGGTGCCCCCGGTTCCGCTGCTGCGGGCGGGGGCCGCACGGCGCTGATCATCGCGCACCGGCTTTCCACCGTCGAAACCGCCGACCGCGTGCTGGTGGTCCACGACGGCCGCGTGGTGGAGGACGGCACACCTGCGGACCTGATCGGCGGCGGCGGGCGGTTCGCCGACCTCCACGGCGCCTGGAAGGACTCGCTGGTCTGACCGGCCGGGGATCCCGGCTGGGATAGCCTGAACCCCATGGGAGATGAGATGGAAAACGGCGCGGCTGAACTCCTCGCGGAGCCATTGTCCGAGCGCGTCGCCGAGGTGCTGCGCGAGAGGATCATCTCCGGCCAGCTGCCCGCCGGCGGAAAGCTGAACGAACGGGATCTGGCCGCAGACCTTGAAGTGTCCCGGATCCCCCTGCGTGAGGCACTGCCCCTGCTGGAGGCCGAAGGCTTCATTTCCACCGAACCCCGCCGCGGCGCCGTCGTCCATTCCTTCACCTACCGTGACGCGCAGGAGGTCTTTGACCTGCGGCTGCAGCTGGAACCCCTGGCCGCGTCATGCGCTGCACGGAGGGTTTCCGAGGGCGCCAGCCCTGCGGCGCTGCTGGACGCCCTGGAATCTGCCCGCACCGGAGTCAACGGCGTCCAGGCGTCCGGACGTAACTCGGACCTGCATGAGGAGATCGTGAAGCTCGCCGACCACCACCTTCTCCGGCGCATGACAGGCCTGATGAACGGTCGTGTGCGGTGGCTCTTCCGACTGACGCCGGAGCGTGACACTCCCAAGATGTGGCAGGAGCACTCAGAACTGGTCCAGGCCATCGTAGAGGGCCAGCCGGCGCTGGCCGCCGCCCTGGCGTCTGCCCACGTAGAGCGCGGGCGTCACGATTCGCTTCCCGTCCTGGCCGAACGCCTTCCGGCCAGCGCGGACGCCTCTGCGGGGCGCAGCCGCCGGCGCGCGCGCTGAGGCGGCGGGCCAGCAAGCGGATTTCGCATCCGGACCCCGGATCGGCTATCCTTGTAAAGTTGCTTTTGCAGCGGATCGGGATGTAGCGCAGCTTGGTAGCGCGCTTCGTTCGGGACGAAGAGGTCGCAGGTTCAAATCCTGTCATCCCGACCAAAACAAAGAGGGTCTCCCCCAGGGAGGCCCTCTTTTTGGTTCCCGCATGATGCCAATTTGTTACCTTCTGTCATAAGCATTCGTCGCGTTATGTCATCCACGTCGGTGTGTCATCGACGCCAGGGGGTCACCCTGGGCAAAGGAACGGCCCCGGACCATGGTTCGCATGGTCCGGGGCCTCGCCTCCCTTTGGTGAGGAGTGATTACATCGGGTCAGGCCAGTTGCCCACGTTCGTGGTGTACGTGGTGTCGCTGTCCTTGGTGTCCTTGGTCTTCTTGGACATGGGATCCGGCCAGTTACCTACGGCAACGGATACCCCCGGGGTGTCAGCAATGGAACCAGCCGACAGGACGGCCGGAGCCGCCGCAGAAAACGCCAGGGCCCCGGCCAGAACGGCTGCGGCTGCAATCTTCTTCAACATATAAGTTCCTCAATACGAGTCGGATTCGTTACAAAGTCAGCACTGTCCTTGTTGACATACATTGTAAAATGTTTTCCACAGGGACTGTCAAGCATTGAGTATAAAGACTGTCCGGAATTAGGAGGAAAATCCCGTGGGCAACGGATTCGGGGAGAAGCTCCGGGCGGAGCGTCTCGAACGTGGGCTGACACAGGCTGAACTGGGCAAGGACCTGTATTCCCCCAGCTATATTTCCCTCCTCGAGACCGGCCGGAGGGAACCGACGGCCGAAGTTATCGAGGAACTGGCCCGCAGGCTGGAACTGGCGCCCAAGGCGCTGGAAGCCTGGAGCCAACCCATCTCGGTCAGCGACGCCGAATACGTCCTCGCCGGGCTCTACGCACGCCAGGCCTGGGACCTCAGGGATTACCCCCTGGCCGCCACGCACGCCGCCACCGCGGCACAAATAGCGCTGGAGGGCAAGAACACCAGCGCCTGGTGGAACATGACCTACATGCAGGCCGAGTGCCTGATCAAGCAGGGGAACTGGCAGGAGTGCCAGAAGATCATGCAGCACCTGCTCGAGCACCCGATGGCCACCGAGTCAGTGGGCCTGGGTGTGCGTGCCCGGCAGATGCTCGCAGGAATCTGCCAGGGACAGGGCCAGTTGAGTACCGCCGTCGATCACGCCATGGAGGCGGTGAAACTTTGCGCGAAGCTGCCCAAAGGTTCCACCCTCATCATCGGCGCCCACCGGGCCCTGATCGGGGCCTTGGCAGAGAGCGGCCGGCTGGACGAGGCCTGGAAGTTCTGCCAGGACATGAACGACCAAGTGGACGAACACTCCATGTCCCAGCTCGCCGGCGAAGTGGCCTGGGTGATCGGCAACGTGGCGTTCATGCGGCATGACTACGCGGAGGGCATCAAGTACCACGAACGTGCCGCCCGGATGCTCTCCCCCGCCAACGACATCGAACTATGGGCGCGGTTCAACAAGGCATCCGCGGCAGTACGCCTGTCCTCGGGCATCGTGGAGCCGGAAACGCTGTCCTCCATCGAGCGTGCCGAACTGGCGCTGTCCATCGTGGGCGGCAACAAGACGGACCAGCTGGAAGTGGCCTTCATCCGCGCGCGGTGGCTTTACCTCACCGGCGACATCATGGCTGCCATCAGCAAGCTCCGGGAAATCCACGCCGAATCAGACGCACTGGCCAAGCACACCGCCGGCGAAGTTTCGCTCCTGCTGGGCAAGTCGCTGAAAGCCGCCGGCGAGTCGGAGGAGGCCTTGGTTTACCTGGAGGAAGCACAGAAGGCATTCAGCGCGGCTGGCGCATCGGACCGCGTCCAGCAGGCACTCGACGCCGTCCTGGAGATCCGGCTGGCGCAGCAGCGTGCCGCGAAGGCGGCCAAGGCCAGCAAGGCAAGCTAGCCGGCTGGTCCAGCAACGCAGGCTATACCGGCAAGGCCCGCTCCCAGCGGGCCCAGCCGGTAGCCGGGCCCACCTGGAACGGGCCAGTGAACAAACCTAGGCGAAGGCCTGGCCCGTGAGCTTCTCGTACGCCTCAACGTAGCGGCTGCGTGTACGGGCAACGACATCTGCCGGCAGCGCGGGCGGGGGAACGTCCGAGGACCGGTCCCAGCCTGATTCGGCTGACGTGAGCCAGTCCCGCACGTACTGCTTGTCGTAGGATGGCTGCGCCTGGCCGGGCTGGTACGTGGCTGCATCCCAGAACCGGGAGGAATCCGGGGTGAGCACCTCATCGCCCAGGGTGATGGTCCCGGACACGGCGTCGTAGCCGAACTCCACCTTCGTATCAGCCAGGATGATGCCCCGTTCGCGGGCGATCTTCTCCGCGGTGGTGTAGATCTTCAGGGTCAGTTCGCTCAGCCGCCCCGCGATGTCGTCGCCCACCATGCCCACCATGGCGTCGTAGGTAATGTTCTCGTCATGGTGGCCCACCTCGGCCTTCGCTGACGGCGTGAAGATAGCGCGCTCCAGCCGGGACCCGTCCACCAGGCCCGGGGGCAGGGGGATGGCGCAGACCGTGCCGGACGCCTGGTACTCCAGCAGGCCGGAACCCGTGAGGTAGCCACGGGCAATGCATTCCACGGGGAACATATCCAGCTTTTTGCAGATCATGGCGCGGCCTTCCACCGCAGCGGGCACCCCGCCTTCCACGGTGGAGGCCAGGACGTGGTGCTCCACGCCGAGCTGGTCGAACCACCACAGGCTCAGCTGGGTAAGGATCCGGCCCTTGTCCGGGATCTCGCTCGTCAGGACGTGGTCGTAGGCGCTGATGCGGTCGCTGGCCACCACCAGGACACAGTCCTGGCCCACCTGCTCGCGGATGGAGTCGTCCGCGGGCTCATACAGGTCACGGACCTTGCCTGAGTAGACGTGCGTCCAGCCGGGGAGGTCCAGAGTGGCGGTGCTGAGGCCGCGCTTCTGCTCTGCTTCCTGCGGGGAATTCTCGGTCATGCTAAGCCTTCGCTTTCGTCACGGGCAGGGATCCGGTGGCGCTGGAGGACACCTTGATCTCGCCGCGGGCAGCCTTACGGCCGATGTCCGTCCGGAACTGGGAGCCTTCCAGCTGAACCAGCTCCACGCCGTCGTACGCCCTTTCGCGGGCCTCCACGAGGTCGCTGCCAAGGGCAACCACGGCGAGCACGCGGCCGCCTGCGGAAATCACTTTGCCTTCGTCGTCGAGCTTGGTGCCGGCATGGATCACGTGCACGCCTTCGAGCTCGTCCACCTTCTTGAGCCCCCGGATGCGGTCACCGGTGCGGGGTGTGTCCGGGTAGTTCTCGGAAGCAACGACGACGGCGACGGCGGTGTCCTTGGACCAGCGCAGCTCTTCGGCTTTGTCCAGTTCGCCCTTGGCGGCTGCCAGCAGCAGCGCACCCAGGGGGGTCTTGAGGCGGGCCAGGACGGCCTGTGTCTCGGGATCGCCGAAACGGACGTTGAATTCAATGACCCGGGTCCCGCGTGATGTCAGGGCCAGGCCCACGAACAGCACGCCCACGAAGGGTGTGCCGCGGTGCGCCATTTCGTTGACCGTGGGCTGGGCCACGCGGTCGATGACTTCCTGCACCAGGCCTTCCGGCGCCCATTCCAGGGGGGTGTACGCACCCATGCCGCCGGTGTTGGGGCCTTCGTCGTTGTCGAAGATGCGCTTGAAGTCCTGCGCCGGGGACAGGGCCACGGTGTTGCGGCCATCGCACAGGACGAAGAGTGACACTTCGGGGCCGTCCAGGAATTCCTCGATCACCACGGTGCCGCCGGCGTCGAAGCAGGTCTGTGCGTGAGCAAGGGCCTCTTCGCGGTTCTTGGTGACCACTACGCCTTTGCCTGCGGCGAGGCCGTCGTCCTTCACCACGTAGGGCGCGCCGAAGGTGTCCAGGGCAGAGGCGGCTTCCTCGGCATTGGTGGCCACCAGGGCCATAGCCGTGGGCACACCGGCCTCAGCCATGATCTCCTTGGCGAACGCCTTGGAAGCCTCGAGCTGGGCCGCGGCCTTGCTGGGTCCGAACACCGGAATGCCGGCTTCGCGGACGGCGTCGGAAACACCGGCGGCCAGCGGCGCCTCCGGGCCCACCACCACGAGGTCGACGGCCAGCTTGGTTGCCAGGGCCGCGACGGCGTCGGGATCATTGCCGTCAATGTTGTGGGTGGGGACCAGTTTGCTGATGCCGGCATTGCCGGGAGCTGCATGGACCTCGGACACGTTGGGGTCGGCGAGCAGGGAGCGGACAATGGCGTGTTCGCGGCCTCCGGGGCCGATGACGAGTACCTTCACAGTCTCCAAGGGTACTTCGTGAACCGGGAAGGCTCCTAAGCTGTGTCAGCTGCGGGGCCTCGGCGGAACAATCCCCAACGCCGTCCGCTACGAACCAACGGCATGAAGAAGCTCCTGAAGTGGCTCAAGGGTCCAACCGCCATGGCTGCGCTTGCCGGTGCCGTGGCAGCCGCCGTCGTACTTGCCGTCGCCGAACTGATTGGTGCGTTCTTTACGGCGCGGGCCACCCCGGTGATTGCCCTGGGGTCCACGTTCATCGACTTCACGCCGCCTTGGATGAAGGACTTCGCCATCTCCACGTTCGGCACCAACGACAAGGCGGCACTGTTTGTGGGGATGGGCCTGACCATCTTCCTGCTCGCCTGCGTGCTGGGCGTGGTGGCCTACCGCAAATGGGCACTGGGTGTAGCCGGAGTTGTGCTGATGGGCACCGTGATCGTTGCCAGCGTGGTGACCCGCGCCGGCGTCAAACCCCTGGACGCCATCCCCACAGTCCTGGGAACGCTGGCCGGTTTGGTGGTCCTGCGGCTGCTGATCGTACTGGCGTGGCGGGTCAGAACCGGGCCCGCGGCAGAGCCCGGGCCCGCGGTTCCGCCGTCGGAAACCCCGACGGCGGAGCCCGGGACGAGCCGCCGCAGGTTCTTCGCCGCCGCGGGCATCACAGCAGCAGCCGCCGGCATCGCCGCCACCGGCGGCAGGCTCCTGGGCGCGGCCCGCAGCAACATCGCCCAGGCACGGAACGCCCTTCAGCTGCCCGCGCCGGTGAAGGCGGCAGCGGCCATACCCGCCGGCGTGCAGTCCCCTGTGGCCGGCGTGACCCCCTGGATCACCCCCAACGGAGACTTCTACCGGATTGATACCGCACTAAGCGTTCCGGAGATCAACGCCGACGACTGGGAGCTCCGCGTCCATGGCCTGGTGGAGGAAGAGGTGCGCCTCACCTTCCAGGACCTGCTCGACGCCGACCTGATCGAATCGCACGTCACCCTCACCTGTGTCTCCAATCCCGTGGGCGGCAACCTCGCCGGCAACGCGAAATGGCTGGGGCTGCCCATCCGTGAGGTCCTCAAGCGGGCGCGCCCCACCGACGGGGCGGACATGGTGCTGTCCACCTCGATCGACGGCTTTAGTGCCTCGACGCCACTGGAAGTGCTGCAGGACGACCGCGACGCCATGCTGGCTATCGGCATGAACGGTGAGCCCCTGCCGCTGGAGCACGGTTATCCGGTGCGCATGGTGGTGCCCGGGCTGTACGGCTTCGTCTCCGCCACAAAGTGGGTGGTGGATCTTGAGGTCACCCGTTTTGCGGACAGCAAGGCCTACTGGACGGAGCGCGGCTGGTCCGAGCGCGGCCCCATTAAGACGATGGCCCGGGTGGAGGTGCCCAAATCCTTCGCCAAGGTGCCGGCCGGCCGCGTGGCGATCGGAGGCACCGCCTGGGCGCAGACCCGTGGCATCACCAAGGTTGAGGTCCAGATCGACAACGGGGACTGGGCCGAGGCCACGCTCTCAGCGGAGGCGTCCGTGATTACGTGGCGCCAGTGGTCCTACGCATGGGAAGCCACCCCGGGACCGCACTACATCAAGGTCCGCGCCACGGATGGAACTGGCGAGATGCAGACAGACCAGCGCGCCGAGCCCGTACCTGACGGCGCCTCCGGCTGGCAGTCCGTGATGGTCACCGTGGAGTAGCCGGCATTTCCCGGGCGTCCATGGGCTTCCCCGGACATTCCCTTCAGGGGCCCTAGACTGGCAACATGCCGCACAACCCGCATGCCACCTTCACTGTGGACTCCGCCGTCGAACTGGCCGTCGTTGAGCGCAGCGGCTTCGTGGAATCCCGGCACATCGGCTCCGCGGTACTCCTGGCCACCGACGGCACCGTGGTGACTGAACTCGGCGACATCACCACCCCCATCTATGCCCGGTCCGCGCTCAAGCCGCTGCAAGCCCTGGCGTCCATGCAGGCAGGTGTGCCTTTGCGCGGCGCCCAGGTGGCCCTGGCCTGCGCCAGCCACGTGGGATCCCTCGACCACATGGACGTGGTCGAGGGAATGCTCAAGGCTGCCGGAGTCAAGGAAGAACAGCTCCAGTGTCCGGCCGCGTGGCCCCAGGACGAGACAGCCCGCAACTGGCTGGTCCGCTCCGAACGCGGCAAGTCCAAGCTAGCCTTCAATTGCTCCGGCAAGCATGCTGCGTTCCTCTGGGCCTGCACGGAAAACGGCTGGGACACGCACAGCTACCTCGAACCCAACCATCCGCTCCAGCAGGGTGTCCGCAGCGTGATCGAGGAGTATACCGGCGAACAAATCGCCCACCTGGGGATCGACGGCTGTGGGGCTCCGGTGGCCGCGGTCTCGCTGACCGGACTGGCCCGCGCCTTTTCCCTGCTGGCCAAGGCGCCGGGTGACAAGAACTCCAATGCCCGGGCCGCCACCATCGCCACCTCCATGCTGGACTACCCGTGGGCTGTGCAGGGCCGCGGCGAGGCCAACACGATCGTGATGGACGAACTCGAAATCATCGCCAAGATCGGCGCCGAGGGAGTGTTGGTGATGGCCACCCCGCAGGGCGTCGCCGTGGCCATCAAGATGCTGGACGGCAACCTGCGTGCCACGTCCCTGGTGGGCCTGACCATGCTCGCCGCCGCCGGGGCAGTGGACATCCCGGGCGTCTCCAGTGTCCTGGAAAAGGTGGTTGAGCCCGTGATGGGCGGCGGTCGGCCCGTGGGCCGGATTCGGCTGGGACCGGCCGTGTCGGCCCTCCTCGACTGACGTTTTCCCTTCCCCACCTGCATTAAGGAGGCCGGCCGCATGGCTGTAGCGCGCCGTCGTATTGGCATTGAAGAAGGCACAGCGGCGCTGGCCGCGTGGCGGGAAGGTTCCGCGTCGGCGTCGGACGTTCCTGTCCCCCGCGCTGTGACCGCCACCGCGGTGCGATACACGCTGGAGGAAGTAACGGCCCGGGCCCCGGGCAACTCGGTGGAGGTGCGGGTGCCGCCATTCGGCGTCACCCAGTGCGTAGAGGGTCCGCGGCACACCCGGGGCACCCCGCCCAACGTCATAGAGTGCGACGCCGCCACCTGGCTGGGCATGGTCACCGGACAGTTGAGCTGGGCAGACGCGGTCGCGGCGGGCCGGGTGGCGGCCTCCGGGCTGCGTGCGGACCTCTCCGCCCTCCTGCCGCTGTAGCCAGTCGGCCCAGGGGCCTGTAACCCGTTAAAGCGCAGGCCCCGCGCCGGGGTATTCCGGGCGGGGCCTGCGTACTGGGCGGCGTTGGCCGCTAGTCGTGGACAGCGGGTGTTGGGCTCTCCTGGGCCGGGGCGGCGTGGGCGCCAGGCCGGCTCATCTGGAAGCCCGGGATGTCACCAGGGTTCGGGCCGCCGCGGAACTTGGGGGACGGCTCCTGGCCGCCGCTGATCCGCTCAAGCTCCTGATCCTCGAAGACTTCCTCCACCCCGAGCATGATCGCGGAGTCGTGGTTGGTGATCTCGCCACGGAACGCGCGGACCATCACGCTGCGGTCAAATTGGCCTTCCCACTTGGAGACCACGAAAGTGGCCACGCAGTTGCCCAGCAGGTTGACCACCACGCGCATGGAGTCCATCAGCCGGTCAGCGCCGAGAAGGAGGGCGACGCCGGCCACGGGGAAGATGCCCAGGGCGGCGGCCGTGGCGGACAGCGCCAGGAAGGATGACCCCGGGACGCCGGCCATCCCCTTGGACGTCAGCAGCAGCACGCCAAGTGCGGCCAACTGCTGGCCGAGATCCAGGTTGTGCCCGAACGCCTGCGCCAGGAAGAGCAGGGAGATGGAAAGGTAGATCGCGGCGCCGTCGAGGTTGAAGGAGTAACCGGTGGGGACCACCAGTCCGGTGGTGGCGCGGGAACAGCCGGCGTTGGTCAGCTTGGTCATGATGCGCGGCATCACTGCCTCGGTGGAAGCGGTGCCCAGGGCCAGCAGGAACTCCTCGCGGGTGTACTTCAGGAACTGCCAGAGGGGAACGCTGGCAAAGCCCCAGGCCACCAGGAACAGGAGTCCGATGAAGACGATGGCCGCACCGTAGCAGGCGGCAATAAGAAGCGCATAGGTACTGAGCGTATCGAGGCCGTACTGGCCGATGATGAACGCCATGGCACCGAAGGCGCCGATCGGTGCCACCTTCATGATCCAGGACATGATCTTGAAGATGAGCTCCAGGACGGTCTCCATCAGGCTGATGACCGGCATGCAGCGTTCACGTCCGATGACCACGATGGCCGCGCCGAAGAACACCGAGAAGAAGAGGACCTGCAGGAGGCTGTTATTGGCGAAGGCGCCGATGACGCTGGTGGGAATGACATCCAGGATGAAGGCTGCCGCATCCTTCGGCGGGGCGTTGCCGGTCTTTGCGTTCAGCGCTTCCTGGGAGAGGGTGCTGGGATCGATGTTCAGCCCGGCACCGGGCTGGACGATATTGCCTACCACCAGGCCGAAAACCAGTGCGAAAAGCGTGGCTGCTGTGAAGTAGAGAAGGGCTTTGACTCCGACCCTTCCGACCGCCTTGACGTCGCCTACGGCTGAGATGCCTGTGACGATCACCAGGAAAATCAGCGGCGCGATGATCATTTTGATGAGCTGGATGAAGCCATCACCGAGAGGCCTCAGCTGTGAGCCGAGGTTCGGCCAGAAATGTCCGATAAGAACACCTGCCACGACGGCGATCAGAATTTGGAAGAAGAGCGACCTATACAGGGGCTTCTTCTTCGACGGCGCCGAACTCGCCTTCAGCGCCGCGGAATCTGGGATCTTCATTGATCTGTACCTATCAATCGGGAACAGCCCCGGAGATCGGGGTCTGTTTCAAACGTAACCCCGGTCACAGAATTCCGCAAGAGGAAAATCATTTTCCACATTGCGAAATGTTTGGAAGGCGGGCGGGCACGAAAAAGGCCGCCACGAATTCGGGCATCTGCCCCCGGGAGCCCGGCGGCGGATGTCCTAAAACGCGGCGGCGAGAAGAAAAAGGGTGCGGTCAGCCCCTGCCGATGAAAGGCATGCCCGCGGCGGTGATGACCACGGAGCCCACGCTGGCCGACGCCGGCATGTTGGCCATAAGGAGGACCGCGCGTGCGGCATCCTCCACGGGGAACATGGGCTCAACCCGTCGGCTGCCGTCGGCTTGGAGCGCGCCCGAGCCCACCCCTATGGTGTCCATGATCTCGGTGGCGGTATTGCCAATGTCGATCTGGCCGCAAGTGATGCCAAAAGCGCGGCCGTCAAGCTCAATGCTCTTGGTCAGACCCGTCATGGCATGTTTGGTCACGGCATAGGCAACGGTCCGCGGCCGGGGCGAATGCGCCGAAATGGAGCCATTGTTGATGATCCGCCCACCCTGCGGCTGCTGCGCCTTCATAGCGCGGACAGCAGCGGCGGCGCACAACATGGAACCCGTAAGGTTAACCGCCACCGTGGCATTCCAGTCGGCCAGGCTGATCTCGTCAACGGAGGCCGCGGGCCCGAACACACCCGCATTGTTGAAGAGCACATCCAGCCTCCCCCACTGCCGGCGAGTGGCTTCGAAGAGCCGTTCGACGTCGTCGGGAACCGTGACATCGCAGGGCACCGCCAGCGCGCTCGGGTGCCCGTCCGCCGTTTCGAGGAGCTGGGCCTCCCGGCGTCCTGCCAGCGCCACGCGGTAGCCATCGGCCAGCATCAGCCGGGCCACTGCCCGGCCGATGCCCGACCCGGCACCGGTGACGACGGCGACCCGGGATTCTACCGGCGGGCTGGAGTCAGTCATGTTGGGGCCTTTCATAGGGAATTGCCGTCAGCGCACGGCCTCGGGTGCCCCGGCCAACAAGGGCCAGCCTATGACAGTCTTCGGCCGCGGCGCCGCATAAGTGCGGACCTTGGACGTGGACAGCCCCATCCGGACCAGGCCTTCGGCGATGGTGACCGCCGAGGCCACACCGTCCACCACCGGAACGCCGGCGCGCAGCCGGATCGCCTCGTCCAACCCGGCCATCCCGCCGCAGCCCAGGACAATGACCTCAGCCTTGTCTTCCCGGACCGCGATCAGTGCCTGCTCGATGATCGCTTCGACAGCCCGTTCCGGTTCCTCCTCGAGTTCCAGGACGGCCATCCCGCTGGCACGTACGGACGCGCACCTCGCGTCGAGGCCGGCCAGCTTCAGCCGGTCCTCGATCAGCGGCACCGCCCGGTCCAGGGTGGTGATGACGGAGTATTTATGGCCCAGGAACATCGCAGTGCTCGCAGCCGCCTCGGTGATGTCGACGACGGGCACGTCCAGGAGTTCCTGAAGGCCCTCCCGGCCGTGCTCGCCGTAGCCTGCCTGGATGACGGCGTCGTACGGTTCCGGGTAGCTGAGGACCCGGTCCATCACGGCGATCGCAGCAAGGTAGCTTTCAAAGTTCCCCTCGCACGAATCCGCACCGAACCTGGGCGTGAGCCCCACAATTTCCGTGCCGGGCGCGGCGATGCTTCTGGCCTGGGCTGCGATGGAATCGGTCATGGACTGCGTGGTGTTTACGTTGGCAACGAGGATGCGCATCTCTCTCCATGGTTCATAGCGTGGAAGGCGTGTCAGTGCGTGCTGGCCACGGCGATGGGTTCGCCGTCGACGTCGTCGAACTGCTGCTTGCGGTCAGTGATCAGGTAGTACGTCAGGGCGCCCAGGCCCGCGCCGAAGAACCAGGCAAACGGCGCCGCGGCTTCCAGCGCTGGTACAAAGGCAATAAGGATCGCGACGGCGGACGCCGGGAGCAGCGCGATGATCGCCTTGGGATTGACCCCCTTCGTGTAGAAGTACGCTCCTGCCGGGCTTTCGCTGTAGAGCTCTGGCACATTGACCCTTCCGCGGCGGAGCAGCCAGTAGTCGGCCATGACAACGCCGAACAGCGGCCCCAGCAGTGCACCGAGCCCGCCCAGGAAGTACACGATCACCAGCGGGTTGTTGTAAAGGTTCCACGGCAGGATCACCAGGCCAATGGTGCCGCTCGCCCAGGCGGCCTTCCGGAAGTCGAGTCGCTTGGGGAACAGGTTGGTGAGGGCGTAGACGGGCGCCACAAAGTTGGCCATCAGGTTCACGGCGATGGTCAGGATCAGGATGGCGAGGCACGCCAGCACCAGGAATAGCGTGTTAGGGATGCTCTCCACGATGTCCGACGGCGTTTCGATGATAGTGCCGTTGATTTTGTACTGCCCGCCGGCAAGGACCACCACGATGGCGCCGAACAGCAGCATGTTGATGGGGATACCCCAGAAGTTGCCTCGGACGATCGACTTCCTGGAGACAGCCGAGCGGGTGAAGTCGCAAAAGTTCAGGACGAACGTGCCGTAAATGGCCACCCACAGCGCGCCGCCGGCGAAGATGGTCCGCCACATCTCGCCGCCTTCGAGCCCGCGGATGCCCGTCCACTGGATGGCGCCCTTGGCTTCGATGAAGACCCAGGCCGCGAGGAGCACCATGGTCAGGAGGATGACGGGTCCGGCGAATGCCTCATATTTGCGGATCATCTCCATGCCGAAGCTGACAATCACGAGCTGCACGATCCACAGTGCTACGAAAGCGATCCAGCCCAGCGTGGACAGGCCAAGGATGGAGTTGGTGTCCAGCTCGTGCAGCGACGGAACCATGGCCACGAGCATGACCCGCAGCACCACTGAGGCCAGGAAGGTCTGGATGCCGAACCAGGCGACGGCCACCGCCCCGCGCAGCAGGCTGGCGAGCTGGGCACCGCGGATGCCGAAGCTGATCCGGCTCATGACGGGGAAGGGCACGCCGGTCTTCTGGCCCATGAATCCTGAGAAGCTCAGCAGCGCGAAGAGCAGGACGGCGCCGATGGCCAGGGCAGCGAGGATCTGCCAGCCGCCAAGGCCCAGCGAGAAAAGTCCGACGGCGAACGCGTAGTTGCCGAGGCTGTGTACGTCATTCGCCCACAGGGTGAAGATGCTGTAGCCGGTCCAACGGCGGCCCTGCCGCTTCGTCGGGGCCAGGTCCACGTTGTACAGGCTCGGGCTGATGGCCTGGCCGGAGGCGGCACTTGCGGTTTCGCACAGGGCGTCGATGCCGGTGGCCGGGTGGATCGGCTGGCCCGACAACGCTGTCGGGGCGGGAGCCGGTTCGACGCCGACTGGTGGGGTCGTCTGCATCTGGATCTCCAGTTCTGGGATTTCCGCGGTGGTGAGCCCCTGATCTGACGATCTTTGCTGTTATTCCACATCGCGAAATGAAGTTATTGAATAGTGAAATAAGAGTATGAGCTGCATCACCTCGGGTCAAGGCACGCAGGCTTGGCCAGCGGTCACAATCGGTGCGCAGCGCAGCCATCGGCCCAAGGGGAGCGGGTCCGGCCTGGTCGTGTTGACCATGGCGCGCTTCCCTCGATAATCTCGAATCGTAAAATTGTTTTCTCACAATACGAAAACATAAGCCCTACATTCAAAGATGAAACGAGGCTGACGTGGCTGCAGGAGAAGATACCTCCCATATCCTCAGCGGGTTGACTAACCAGCTGCCTGATCGTGATCCGGAAGAGACCGCCGAGTGGGTTGAGTCCCTGG
>NZ_JBLWIJ010000044.1:0-25425 GCF_051365025.1 Arthrobacter sp. R4
CGATGGTACTGCACCCGGGAGGGTGTGGGAGAGTAGGTCACCGCCGGACACACATTAGGCTCAGGCCCCGACAAACACGTCGGGGCCTGACCCATTTAACACACCCCCACCCCCGACGGAACCCGGCCAGGCGCACCCACCCCAGGCACCGCCGTCGTACCCCACCCACACCACACAGCGACAACATCCGAACGAACCCGCAACAACTGAGAGAGCGTCCGCTGTGGGCGCAATTCCCGCGAAAATCCCCCCAAATCTGGTGATTTGAGTCAAAAAGTCGCGGAAACACGCGGAATTTGCGGCCCTCGGCGGCCCAAGCTGGTAAGTTTTCGAACAGTGGCTTGTACGCATGCCGCGTGCAGGCTCCAGAAATCATGACCGTCCAGGAGGACATCAATGGCTAAGAACCGTAGTGAACTTGTTTCAGAGGTAGCAGGCAAGGCTGGCACCAGCCAGGCAGCCGTCAACTCCGTCCTCGACGCACTGTTCGAGGTTTTCGAGACCTCTGTCGCCGCGGGCGAGAAGATCACCATCCCGGGCTGGCTCGCCGTCGAGCGCACCGACCGTGCAGCACGCACCGGCCGCAACCCGCAGACCGGCGAGACCATCCAGATCGCAGCCGGCCACAGCGTCAAGCTGACCGCTGGTTCCAAGCTGAAGGCTGCAGTAGCCAAGAAGAAGTAACTTTCTTCACCAGCATCAGTGGAGCGGCAACCCTTTGGTTGCCGCTCCACCGCTTTAAGCCGATTCGCCGCCTCGGCACGTGTAGCGGACAATGGATAGGTGCCTTCCGCAGCAAAATCCCGTTCCACCGCACCCCAGCCCATGCCCGGCAAGGGAGCGCCTGGACTGGCCGGTGCCTTGGGCATCTCGCGGCCGTGGCAGCTGGCCGGCCTGGCGGCACTGCTCCTGGGATTAACGGCAGCACTCCTCTTCTCCGGTGCGGCCGCTGCCCGTGAGGTCTCTGACCCGGGTGCGCTGGCCCGCTGGGGGCTTCCCATCAGCAAAGCCATCCACAACGTCTCCCTGGCAACGGTAGTGGGCGGCCTGATTTTCGCCGTCGGCATCCTGCCCCGGAGCGCGTCCCGGCGTTCCAAGGACGACGACGGCCCGGAACACCCGGCCTTTTCAAGGGCCTTGGCCGTGGCGGCTGCAGCCGGTGCAGCCTGGACCCTGTCAGCCATCGCGGTCCTGGTGCTCACCTACTCGGACGTCGCGGGCCAGGGCATCTCCGGGGACGCTGAATTTACCCAGGCACTGGTCTACTTCATGACGGACATTGAGACCGGCCGCGCCTGGCTCGCCGTCACCATCATCGCGGCGGTCGTCACCACGGCTCTGTTCGGTGTGCGGTCGCTCGGAGGCCTCGCACTCACGCTGGTCCTGGCGCTCATTGGCCTGGTGCCAGCTGCCCTGATCGGCCACTCGTCCAGTTCCTCCGACCACGAAGGCGCCATCAACTCCCTGGGCCTCCACCTCGTAGGCGTCAGTGCCTGGGTGGGCGGCATCATTCTGCTGGCCCTGCTTTCGGGAATCCTGACCGCCTCGAAGCCCGGCACTGCAGCGGACATTACCGAACCCACCCTTCGCCGGTTCTCGTCCCTCGCCGGCTTCGCCTTCGTCCTGGTCTTTGCCTCCGGTGTCATCAATGCCAGCATCCGCATCACCAGCTGGGCTGACCTCTTTGGCTCCGCCTACGGGCAGCTGATCCTCGCGAAGACCGCCGCCACACTGGTCCTGGGCGGCATCGGATTTATGCACCGCCAGTGGGTCATCCCGCAGCTTGGCCGCAAGGGATCCGCGTTCTCGTCCCGACGCGTCCTGTGGCAGCTGGTGGTGGTGGAACTCCTCATCATGGGTGCCACGTCCGGCGTCGCCGTAGCGCTGAGCCGGTCCGCCCCGCCGCAGCCCACCACGTTCGCCCCCGATGCGTCCCCTGCCTTCATCCTCTCCGGTTACGAGCTGCCCCCGGAGCTGACCCCCGAGCGCTGGCTGACGGAATGGCGCCTGGACTGGCTGTGGATCGCTGTCGCGGTGTTCGGGCTGGTCTCCTACGCCCTCGGGGTTGCAAAGGTCCTGCGGCGCGGCGACAAATGGCAGTGGTTCCGAACGGTGAACTGGGTGCTCGGCCTGATGGTGCTGACGTACATTACGTCCGGGCCGCCGGCGGTGTACGGCCGGGTCCTGTTCTCAGCACACATGGTGGACCACATGGCCCTGACCATGGTGGCGCCCATCTTCCTGGTGCTTGGCGCACCCGTGACGTTGGCCCTCCGGGCGCTCCCTGCCCGAAGGGACGGCTCCCGGGGTCTGCGCGAATGGCTTCTGGTGTTTGTGCACTCGAAGTTCTCGCAGCTGGTGACACACCCTATCTTCGCGGCCGGTAACTTCGCTGGATCGATCGTCCTGTTCTACTACTCGGACGCATTCGGGTTCGCGATGCGCGAGCATGTTGGCCACGAGTTGATGAACCTGCACTTTGCGCTCACCGGCTACATCTTCATCCTGAGCATGATCGGCACGGATCCGCTGCCCCGACGTGCACCGTATCCCATGAGGCTGGTGCTCCTCCTGGCCACCATGGGCTTCCACGCTTTCTTCGGCGTGGCCATCATGGGCGGGACCAACCTCCTGGCGGCTGACTACTTCGGCAACCTCGGCCGGGCCTGGGGACCATCGGCCCTCCTGGACCAGCAGACCGGAGGCGCGGTGGCGTGGGGCATCGGTGAAGTACCCACCCTGCTGGTGGCGATTGGCGTGGCCGTCATGTGGTCCCGGTCGGACGCGCGTGAAACCAAACGCGTGGACCGGGCAGCGGACAGGAATAACGACGCCGATCTGAGTGCTTACAACGATATGTTTGCCAAATTGGCCGAACGCGATGCCAAGCTGGCTGAACGCAACAAGCTGGAAGGACGCTGATGAGCGAAACCGTACGCACTCATGCCCGGGTCCGGGCCTCCGAACTGGTGGGCCGCAACTGGTTGAACACCGGCGGCAAATCGCTGGACCTTGAAGCCCTGCGCGGGAAGATTGTGCTCCTCGACTTCTGGACCTTTTGCTGCATCAACTGCCTCCACGTCCTCGACGAACTGAGGCCGCTGGAGGAGCAGTACTCCGACGTGCTGGTCACGGTCGGTGTGCACTCGCCCAAGTTCGAGCACGAAGCAGACCCCGTGGCCCTGGCGGCCGCTGTGGAACGCTACGAGATCCACCACCCGGTCCTGGACGACCCCGAACTGGAAACCTGGAAGGCCTACACCGCGCGTGCCTGGCCCACCCTGGTTGTCATCGACCCCGAGGGTTACATCGTTGCCCACTTGTCCGGTGAAGGCCACGCCGACGGCCTCGCCGTGCTCATCCCCGAACTGATCGCCGAACATGAGGCCAAGGGGACCCTGCACCGCGGTTCCGGGCCGTACGTGGCGCCAGAACCGACGTCGGGCACGCTGCGGTTCCCAGGCAAGGCCCTGTTCCTGCCTGCCGGACGCGGGACGGCCCCCAACCCGGGACAGGATGCAGGAGCTTCCGACGGCGGGACTTCCGTTGATGCCGCAGCAACCCACGGTTCGTGGCTGGTAACCGACACCGGCCACCACCGCATTCTGGAGCTGGACACCGACTTCCACACGGTCCTGGCGACCTATGGCACCGGCACCAAGGGCCACGTTGACGGCCCTGCCGCCGCTGACCCAGCCGATCCTGACGCGGCCACCGCCCAGTTCAACGAGCCGCAAGGCCTGGTGCTGCTCCCGGAGGACGTGGCAGCGAAGGTGGGCTACGACGTCGTCATTGCCGACTCCGTCAACCACCGCCTCCGCGGGCTGTCGTTGCAGGACGGAAAGGCCACCACCCTCGTGGGCAACGGCATTCAACGGCTGCTGGAAACAGGCCCCGCCCGCGTTGACGAGGACGCCGCTGGGTTTACGGGCCGCCTCAGCGAGCACCCGCTGGAGGTCTCCCTGAGCTCCCCGTGGGACGTCGTCTGGTCGCGCAAGCTCAAGGCAGTAGTGATAGCCATGGCCGGAACGCACCAGATTTTCAGTTTTGACCCGCTGACTGGTGCCGTAGCCATCGCCGCCGGCAACGGCCTCGAAGGCCTGCTGGATGGCCAGGGCCACGAGGCCTGGTTTGCCCAGCCCTCTGGCCTCGCCGAGGACGCTGACGGCAACCTCTGGGTGGCTGACTCCGAGACGTCGGCCCTGCGCAAACTGGTGATTGACGACGGCGGCACGGTCACCGTGGAGTCCGCGGTCGGAAAGGGACTGTTCGACTTCGGCTTCCGTGATGGCGCCGCGGCTGAGGCCCGGCTGCAGCACCCGCTGGGTGTCACCGTCCTGCCCGACGGTTCGGTAGCCATCGCTGACACCTACAACGGCGCGGTGCGAAGGTATGACCCTGCGTCCAAGACTGTTTCTACCCTGGCGCGCGGGCTGGCCGAACCCTCCGACGTCATCGTGGACCACACCCATGCGGCAGGCTCCGAACCGCTGCTCGTAGTGGTGGAGGCCAACAAGCACCAGCTCGTGTACGTCCCGATCCCCAAGGAAGCCCAGCAGGTGGATGAGGGTGCAGTGCAGACCCACCGGCCCAAGAGCCCGGTTGCGCCCGGCTTGCTGGAGCTCAAGGTCCGCTTCACCGCGCCCACCGGCCAGAAGCTCGATGACCGTTGGGGCGATCCCACCCAGATGAAGATCTCCTCCACGCCGCCCGAGCTGATCGTGGCCGGCGGAGGAACCTCGGTGGGGCTGCTCCGGACTGTGGAGCTCTCCGCCGACGTCCCCGAGGGCATCCTGCACATTACGGCCCGCGCCGCGGCCTGCGACGGGCCCGAAACCGAGGACGGTGAGATCCCCGACCACGCCGCGTGCCACCTGTACCAGCAGGACTGGGGCATTCCGGTCCTGCTCCAGGACGACGGCGACACCGAGCTGGTCCTGGACCTGCGCGGCATGGACTGAGCGCCGCCGTCCTGACCTAAGTGCCGAACTGGCCCGGTTTTCGACCCGCGAGGGTGGGGAACCGGGCCAGTTTTGTCCTTGCTGCCGCCAAAACTGGGCCAGTTTGTGCGCTGGTCCGAGGGCGTGGCTTGTCCACATAGCCAGTTCCGGGACTGTCTGCCGGCCGGGAGGGCCGACATTGTGGCTTTATGGACCCCACGGAGATCCTCAGGTCGGCGGGCGGAGTGCTGCTGACGCGGGAAGTGCTGACTGCCGGTGCTACAGAAACCGGACTTCGCCGGGCGCTGCGGAGCGGCGAAGTGGTTCGCGTGCAGCGGGGGCTCCTGGCCCTTGCGGACGCTGATCCGCAGCTCGTAGCCGCCGGGCGCGCTCGTGGTCTCCTCACGTGCGCGTCTGCCGCTCCAGCATTCGGCCTCTGGCAGCTCCGTCCTCCGGTGCGGCCTCACTACTGGCAGAGTAATGGCCGGAACCCTGTGGGCTGTGGCAGCCACCGTCTTCCACTGACGCAGCAGCCCAGCCATGGGACGCTTGCAGCCCTTCCGGATGTCCTGCTGCATGCGCTGCTATGCCTGCCGGAACTCGAATCCCTGGTCATGGTGGAGTGTGCGTACAACCGGGGAGACATCGACCGCGCATTCCTGCTCCGCCACCTGACCGGCAATCGTTGCGGCAAGGCGCGGACCGTGGTGTCCAAGGTGGACCGCGGCGCAGATTCCCTCCTCGAGACGTTGGCCAGGGTGCTGTTCAGGGATGCCGGTATTTCCACAGAAACCCAAGTATGGATCGACGGCATCGGGCGGGTGGACTTCCTGCTGGAGGGTTTCCTCATTGTGGAGATCGACGGACTTGCGTTCCATCTTGAGGCGCGGCAGTTCAAGAAGGACCGCCGCAGGGACAACACGGCCACACTGCAGGGACTGCCTGTGCTCAGGTTCTTCTATGATGACGTCGTTCACGCACCGGAATCTGTCCTGGCGCAGGTGCGGGAGGTGCTTGCCCGTGGTTCGCTGCGGTGGCCCCAACCGAACCGGCCCGGTTATCAACGCAACCGCCACGAAGGCGGTTGGTGATGCAACGGGCAGCCTCCCATAACTGGGCCAGTGCGGCAGGGCTACTGGCCGGTTGAGCTTAGTAGCTCAGCAGCGGCGTGACCTTGATGGTGTCGCCGGCGACGTCAAGGCGGGTGGTGAAGCTGAAGTCCACCTCTTCGTTGAGCGGGAAATTGGCGCCCGTGAAGGAATTCTGCTGGACCGCCTCCACGCGGGCTTTGCCATCCAGCGGCGCCACCACCCAACGACCGCCGAAGGGCTCGATGGAAATCTCCGGGTACTCGGTGATGCTCCACTTGATGGTGCCGTCGTACACCGTGTTGTTGCTGGCGTAGTAGAAGGGACAGTCCGGCTGCAGTTTCTGCTGCTTCTGGGCCTCGGCGGCGCACGTGTCCAGGAACTCCTTGACCTTGGCCCCGACGTCCTCCTTCAGGTCCTCCGTGGCCTGGGTCAGCAGGTTCAGTGGAGCAACAGGGACGTTGTTGCCCGTGATCGTGGCCCGCGTAGGCGGGGCAGCGAAATACTCGCCGTTCAGGGATGCCTCATACTCGCCGGGGTAGAAGACGGCGAACGTGTTGCGGCCGTTGGGCATGTTAACCGGCACGCCGTTGACGGTGGCCTCGCTGGCGTTCACCACGGTGATATCCACGGTTGGCAGCCGTGAGGGAACAAAGGCCCAGGTATTGAAGAAAAGCCACTCGGTGCCGGTTTTCTCCAGCATGAATTCGGTCCGCAGACGGCTGCCGTCAATGGTGTACTCCATGGGCACCATGACCTGGTTGCGCGGCCGTTCTTCGGCGTCGCCGATCTTGACGTTGGCGAACCGCGAGGCCGCTGTCTGCAGGGCTGTACCGTCCAGCATTGCGGCGTTGGCCTGCGGGACAGTGGCCCGTAGCAGGCCCAATGCCTTGCCGCCGTCACCGCTGTGCAGGGCGTCCAGGTACTCGCGCACAGGCTGCTGAGGACTGGCCACAGTATCGTTCACGAGGTTCACCGCCACGATGGCTCCGGCCACGGCGAGCATGAGGCCCAACAGCCATCCGGCCGCGATCCTCACCAACGCTTGACTCATCTGCACGTCCCCCACGTTACCTGCAAGCCCGCCAATTCCGGGTGCCGGGGCACGCCTGCATGACGTGTACCGGCCGCTTTACCAGGGCCCGACGGCGGCACTCCAGTCCCTGGAACATCGTCAGTTTGGGCCTAGCGGCGGCGCCGGGACGACGTGCCGAAAACGCCTCGGAGCAGTTCCCGGCCGAGCTGGGTGCCCATGGAACGGACCATGCTCTTCAGCCCGCCGCCCAGCGCCCCGCCCAAGGCTCCGGCGAGGTCGCCCACCAGGTCGCCGCCTGCCGGGGCGGGCCGTTCCGGGGCACGCGGTGCCCGTGTGCGGGGGGCACGTGGGGCACTTGGGGACCGCCCGGAATCGCCGCTCTCCGGTGCGGCCGACGGTGCCGGCGACGGGGCCGGGCGGCTGCTGGGCCGGCCCAGGATCTCTTCCTCGATCCTGCGGGCCTCGGCGTCGACGTCGGCCTGGCTCCTGGGAGCTCCGGGCACAGGTGGTTCGCCCGGTGCCGCCGCTCCAGTGGGCGCCGCAGCCTTGCCCGTGAGCTTTTCATAGGCGGAGACGTTGTCCACCGAGGTTCCGTACTTCGCCAGCAGCGCGGAGCCGGCCACCGTGCTTTTGACCAGTTCGTCCGAGCTGGGGCCCATGACGGACTCTGGCGCGCGGAGCCGGGTATGCGCCACCGGGGTGGGGGCGCCCTTCTCATTCATGACCGTGATGACGGCTTCGCCGATGCCCGCCGAAGTCAGCGTTTCCTCGAGGTCGTAATCGCTGACCGGGAAGGTGGACACGGTGGCTTTGAGTGCCTTGGCATCCTCCGGCGTAAAGGCGCGCAGGGCATGCTGGACACGGTTGGCCAGCTGGCCGAGGACGTCCGCCGGCACATCCTTGGGAGTCTGGGTCACGAAGAAGATACCCACGCCCTTGGACCGGATAAGCCGGACGGTGGTGGTGATGGCGTCCAGGAACGCCTTGGACGCGTCGTTGAACAGCAGATGGGCTTCGTCCAGGAAGAACACCAGCTTGGGCTTGTCGAGATCCCCGGCCTCTGGCAGGTCCTCGAAGAGGTCGGCCAGCAGCCACATCAGGAACGTGGAGAACAGCATGGGCTTGGACTGCAGCGTGGGCAGTTCCAGGCAGGTAATCACGCCGCGGCCGTCCGGCGCCGTACGGAGGAGCTCAGCGGTGTCGAACTCCGGTTCGCCGAAGAACCGTTCCAGCCCCTGCGCTTCCAGGTTTACCAGTTCCCGGAGGATGACCCCGGCCGTGGCCTTGGAGAGACCGCCCAGCTCGCCAAGTTCGTCCTTGCCCTCAGCCGAGGTCAGGAACTGGATGACCGAGCGGAGGTCCTTCAGGTCGATAAGTTCCAGGTTGTTCTTGTCTGCGAAGTGGAATACGAGCTGCAGGCTGGACTCCTGGGTGTCGTTGAGCTCCATCACCCTGGACAACAGGATGGGGCCAAACGACGTGACGGTGGCGCGGACGGGCACGCCGTTGCCGTCGCCGCCCAGGGCCAGGAATTCCACCGGGAACGTCTTCCCCGCCCACTCCTGGCCGATGCTCTCGGTCCGCGCGGCGAGCTTCTCGCTGCCGGCCGCGGCCGTGGCAAGGCCGGACAGGTCCCCCTTGATGTCGGCAAGGAACACCGGGACCCCGGCGGCGGACAGCTGCTCTGCCATCATGTGGAGGGTGACGGTCTTGCCAGTGCCGGTGGCTCCGGCCACAAGGCCATGCCGGTTCATCATGGCCAGCGGAAGCCGGACCTGGGCTTCCTTGTGGAGTTCGCCGTCGATGATGGCGGCACCGAGTTCGATGGTGGCACCTTCCAGGGCGTAGCCCTTCTGGATGGTGGCGAGCTTCTCTGCGGTGGTTTTGTTGGCCATGCCGCTAGCTTAGTGGCGGGCCCGGGAGATTCTTGGTGAACGCCAGCGACTTTATCGTCTCCGGATCCCCATGAACATCGAACTGCGGTTCGTACCCGGTGGCCAGCCGTGCCACCAGCCGTGCACGGGTTTGCAGCGAGCGGGCGTTGAGCCGCTCGGCCGGAACCAGCCGGCCAAGGTCCATGTACACCTTCAACAGCGCCACAAACAGAGCCATCGTCTCGGGGTGGTCGGGCCCGTCGCGGACGAGGAGATCGTGTTCGATGTACTTCGTCACCGCGTCCTGCACCTCGGAATGGCTCGGGAAGGACTGTCCGGCGAACGGCCTGTCCAGGCGCTCCAAGTCCAGGCGGAGGCCGCTGTCCTGGACGGAAGCGGCCACCAGGTCCTCGCGGGCTGTGCTGTACCAGTCGAGCGCAGCGAAGCGGCGGGAGAATTCAGCCCAGCTTGTGCTGACCCTTTCGGGGCTGCCCGTGAACAGCTCGCGGTAGTAGCCGTAGCCGGCTTCCTTGGCGATGAGCGGCCAGAGGTGGCTGCGGAAGCCCAGTTCCGTGTGGAGCTCCAGGAGAGCGTCCACAGAACGTGGCCGAGGCGCCGGTCGTTGCGCAGGGCCGCACCAAGGAGGAGGCACGGCGCCGCGGCCTGGAACTCCTGGACCGCGTGTTTTGCTCCGGGGCCAGGTTGAACGTCTTGCCGGCCGCGGTCACCGTAGAGCCCGACGACGGTGCTTACGCCGCCGTTGCGCCCGGGTCCGAGCAGGCGGCCAGCGCCAGGAGTGTGGTGATTGCAACTGCTGCACCGGCAGCCTGCCTTGCTTGAGTGTTGGCATGTTTACCCCGAGAAAATTGCTTGATTGCAGAACGGATCGTTGTTCTTGGCTGCAACTGTCCGGCAGTCCCCGCGAGGGAATCAAAGCTTCCGAAACCCGGAGATACAGGGCGTAACTGCAGTTAATCGGGCGCACGGTGCGGTCATATTCAGGGGCATTCGGAGTACTCACAGCATGTGTTTTGGCGGCGTAGCCCCGGGCAAACCAAGTAGCGCGCCAAAACGGGTCCGGGAAAACGAGTACTCGTCCCCGAAAGACGGGTGGGGATTACGCGTGTGCTCACCGGGGGGTGATCCCTACGGTGGGACTACGGTGCGATCGGAACGGCTGCACCGCGGATGAGGGAGGCCATCATGAAGTATTCAGAAGTAATCCAGGACACGGGGCCTGGCAAGATTTTGCTCCGCCGCGCAAGCTTAAGGACAGCGGCCGCGGTTGCAGCAGGGAGCCTTCTTCTCGCGAGTGCGGGGGTGGTTTATGCGGACACCATTTACAACACCCTGGATGCGAGCGTTGATTCAGTTGCGGAGGTTATGCCCCTCAACGTCGGCGGGTCCAACGGATCCACGCTGCTGGCACTGACCCCCTCAAACGGTGACGGAAAGAACGGCTGTAACCTCACGGGATCGACCGTCCTTACCCTGAATATCGTTTCGAGCAACACTGCGGTGGCGACCATCACCACGCCGCAAGTGTCGTTCACATCCTGCAACGATACGCCGACGGTAGGGGTGCACCCTGTCGCGGAAGGTTCAGCCACAGTGACAGCGACTGTCGCCTCCAACAACTCGGGGGGCACCTTTAGCCTCGCGGCTGTTCCGTTCCAAGTAAACGTGGCCCCTCCGGCCAACACAGCACCTGTCCTGTCGATCAGCGGGGTAACCCCGGGCGCCTCTTACGCGAAAGGGTCCGTTCCTGCTGGGGTCTGTCACGTGACGGACACCGAAGACGGCAACAGCTCCTTCCCCGCAATCCCCAGCGCCATCACCGGCGATGACGCTGCCACCGGGATCGGGTCCCAGACGGCCAGCTGCAGCTACACCGACGGCGGCGGCATGACGGCCACAAGTTCCGTGACCTACGGCATCGTCGATGCTACCGCCCCGGTGATCAGCTACACCCTCAGCCCTGCCGCGGCGGACGGGCTGGCGGGCTGGTACAGGAACTCTGTCCAGCTGACCTGGACCGTCACCGAGCCTGACTCACCCAGCACGCTTCAGCTCGTCGGCTGCGATGACACTCTGGTCTCCACCGACCAGCTGCCCAACGACTACTCCTGCACAGCCACCAGCGGTGGCGGCAGCGCCGGTCCGGCCACCGTGTCCCTCAAGAGGGATGGGACCGCACCCACCGTCAGCTACGCCGACGCCACAGGCACCCTGGGCAACAACGACTGGTATGTCTCGGACGTCGTCGCCCGGTTCACCGCTACGGATGCAACATCCGGCCCGGCCTCGGCCTCCCAAACGGTGACCTCCAGCGGCGAAGGCTCAGCCGTAGCCGTCCAGAGCCCTGAATTCGCGGACGTAGCGGGCAACACCACCGCCGCCGGCGCCGCGAGCCACTCGTTCAAGATCGACAAGACGGCACCGGAGGTTTCCTATACCGGAGCCGCTCCCGCGCCCAACTCCAACGGTTGGTACAAGAACGACGTCGAAGCGACGTTCACGGCAACCGATGCGGTGTCCGGGCCGCTGGAGGCAACCAAGAAGGTAACGTCCTCCGGTGAGGGCGAAGCCGTCGAGGTGGCAAGCCCTGCGTTCGAAGACCTCGCCGGCAACGTTCGGGAGGCTGGCGTGGCAACAGCCAGCTTCAAGATCGACAAGACAGCTCCGACGGTGAATTTCAGCTCGCTGCTGGCCGACAGCTACTACGGCTCCACTCCGGCAGCCCCGGGCTGCGTCGCATCCGACAGCCTTTCCGGCCTTGCCGGAAGCTGCACAGTCAGCGGCCACGAAACCACGGTAGGCACGCACACCTTGACTGCCACCGCCACTGACAACGCAGGCAACACCACCACGATCACCGATGACTACGAGGTCAAGGCCTGGACCCTGAAGGGCTTCTACCAGCCCATCGACATGAACGGCGTGTTGAACACAGTCAAGGGCGGCAGCACCGTACCGGCCAAGTTCGAAGTGTTCGCGGGCGCAACTGAGCTCACCGATCCAAGCCAGATGTCGTTCTCGATGGCGAAGATCTCGTGCTCCCCGATTGTCCCTACTGACGAAATTGAAACGACTGCAACCGGCAATACGTCACTCCGTTACGATGCAACGGCGGGCCAGTTCATCTACAACTGGAAGACTCCGACGGGCGCCGGCACTTGCTACCGGCTCACGATGAAGGCGTCCGACGGCAGCACCATGAGTGCCAACTTTAAGCTGAAGTAGGAACCAACCAACAGCAGGGCCCGGCCGCGAGGCCGGGCCCTGCTGTGTGCCCCTGGTCGGCGTGCTCCCGAGCCGCCCCGCATAACGGTGTGGGCCACCCCACCGCAGCTAGCAGAAATAACGCAGGCGCCGCCGTCGTTGTCCACAGTGTGCCCGCCGCAACCCGGCCGGCCAACCCTACGCAACGCATTGAAAGGCCGGCACCGACGTGACTCTTCCCCTCTCCATTCTTGACCTGGCAACCATCGGAAGGGGCCAGAGCGCGGCGGAGAGTTTCGCGGGCAGCGTGGCCATGGCCCAGCGCGCAGAGGAACTGGGCTACCGGCGGATCTGGTACGCCGAGCACCACAACATGTCCTCCATCGCCTCTTCAGCTACGAGCGTGCTGATCGCCCACGTGGCCGCGCATACCCAGACGATCAGGCTGGGCGCCGGCGGCATCATGCTGCCCAACCACTCGCCGCTGACCATCGCCGAGCAGTTCGGCACCCTGGAGACCTTGCACCCCGGTCGGATCGACCTTGGCCTGGGCCGAGCCCCCGGCAGCGACCAGAACACCATGCGGGCACTGCGCCGGGACCCGATGTCCGCCGACAGCTTCCCGCAGGACGTCCTGGAACTGCAGGGCTACCTCACAGGCCCCACCCGGATCCAGGGCGTGGAGGCCACCCCGGGCAAGGGCACGAATGTGCCGCTGTACATCCTCGGCTCCTCGCTGTTCGGCGCTCGGCTGGCCGCCCAGCTGGGCCTCCCGTACGCTTTCGCCTCGCACTTTGCGCCCAACGCCCTGCAGGACGCCGTTGCCGTCTACCGCCGTGAATTCAAGCCCTCAGCCCAGCTTGACGCACCCCACGTGATCGCCGGCGTGAACGTCATCGCTGCAGAATCCGCCGCGGAAGCGCAGGCAATGCTGCAGGCCACCAAGCGTGCCCGCGTGTCCCTGTTCTTCGGCGGTGGCCGCGAGTTCACGGACGACGAAGCTGACATGATCCTGGACTCACCGCAGGGCCAGCATGTGTCCCAAATGATGACGTACTCCGCCGTCGGCACCCCGGACGCGGTGATCGAATACCTGGATGAGTTCGGTAAGCACGCCGACGCCGATGAACTGATCGTCGCGCACCAGAGCACCGGGACCGAGGCCCGGATCCGCTCCGTGGAACTGCTGGCTCAGGCCGCCGGCCTGGCACGGGTCTAGCCTCCCCTGCCTGCTCGCTCCGAATGCGTCACGCCCAGCACGCATTCTGTAAAGCACGACGGCGGGTTCCCCGCAATCACGCAGGGGAACCCGCCGTCGGGCTCTAAAAGGCTGCCGGGCGTGACGCCGATCCTTTACCCACTTGCGTGACGTTTACACACTTGCAACCAGAGGGACTTTCGGGCGAAACGGCACGGGCGGAGAATAAAAACTGCCCCCTCTGGAATTCCTTCTGGACTTCCGGGGAGGGGCACCACCCGGAAGTCCGCAAGGTAATCCAGCGGCTGCTTTTCTGGGCCGGGTTCCGCTCGAAGGGTTTCCCCATGCCTACTCCGCTAAACCAGAGTGTGGCTGATTCTGCGCTGCTGACCAGGTCACTTCCGCTCGGCCTGCTCCGGGCGTTCGTCCAGTCGGACGCAGCGGACGAAGGCTTCACCCCCAGCCTGCTGGCGGAACTGAAGGTCCTGGCCCGCGTCCCAGGGCTGTTGGTGGCCTGCAACTACGGCGGTACGTTGTGCGACGCCGAGGGCATTTCCACTGAGACGCTGCCGCTGGGGAGCGCCGCGATCGCCCTCCGCGCCCTGGCCGCGCTGCCCAACACCCATGCTGCCGTCATCTCCGGCCGTTCGCTCCGCGACCTCGCCGCAGTGTCCCGGCTGCCCGCGGAAGTGCACCTGATCGGCTCCCATGGCGCAGAGACTGACATGGGGTTCGCCCACGTCCAGAGCCTTGCCACCGAAGCCACCCTTCAAAAGGTCAGCGTCGCGTTGTCCGAGGCCGTGGGCTTCCAGAAAGGCATTTGGATCGAACGGAAGCCCGTGGCGGTCTCCGTGCACACCCGGCCCGCCGCGCCGGACGTCGTGAAGACTGTGACGGAGACGGCGCGGGAGATCGCCAGGGCTCACGGGATGTTCTTCATCATCGACGGCTCAGTGCTGGACCTCTCGATAGTGGAACCCTCCAAGGCCGAAGCCCTGGAAACCCTCAGGTCCCGGCTGGGAGCCAGCGCAGCGTTGTACGCCGGGGACGCCTACAGCGATGAGCTGGCGATTGCCACGCTCCGAGGCCCGGACATGGGCTTGCGTGTGGGCCCGGGGGAGACCCGCGCCGCTCACCGGCTGCGGGATCCTGAGTCCTTTGCCCGGGTGCTGGCCATCCTCTTCGAACTCCGGCGTGCCTGGCTCTTCGGCGAGGACGCCGTGGGACTCGAGCGGCACTCAATGATCGGCAACGGAGCCTCCACCGCCTTGCTCACCCCGGATGCAAAGATCTGCTGGATGAGCCACCCGCTGCCGGATTCAGGGTCGCTGTTCGCCCACATCCTGGGCGGGGACGCCGCCGGCCACTTCTCCGTGGAACCGCTGAAAACATCGCAGGTGCTGGGGCAGCGCTACGTGGACAGCACCATGATCGTCGAAACCCGGTGGGCCGACGTCACCGTGACGGACTACCTGGAACCGGCGCCGGAGGGCATTACCAGCCTGGTCCGCGTGCTGTCCGGAACCGGGGCGGCCAAGATCGTGTTCGCACCGCGGCCGGACTACGCCAACGCGCCGTTCAGCATGGAGGCCCGCGGCGATGAGCTGCATGTCGTGGGCACGTCTGATCCGATATTCCTTTTTGCTCCCGGCGTCAGCTTCACTATCACCTCGGACGGCCGCCACGGCACCGCCACTGCGACGGTCAACCTGCAGGACGGGCCCGTGGTCCTTAACCTGCGCTGTGGGGACACCGAGCCTGCGGCGGAGCACCCTGGCGGGGAGAATGACCGGCGTGCCTGGGTGGCGCTGCACTCCCGCCAGTGGGTGCAGGACCTGGAACTGCCTTCAGTGAAGCCGTCACTGGTCCGTCGCTCAGCACTGGTGCTCCGCGCACTCGTACACGAGCCCACCGGCGCCGTGCTGGCCGCGCCCACCACTTCCCTGCCCGAAGGGATCGGTGGGACGAGGAACTGGGACTACCGGTACTGCTGGCTGCGGGACGGGTCAATGACGGTGAACGCCCTCGTGGACCTTGGCTCCACGACGGAGGCGGAAGGATTCCTCAGCTGGCTTGGCCGGATCCTCGAACATGCGCCCGGCCCGGAATGGCTGCATCCGCTGTACTCCGTCACGGGGGCGCCGCTTTCCACGGAGGCCGTCATTGACAGCCTGCCCGGGTACGCAGGGTCCCGCCCCGTCCGGATCGGAAATGCCGCAGACCACCAGGTCCAACTGGATGTTTTCGGTCCCATTGCCGAGCTCATCCACGCACTCAGCGAACGCACCGGGGTGCTCCGGGACGAGCACTGGGAACTGATGGTGCAGATGGCCGCCGCCGTGCTGGCCCGTTGGCATGAGCCCGACCACGGCATCTGGGAAGCCCGCAGGCCGCCGCGCCACCACGTCTACACGAAAGTGATGTGCTGGGTGGCTCTGGACCGGGCGCTCCTCACGGCCGCGCGGCACGGCAGGGCACCGGAACCGTCGTGGGAGCCCACGGCGCAAACCATCCGTGAGGAGGTCCTGCAAGAGGGCTGGGACGACTCCGCAAAGTCCTACACCGTGGCCTACGACAGCCCTGACCTCGATGCTGCCGTCCTCCACATCGGGCTCTCCGGCATGCTGGACGTCAGGGACCAGCGCTTCCTGGACACCGTTACGGCGGTGGAACGCGAACTCCGCGTCGGGCCCACCGTCTTCCGGTACAGGTACGACGACGGCCTGCCGGGCTTGGAGGGCGGGTTCCACATCTGCACTACCTGGCTCATCGAGGCTTACGTGGCTGTGGGCAGGATCGAGGAGGCCTGGGACCTTTTCGACCAGCTGGTGAACCTGTTTGGGCCCACCGGATTGCTGCCGGAAGAGTACGATCCCGGTACGGAGACCCACCTCGGAAACCACCCGCAGGCTTACTCGCACCTGGGCTTCATCCGCTGCGCCCGGCTGCTGGACCAGCATCAGGCAGGCGCCCGGGTTCCGTAGCACCTCCGTTCCGCGGGGGCGGCGCGGGCCTTGGAGGCGCGCAGCTAGCGGGCTGCGGAGAAGATCTTTGGCGCAGGCCGTGTGCCCGTGGCCAAATCCGCGAGGATCCGCCCCACTACGGGCGTGAACTTGAAGCCGTGCCCGGAGAAGCCGGCACCGATGACTACGGGCCCGATCCGGTCAAGGACGAAGTCCTCATCCGGGGTGGTGGTGTACGTGCAGCTGATGGCTTCGAGGGAATCGGCGTCCACGCCGGGCAGCCAGGTCCGGGCGTAGTCCTGCAGAGCCGCGAGCTGGACGGGTTCGGGCAGGAAATTCCGCCGGTCCGGATCCACCTCCGGGCCAACACCGTGCCAGCCCGCCTTGATGCCTTCGCCTGGCGTCTGCATCCCGTAGACGGGCGAGTACCAGTTTTTGTAGGCCGGGCCGGTTCCGGGCATGTGGTTGAACCCCGGCCACGCCGCGCCCTCATCGGCTACGCGGAAATGCGCCGGCTGTTCCTGTGTGACCCTGAGCCGGGGCATCCGCAGCTTTCCGCTTCCGGCAGCGCCGGCCAGGAGCTTCTCCGTCCAGCCTCCCGCCGTCACCACAGCCTGGGCAGCGGTCACCACTTCGATGCCCCCTGAAGAGCCGGGGCCGGGCTCCAAGGTGAGCCGGACGTCGTCGTCCGTGATTTCCAGCCCGACCACCTTGGTGTGGTGCCGGATGTCAGCTCCGCGGGCAGCGGCGAGCCGCTGGAAGGCGGGGAGCGCTGCCTCCGGGTTCAACTGGCCGCCGTCGGGCATGTAGAGGACCTGCTGGTCGAACCGGATGCCGCGCCACCGTCCGGCCGCCTCCTCGGGACTGAGGAACTCAGCCTGGATACCCGCCTGGGTGAGTGCTGCCTGCACTTGGGGGAGCAGAGGATCAGGGCCGTGGTTGACGATGCCTGTCCGGGTGAGGAGTTTTTCGCCGGTTTCCTGCTCCAGCTCGTCCCAGAGCGCCAGGCCTTCGGCGAGCATGGCCACATAGTCCGGCCGGTAGTAGCCGGGGTTCAGGTTGCGCGTGGTGCCGTGCGAAGCGCCGATGCGGTGACCAGGCCCGAACTGTTCCAGCAGCGTGACCTGCCGGCCGCGGCGGGCCAACGCCCAGGCGGCGGCCGAGCCCATGGCTCCTCCGCCGATCACTACGGTATCCAGGATTCTTCCCATCTGTTCCTCCTCAGGTTCGGGTCAGGCCAGGTTCGGGTCAGGCCAGGTTCGGGTCAGGCCAGCAGCAGCGCTACGCCGATCATGGCAGGCACCGCCACAACCGTTGTCAGGAGCACGGTGTCCTTGGCGACTGTCAGGCCGGTCTTGTATCGGCTGGCGGCCACAAATACGTTCTGTGCCGTGGGTAGCGCAGAGGTTATCACCACGGCGAAGAGGGCGTGCCCTTCCATTCCGACTGCAAAATGCGCGAAAACGTAGGCGATGGCCGGCTGGATCACCAGCTTGAAGAGGCTGGCAAGAAGCGTGTCCACGCGGCGGCCAGCGGACGCCTGCAGCGGGCGGCTGCCGTTCAGGCTCATGCCGAACGCGATCAGCATGGCAGGAATTGCCGCACCGCCGATCAGGTGGATCGGTTCCATGACCAAGGGGGGAACCTGCAAGCCGGTCCCGGCCACCAGCAGGCCAAGTCCGGAGCCCACAATCATCGGATTCCTCAGGATCATCACCACGAATCCCAGAGGTGTAGTGCGGTGGCTGCTCGTGCTGGAGTCCAAAATCATGAGGAACAGCGGTGTGAAGAAGGCCAGCTGGAAGATCAGCAGTGGCGCCACGTAGCTGGCGTCGCCAAGGACATAGACCGCGATGGGGATGCCAAGGTTAGCGGAGTTCGCCAGCGAAGCGGCCATCGAGGACATCAGCGCCTCCGGCAGGGCACGCTTGAGCAGGAACTTGGTGATGGCAAAGAAGATCGCGGCCGTGGCGAAAGCCGCCACGGCGGTCACGAGCAGGGGCGCCGCGAACACTTCCTGCAGCTTGGCCTTGCCGAGGGTTTCGAACAGCAGCGCGGGGCTGGCCACAAAGAATGTCAGGCCGCTGAGGACCTGACGTGCGTTCTCGCCGAGGATCTTCCTTCGGCCCACAAACCAGCCCACCAGGATGATGGACCAGACAACAAAAAAGCCCGCGAGTACGCCTAACAAGGATTGACTCCTAAGGCGCAGCGCCAGTCCGGGCTAAATCTCACCCTCCTGGTTACAGGACAGCGTTATTGAGGGCGAAAGGGGGGCGCATCAGTCCCGGGGTGTGGCCCTCGGCGGGGTCGTTTCCGATCTGGACAATCTTGTTGTCCTGATCCACATGGACAACCTTCGGGTTGTAGGCTTTCGCTTCTTCCGTGGTCATCTGGGCGTAGGTGATGAGGATGACGATATCGTTCTCATGCATCAGGTGCGCGGCCGCCCCGTTGATGCCAATGACCCCTGAGCCGCGTTCGCCGGCGATGGTATAGGTCTCCAGGCGTGCGCCGTTGGTGACGTCCACAATGGCAACAAGCTCGCCGGGCAGGATGTCGGCAGCGTCCAGCAGGTCCAGGTCAACGGTTACCGAACCTACATAGTGCAGGTCAGCGTGCGTGACGGTGGCCCGATGGATTTTGGACTTGAACATTGTGCGATTCATAACCCGATCAGTCTAGCGTCGGGGTAAGGATCGCGCAGTGACGCAGGAAACACTGGCGACCGGGGCGTCATGGAGCCCCGCCCGTGGCGGGATGGGCCCGGAAACCCCTTTAGCCGCCGTCGGGATTCCGCACTGACTCCGCGGTAATGGCGAGTGTCTCGCGGGCTGCGAGGATGGCGGGACGCTTAGCGCTGGAGCGGCGCACGGAGGTGAAGATGGTGCGGTGCGGGTTGCCGGGCAGGTCCAGCAGCTGGGCTGTTGTGCCCCGGCCGGTCCAGACAAGGTCCGGCATGAGGGCAACGGCATTCCCGGACTCGATGAGTCGGATCTGGGCCTGAAGGTCGGCTGTCTCATAGCGAACATCGGGCTCGAAGCCGGCACTGCGGCACGCCTGCTCAGCCCAGTGCCGCGACGCCGCGCCGCGCGGCTCCATCACCCAGGCGAGTCCCGCCGTGTCCTCTATCGAGGTGATCCGGGACCGGCCCGGGGCCTCGGGCGGGACGGCGAGCCGGATCGCATCGGTGGTGAGCTTGATGCGGTCCAGCTCCGTGTATCGTGGTGCGGCGTGGCCTGGATACTGCTCGGCGATCACCAGGTCGAAATCCCGGGCCCACGTCTCGTGCAATGCCGTTTCGGGCTCCCGCTGGATCATTTCGATCCGTACCTCCGGGTACGCGGTGGACATCCTTGAGAGGGTTTCCGGCATCAGCGCCAGGGCCGCGGACTGGAACACGGCGATGCGGACAGTGCCGGTGACGGTTGTGAGGGAGGCTGCCAGGTCCGCTTCGGCCTGCTCCAGCGTCTCAAGGAGCTGCGCCGTGTGGGCCACCAGGACTTCGGCCTGTGGCGTGAGCTGGACGCGGCGGCCGGTCTTGCGGAGCAGTTCGACCCCGGCTTCCTTTTCCAGCAAAGCCAGCTGCTGGGAGACCGACGACGGGCTGTACTGAAGTGCCTCGGCCACCTCGGCCAACGTGCCCCTGATCTTCAATTCGCGGAGCAGCCTGAGGCGGCGGACATCGAGCATGGGAGATTCCTTGTTGAATCTAATGAATACTGATTAGAAGTAGTCACTTTATCTAACGCAACCACGCTTGCATACTGTTGTAGCTGAGTTACCCCCGTCACAGCTGGCACTTTAGGCGCCGCGATGGGGCCGCACCCCCAACCCAGGAGTTCCTGATGAGCACCAAAGATATGACCCAGTCGGTCATGAGGCGCAAGCCCCTCGACGACATTGAAGAAGAAAACAAACACAGCGGCCTGTTCAAGTCCCTCGGGCTATGGCAGCTCACGGCCATCGGCGTCGGCGGCATTATCGGCGTCGGTATTTTCTCGCTTGCCGGCTTGGTTGCGGCAGGCAGTGAAGAAAACCCGGGTGTGGGGCCTGCGGTTCTTATCTCGTTCCTTATCGCCGGCCTGGCGTCCGCGGCGGCAGCCCTGTCCTACGCGGAATTCGCCGGCATGATCCCCCGGGCCGGGTCGGCCTACACCTACGGTTATGTTGCGCTGGGCGAGGTGATCGGCTGGTTCATCGGCTGGGACCTGCTGCTCGAATACATCGCGATCGTGGCGGTCGTTGCCATCGGCATTTCCGGTTACCTGGAAGCCTTCCTGTCCGGCATCGGCATCCATCTGCCTGTCTGGATGACCTCGACGGCGGATGAGGGCAAGGGTGGCATCATCAACATCCCGGCCATCCTGGTCTGCCTCCTCGTCACCTGGATCCTGTCCCGCGGTACCAAGGCCTTTGGCCGGTTTGAACTCGTGGCTGTCGCCATCAAGGTCGTCCTGATTCTCTTCATCATTGGCTTGGGCGTCTTCTACATCGACACCAACAACTACAACCCGTTTATGCCCAGCGGATTCGGCCCGGTCCTTGCCGGCTCAGCTACCGTGTTCTTCGCGGTGTTCGGATACGACGCCATGAGCACCGCGGCGGAAGAGGCCAAGGACGGCAAGAAGCACATGCCCAAGGCCATCGTCCTGTCCCTGATCATCGCCATGCTGCTCTACGTCGCAGCCACCCTGGTCCTGACTGGAATGCAGAACTACAAGGACATCGATCCCGCTGCTGGCTTTGCCTCTGCCTTCACCAGCGTGGGCCTGCCCGTCATCGCCACCATCATTTCTGTCTTCGCGGTCCTGTCCATCCTTACCGTGATGCTGACGTTCCTCCTGGGTGTCACCCGCGTTTGGTTCTCCATGAGCCGCGACGGCCTGCTCCCCGGCTGGTTCGCCGGAACGGACAAGCACGGAACCCCGCAGCGGGTTACCTGGATCGCTGGAATCTCCTCGGCCTTGCTGGCGGGCGTATTCCCGATCAAGGCGGTCGCCGACCTCACCAACATCGGCATCCTGGCCGCTTTCGTGGTGGTCTGCCTGGCAGTGATCGTCTTCCGCTACAAGAAGCCTGACGCACCCCGTACGTTCCGCCTGCCCCTGATGCCCTTCATCCCGGCATTCGGTGTCCTCGCCTCGACCCTGCTCATCTGGCAGCTGCCGGCTGACACCAAGTGGCGGTTCCTCGTCTGGCTCATCATCGGCCTGGCCATCTACTTCTTCTACGGGAAGAAGCACTCGCTGATGAACCCCAACAGCCCGCGCCACCAAGAGCTCGAGGAGCTCCACCGCCCCGTCGGCTAACCACCCGGCCACCATCCTCCGTTGCTCTATCACCTAGGGTCCCCAAGTACATGTTTTGGGAGCCAATGGTGATAGAGCAACGTGTGTTTAAGGCGTAAAAAAGAGTTGGCTTTTCTAATCGGTATTACTTAGAAAACATCGCTTTATCTTATGTGACTGCGGGCCCATACTGATGAATAAGACCAGTTCAGAACCCAAAGAAAGAACGAGTACCAGCCATGACCAACATTGCTTTGGAACCCGGCGTGAACCCCGGATCCGCGCCCCGCACAGCTGACGTTGACGTGCCCCAGGCGCGTGCCCTCGCGGCCGAAACCATCGGGCTGGTGCGCCGCTGGCTGACGGAGGCTTCGAAGGTTCCCGTGGATGCCTCGGCCCAGCAGCTCGCGGGTGTCCTCAAGGATCCCAACGGCCTGGAGTTCACCGTTGGTTTCGTGGATGGCGTGGTCCGGCCCGAAGACCTCACCGTCGCCGCCCGCAATCTCGCCGCCCTCGCACCCAAGGTCCCGTCCTTCCTGCCCTGGTACATGCGCCGCGCTGTCCAGCTCGGCGGCGCCATGGCCCCGGTCCTGCCGCAGGTTGTCATCCCCATTGCCCGGCGCGTGCTCCGCGAAATGGTGGGCCACCTGATCGTTGACGCCACCGATGCCAAGCTTGGCCCGGCCATTGCCAAGATCCGCAAGGACGGGATCAAGCTCAACGTCAACCTCCTGGGCGAAGCCGTCCTGGGTGAACACGAGGCCTCCCGCCGGCTTGAGGGAACCCACACTCTCCTGGCCCGCCCGGACGTGGACTACGTCTCCATCAAGGTCTCCTCCACCGTGGCACCGCACTCGCCGTGGGCATTCGACGAGGCTGTGGAGCACGTTGTCGAAAAACTCACCCCGCTCTTCAGCCGTGCCGCCTCCTTCCCCAAGGCCAAGTTCATCAACCTGGACATGGAGGAGTACAAGGACCTGGACATGACCATTGCGGTCTTCACCAGGATCCTGGACAAGCCGGAGTTCAAGAACCTCGAAGCCGGTATCGTGCTCCAGGCCTACCTCCCGGACGCGCTTTCGGCCATGATCCGCCTCCAGGACTGGGCCGCCGAGCGCCGCGCCAACGGCGGCGCCGCCATCAAGGTCCGCGTTGTCAAGGGCGCCAACCTGCCCATGGAACAGGTGGAATCCTCGCTGCATGACTGGCCGCTGGCCACCTGGAGCACCAAGCAGGATTCGGACACCAATTACAAGCGCGTCATCAGCTACTCGCTGCACCCGGACCGGATCAACAACGTCCGGATCGGCGTGGCCGGCCACAACCTGTTCGACATCGCGTTTGCCTGGCTGCTCGCCAAGCAGCGCGGCGTGGAATCGGGGATTGAGTTCGAGATGCTGCTGGGCATGGCGCAGGGCCAGGCCGAAGCGGTCAAGCAGGACGTCGGCTCCCTCCTGCTCTACACCCCCGTGGTGCACCCCGCCGAGTTCGACGTCGCCATCGCTTACCTGATCCGCCGCCTCGAAGAGGGCGCCAGCCAGGACAACTTCATGTCCGCTGTCTTCGAGCTGAGTGAAAACGAAGTGCTCTTCGAGCGCGAGAAGCAGCGCTTCCTCGCCTCCCTGGACAAGCTCGACGACGCCATCCCGCCAGCCAACCGCCAGCAGAACCGCAGCCTCCCGCCGCAGCCCCTGCCGCACGATTCATTCAAGGACACCCCGGACACGGACCCGTCACTGCCGGCCAACCGTGACTGGGGCCGGGCCATCCTGCAGCGCGTCCCGTCCTCCACACTGGGCAACGCCGCTGTAGAGGCCGCCACCATTACGGACGCGGATGCCCTCAACAAGGTCATCGGCACCGCCGTCGAAAAGGGCAAGGCCTGGGGCGCCCTCTCCGGCGACGAGCGGGCCGAGATCCTCCACCGCGCCGGCGACGTCCTCGAGGCCCGCCGCGCCGACCTGCTTGAGGTCATGGCGTCCGAAACGGGCAAGACCATCGATCAGGGCGACCCCGAGGTCAGCGAAGCCGTGGACTTTGCCCACTACTACGCCGAGTCCGCGCGCAAGCTGGAAAAGGTCGACGGCGCCACATTCGTTCCAGCCAAGCTCACCGTAGTCACTCCGCCGTGGAACTTCCCGGTAGCCATCCCGGCAGGCTCCACCCTTGCGGCACTCGCCGCCGGCTCCGCCGTCGTCATCAAGCCTGCCAAGCAGGCCCGCCGCAGCGGTGCCGTGATGATCGAAGCACTGTGGGAAGCAGGCGTCCCCAAGGACGTGCTGACCATGGTCCAGCTCGGCGAGCGTGAGCTCGGCCAGCAGCTGATCTCCCACCCTGCCGTGGACCGGGTGATCCTCACCGGCGGCTATGAGACCGCCGAGCTGTTCCGTTCCTTCCGCAAGGACCTGCCGCTCCTGGCCGAGACGAGCGGCAAGAACGCCATCATCGTCACCCCCAGCGCGGACCTGGACCTGGCCGCCAAGGACGTTGCGTACTCAGCGTTCGGCCACGCAGGCCAGAAGTGCTCCGCAGCGTCACTGGTGATCCTGGTGGGCTCGGTGGCCAAGTCCAAGCGGTTCCACAACCAGCTGATCGACGCCGTCACCTCCCTGAAGGTTGGTTACCCGGAAGATCCCACCAGCCAGATGGGTCCGATCATCGAGCCCGCCAATGGCAAGCTCCTCAACGCCCTGACCACCCTGGGCGAAGGCGAAACCTGGGCGGTGGAGCCGAAGAAGCTGGATGGCACGGGCCGGCTGTGGAGCCCGGGCGTTCGCCACGGTGTCCGGCGCGGATCCTACTTCCACCTCACCGAATTCTTCGGACCGGTCCTCGGCGTAATGACGGCGGAGACGCTGGAGGAAGCCATCTCCATGCAGAACCAGATCGAGTACGGCCTCACCGCCGGGCTGCATTCTCTCAACCCTGACGAGCTCGGGATTTGGCTGGACTCCATCCAGGCCGGAAACCTGTACGTCAACCGCGGCATCACCGGTGCCATCGTGCAGCGCCAGCCGTTCGGCGGCTGGAAGAAGTCTGCTGTGGGTGCGGGCACGAAGGCTGGCGGACCGAACTACCTTGTGGGCCTCGGCGACTGGGTCAGTGCCGAAGCCTCCTCCACGGCAGCTGTCACCAACGCCGCTGTCCGCCGGATCAGGAACGCGGCAGCCGGCGCCCTGCAGCCTGCCGAGCTTGAGGCGCTTGAGCGTTCCCTGGCCTCTGACGCCCAGGCCTGGGCCGATGAGTTCGGCACCGCCAAGGACGTTTCCGGCCTGAGCGCGGAGCGGAACATCTTCCGCTACCGTGCGCTGCCGGTCACCGTACGGCTCTCAGAAGGTGCGCCGCTGGCGGACCTGGCGCGGACCGTGGCGGCCGGCGTCGTGGCAAACTCGGCACTCACTGTGTCCACCGCCGTCGAACTTCCGGTTCAGCTCCGCTCGGTACTCACCGGCTTGGACATCACCGTCACAGTGGAGTCCGACGCCGACTGGCTGGCAACAGCCAGCCGCCTCGCGGCTGCGGGCAAGCTGTCTGGTGCACGGATCCGCCTGATCGGCGGTGACGCCACCGCCCTGGCGGAAGCCACTAACGGACGCCCAGACCTGGCGATCTACCCCCACCCGGTCACGGAGGCCGGACGGGTTGAGCTGCTGCCGTTCCTGCACGAGCAGGCCATCAGCATCACGGCCCACCGTTTCGGCACGCCGAACCATCTCTCGGATGCCCTGATCTGACGCCGAAGACCCCTGCGCAAGCGAACGGCCCGGGGGGCACCTTCGGGTGGGCGCCGGGTAGTTTTTTTCTTGGAGTCGT
>NZ_JBLWIJ010000045.1:0-16840 GCF_051365025.1 Arthrobacter sp. R4
CGGCGGCCACCTTCGGGTGGCCGCCGGGCCGTTTTGCTCTAGTAGTAGTGCTATCGGCCGCGCCCAGCGCGCCGTGGGAGCAAGTTAGCCCAGGTACCAGCCCGGGGGAGTCCACGATGCAGGAACGCTGTGAGCGGAGAAATCCTCGCAACGGGTGCAGGTGTAGGCGACTTCGCCCAGGGTCCTGACCACCCCGTCACGCCGGTAAACCGGAGGAATGTACGACTCAAGATAGATGAATTCGTCGGTTCCGCACTTGTCACAGGTGGGCTTTCCGACGTATTCGGACTCCGTGGTGGCCATCCCGCCACCGAAATGGGAATGGTGGGTGACCAGTGGCCGGGTGGTATGCGGATGCGCTGAGTGGAAATGGGAGTTACTGGCTGTCTTCATTGGCTGCCTATCCCGAGCGCGACCGGCCCATGGGTTGCAGGCGCGCGCTCGTTTTGTCAAAACCGGCCTCTGCTTGACCCATGGGAATCCAGCATAGGCGATGCGGGCTTCCGCATCAATGGTTTTGGCCAAGCCGGTGCCCCATGCAACGGGCCGCGGGGCGTGTCCGGAGACCCTTAGGCCGACTTCTTGAGGGTCCTGCCAACGATGGCTTGGGTCAGGGCGTCGATTACTTCGGCGTTGGCCAGCGGGTTGCGGATCAGGGTGAAATCGACGTCCCCGACCGGCGGGAGGTCGAAGCGCCGGGTGATGATTTTCAGGTCTTCCGGAACCAGCGACGACGGCATCACCGCGACGCCGATGCCGGCTCGGACCGCCGCCAGCACGCCGCTGATTTGCCGGGTGGTGCACGTGATACGCCAGGTCCGGCCATGGGATTCCAGGGCGTCGATGGCGAGTTTCCTGCTGAGGCTGGGGGAGGGATAGGCGATCAGCGGTACCGGATTTCCGGGCTCCAGCGACGTCTGGTCCAACCCCACCCAGGAGAAGGAATCGTGCTGCACTACTGTGCCGTCCTTGGCTCCGGCCACCCACTTCACGAACACCAGGTCCAGCTGGCCGGCATTGAGCTTCCTGTAGAGCTGGTCGCTCTGCCCGACGGTGAGCTCGAGGTTGATCTGCGGATAGATCTGGCGAAATTCCCGCAGGATCCGGGGCAGCCCGGTAATGGCGAGGTCGTCCGCGGTGCCGAAGCGCAGCCGCCCGCGCATGGCGGAGCCGGAGAAGTAGCGCGAGGCGGCATCATGGGCGGACAGGATGGTGCGGGCGAACCCGGCCATGGCATCGCCGTTATCTGTCAGCCGGACATCGCGGGTGTCCCGCGTGACCAGGACCCGCTTGGCGGCCGCTTCAAGCTTGCGCACGTGCTGGCTGACGGTGGGCTGGGCTAACCCCAGCCGTTCAGCGGCCTTGGTGAAACTCAGTGTCTCCGCGACGGCGAGGAACGAGCGGAGCTGGGCGGGTTCGAACACGAAGGGCTCCTTGTGGGTCTCTGGTGCGTGGGCCGGGCGTGGCAGGTCCGAGCAGCCGTATTACGTTGCGCAATGCGAGTTATAGACGCAATAACCCTACATAATCATGGCCGGTCAGCCTAGCGTTAAGGGCATCCCAACCCGCCCGCTTACTTGAGGACACCCCTGTGGCACCCCCACCGCCATCGTCGGCAACCGTCAGCCAGCCCGTCATCGACTCCGCCAGTTCCGAAACCCAGCCCATCGCCGTCGTCAGCGAACGGCTCCCCTGGAAACACACATTCATCTCCCTCAGGGTCCCCAACTTCCGCATCTTCGCCATCGGCCACTTTGTGGCGGTGATTGCGATCTGGATGCAGCGGATTGCCCAGGACTGGATGGTCCTGGAGCTGTCCGGTTCAGTGACCGCGGTGGGCATCACCGTGGCGTTGCAGTTTATGCCCTCGCTCATCCTGGGTCCATGGGGCGGCATGATCGCGGACCGGTTTGCCAAGCGGAAGATCCTCATTGTCTGTCAATGCCTGGCCGCGGTCCTGGCGACGGCACTCGCTGTCCTCGCCCTCACTGGCGCAGTTCAGGTCTGGCACGTCTACGTCATTGCCCTGGTGCTGGGCCTGGTTACGGTGCTGGACCAGCCCGCGCGGCAGGTCTTCGTCAACGAACTGGTGGGGCCCAGGTACCTGCGCAATGCCATCAGCGTCAACTCCACCACGTTCCAGTTGGGCGGCCTGATCGGCCCGGCGCTCGCGGGCCTGATGCTGACCGCCGTCGGCGCCGGCTGGGCCTTCGCCGCAAACGCCCTGGCCTGCTGCTCCACGGTGGCCATGCTGCTGCTCCTACGGAAGGACCAGCTGTTCGTCAGCACCCCGGCCCCCAAGAAGAAGGGCATGCTGCGTGAAGGGCTGCGATACGCGCTGAGCAAACCCACTATTTACTGGCCGTGGCTGATGGCCGGGTTCATCGCCGTTTTCGCCATGAGCCTGCCGGTGCTGCTCGCAGCCTTTGCCGATCACGTGTTCGACGTCGGCGCCGGCGGCTACGGCCTGCTGAACGCCTTGGTCGCGCTGGGTGCCCTGTGCGGCGCCATCGCGTCGACCCGCCGCCGCCAGTTGCGGCTTCGCTCGGTGGTGTTTTGCGCCGGAATGTACGGCCTCATGCTGTGCCTGGCTGCGCTGGCGCCGTCGATGGTTTGGTTCAGCGTGGTGATGGTGTTGTCCGGCTTCTGGTGCCTGATGTTCCTGACCGGATCCAACCAGCTGGTCCAGGTCAGCTCGAACATGGGTATCCGCGGCCGCGTCATGAGCCTGTACATCATGGTGCTGATTGGCGGCCAGGCTATCGGCGGTCCCATGCTCGGCTGGATTGCCGAACACGCAGACCCGCACATAGCTCTGCTGGTGTCGGGCGGGGTACCGGCACTCGCCGCGTTGACCGTCGGGGTTGTCCTTGCCCGCAAGGGGGCGCTGAAACTTCGGGTAGATCTGAAGGACCGGCGCCACCCCGTGCGGATCGTCAGCCGTCCGGCGCCGGCCTAAGAAGCCAGCGGCGGCAGCGTGGTTCGTCTGCGGCTGCTAAAACCTGCCCGGGACCTAAGCAGGCAGGTGAGGGTACTCCGCCTGGCGCTGCTGGAACTCCAGGACGTCCTTGTTCAGGACCACGCCGTCGCGGATTTCGATGGCCCGGGAAATTGTTTCGTTCCCGTCCCACTCCTCCGGACCGCCGATGACCGTCTCCAGGAAAGGCAGCACGGCCTGGCTGATCTCCCAGCTGGACGAATTCCAGAGGTAGGAGGGGCTGTGGTCCACCGCGTAGTAGTTGATGTGGTTCCCGATGGTGAACATCGGTTCCGCGAACGTGGTGGACCGCGCCCAGCTGAAGCCCATGCCTTCGTCGCAGGACACGTCGACGATCAGGCTTCCAGGGCTGAACGCCTCCAGGTCCTCTGTTCGCAGGTAGGTGAGTGGATTATTGGGATCCTGCAGCGTGCAGTTAACTACGATGTCGCTCTCGGCCAGGAACGGAGCCAGCGGAACCCGGCCCCGCTCGGTGATGACCTGGCTCAGGAAGGGTGCCTCGTCGTCGTGATCAAACTGCACGATGTTGACCGAGTGGATCGGGGCGCCCACCGCGGCAACACCGCGGTTGGTCAGCACCTGGACGTCATGGATGCCGTGGGCATTCAGCGCGGTCACCGCGCCGCGGGCAGTGGCCCCAAAACCGATCACGACGGCGCTGAGGCGCCGTCCGTAATCGCCGGTTGAACCGGTCAGCGAAAGGGCGTGAAGGACTGAGCAGTACCCCGCGAGCTCATTGTTCTTATGGAACACGTGCAAGCCAAAGCCACCGTCGCTGGCCCAGTGGTTCATTGCCTCAAAAGCGATCAGCGTGAGCTTTTTATCGATGGCCAGCTGGGTAATGGCGCGGTCCTGGACGCAGTGCGGCCAGCCCCAAAGGACCTGGCCATCGCGCAGCTCGGCCAGGTCCGCCGGCTGCGGCTTGGGCAGAAGTACGACGTCGGCCTCCGCCAGCAGCGCTTCCTTGGTGGCCATTTTCCCCACGAGGGTGGAGAGGTGGTCATCCGAGATGCCGAAGCGCTCGCCGTAGCCCTGCTCCAGGATCATGCGCTTGCGCACTTCGGGGTCAATCCGCTCGAAATGCAGGGGATGGATGGGGACGCGGCGCTCGTCGGGTTTCCGTGTGGATGCCAGGACGCCCAGGCTCAGCTGGGTTTTATGGCCACTCACTTCTTTTTGGCGGCCTTGCTGGACGTGATATCCAGGGAGCTGGCCGGCGCTGCGGCTGCCCGCTTGTCGGCACGCTTTTCCTTGATGGACTTGCCGGCTTTTTTGGATGCTGCTTGACGCGGGGACTTGTCGGCCATGTTTGCTCCTGTAGCGGAACCGAAGAGGTTCCTGACTTCTGACGATACACGGCAGCACCTAACGGGCCCCCGCGTGCGGACGGCAGGCAACACCCAGACATCGGCCCGACAGGTTTCTCCGAGAGGGTGCTCCGACAGGTAGATCCGACAGGTTGATCCGACAGATTGCGCGGCGGTCATTGCGTCCGAGGGTTCCCAATGTGAAAATGACGCTCTGGGTACTGGGAAGGGCAGGCCCGCTTAGTCATCACGGGAACAGCACCATGGGAACCATCGAGATCCACAACACCGTCCTTATTCCCTGCAGCCGGCCGGAAGTTTACGCCTTCTGCGTCGACCCGCAGGCGCGCGCGGCAGTGCCGGGGCAGGAGGATCAAGTGCCGCGTTTCGAGGACCTGGTGACGGACCGGTCCTGGACCGAGACGCTGGAGAGCCGGACCGAAACGATTATGTGTTCCTATGTGGTGTATCCAGTGGCCGACAGCACGCGCATGACGGTCACCGCACACTACGATCCCAAGGGACTCGGGCGGGTGTTTTCCGGAGCGAAGGAGGCCGCATACCGGAAACAGGAGGCCGCCCGGCTGGCTGCGCTCAAAAAGGCTTTGGAGCGCCAGGTGAGGCTGGGGACAAAAGGCTAGTCCCGGCGTCGTCCGCACCAAGTGTGCGGATCCCTGCAGAACTGTGCTGATCACGCTGTGGAGCGGCTGACGGGAATCGAACCCGCGTATCAAGCTTGGGAAGCTAGCGCTCTACCATTGAGCTACAGCCGCATGTGCCCCCGATTTGGGCGGGGCAGAACTTAGCTTAGCGCAGTTGGGCGGCCCCGCTGTCAACGACGCCCGCGATCCGGCCCGTGTCTGCAGGGCCACCCGGCGTCATCCAGTAACTCTTCAATAACGTACCCGTCCGTAGCTAGGTTCACGGCGAAACGTCTGACTACTCTGAACCGGATAGCTGCGGTGTCATGGGGGAGGCGGGCTATTGAAAGTCAGACGTCGAACAAAGGATTCCCATGGCCTTCGCAGAGCACGAGGTACTCATCCGTCGTGACGCGATGGCCGTTTACACTTTCCTGGTTGACGGGTTGAACCTTCCGCAGTGGCGGGACGGGATCCGCAGCATCGACCTCGCCACAGGGGCAGCCGGTACTAAGGGCGCCGTGTACCAGCAGACCCTGGCCGGCAGGTCCGGACGGCCCGTTGCCGGAGACTTCGAAATCACCCAGGCCCGGCCGGGTGCCGAAATACAATTCCAGGTCATCGCCGGACCAGCCAGGCCCTCCGGCGGCTATTACCTCAGCACTGAGCCGGACGGAACCAGGGTCAGGTTTGCCCTCGAGTTCCAGCCCAAGGGGATCAAAAGCCTCCTGAACACCATGGTCCAGCGGACCATGAAGGCCGAGGTGGCCCAGTTGGAGCGGCTCAAGCACGTCCTGGAACTCCAGCCGGCCACTTAGGCCGCGTTTCGGCGGCGGGTCCGTTCCGCCGTCGGGCATTCCAAGGCGTCACAGCCTGAAGCTTTCCCGCCCGCGGGCAGCAGTGGGCACCGCGCATGCGGTATTTTGGGAGGCGTGCTGATCTCTGACCGCGATATTCGTGCCGAAATAGACTCCCAACGGATTGTCCTTGAACCGTACGATGCGGTGATGGTCCAGCCGTCCTCGGTGGATGTACGCATTGACCGGTTTTTCCGGCTCTTCGACAACCACAAATACGCGCACATCGATCCCGCAGAAGAGCAGCCGGAGCTGACCCGCCTGGTGGAGGTCGAGGACGGTGAGCCGTTCATCCTGCACCCGGGGGAGTTCGTGCTCGGCTCCACGTACGAGACGGTGACCCTGCCGGATGACATTGCGGCACGCCTTGAAGGCAAGTCCTCACTGGGGCGCCTCGGCCTGCTCACCCACTCCACCGCCGGTTTCATCGACCCCGGATTCTCCGGGCATGTGACTCTGGAACTGTCCAACATGGCAACGCTGCCCATCAAGCTGTGGCCCGGCATGAAGATTGGCCAGCTGTGCTTCTTCCGGCTGACGTCCGCCGCGGAATTCCCGTATGGCTCCGGTGAGTACGGCAACCGGTACCAGGGCCAGCGTGGCCCGACCGCCAGCCGCAGCCACCTGAACTTCCACCGCACGCAGATCTAGCCCCGCACCCTTCGATGCGGGCACGCGGGTCGGGCGGGCCGGGGAACTGGCCCCGCCGTCCTAAGCCTGTGCGGGCACGCGGGCCGGGCGGCCAAAGGCCTTGACCGCCGGCTCCACGTAGCGGGCGGCCAGCGGCCCGATGATGGCCATGAGCAGGACGTAGGCGGTAGCCAGGGCGGCCAGTTCGTCAGGGACAACTCCGGAGGCAACGGCCAGGCCAGCGATAACAATGGAGAACTCGCCGCGGGCAATGAGGGCCGCACCCGCGCGGAAGCGTCCCGGGCGGGCGATTCCTGCCCGCTTGGCAGCCCAGATTCCGGTGACCATTTTCGTGACTGCGGTGATGACGGCCAGGACCAGCGCCCAGCCAAGGACCGGCGGGATGGATGTCGGATCAGTGTTCAGCCCGAAGGCCACAAAGAAAATCGCTGCGAACAGGTCGCGCAGCGGTTCAAGGATACGGGTGGCACTGTGGGCCGTGGCGCCGGATATAGCGATGCCGAGCATAAACGCCCCCACCGCCGCTGAGACCTGCATGGCGGATGCAACGCCGGCAACCAGCAACGCCGCACCCAGCAGGTTCAGGAGGAATACCTCGGAGTTTTCGCTGTGGACGGCCTGGGACACCCGGTGGCCGTGCCGCAGGGCCACCATCAGGACTATGGTGACCACGGCCAGCGAAATCCCCACCGTGGTCAGCCCGCCGAGGAAACTGACCCCAGCCAGGGTGGCGGTGAGGATGGGCAGGTAGACGGCCATGGCGAGGTCTTCGAACACCAGGATCGACAGCACCACTGGCGTCTCGCGGTTACCGATCCGGCCGAGGTCCGTAATCACCTTGGCGGCGATCCCGGACGAGGAAATATACGTCACACCGCCCATCACCATCGCACCCACCGCCCCCCAGCCCAGTAGCAGGGCAAGCGCGGCGCCTGGAACGAAATTCAGGACCAGGTCAAGGACACCGGCCTGCCAGGACCTGCGCAGACCGGTGAAAAGCTCGGCAGCCGTATATTCCAATCCGAGCATAAGCAGCAACAGGATGACGCCGATTTCACCCGAGAGGTGGGCGAATTCCTGGATGCCTTCGAGCTTCATCACGCCACCGGCGCCGAAGGCGAGACCACCCACAAGGTACAGCGGGATGGGGGACATTCCGATCCGTCCGGCCAGCCTGGCCAACAGGCCAAGGCAGAACACAACGGCCCCCAGTTCAATGAGGGTCAGGGCCAGCGGGTCCATGTCGGCTATCCGTTGCGGAGGATCTCGGCGGCGTCGTCGAGGCCTTCTTGCGTACCGACGGCGACGAGCAGGTCACCCGAGTGAAGTACGACGTCGGGACCCGGCGACGGGAGCACCTCGCCTTCACGCATGATCGCCACGATGGAGACACCACAGCGCGTGCGGATGCACGCTTTGCCCATCGGCTGGTTCTGGAACGGGGAGTCCGGAGCGATGGAGAACTGCCTCGTGACGATGCCGGGGACATCCCTGTGCTCTTCCGTGAGCTTCATGGCCAGGTGCTGTCCGCCCAGGAGGTTTCCCAGGGTGGCTGCTTCATCCCCGGTGAGGGGAATGGACGCCTGGCACGTGTCGGGATCATCCCAGGTGGAGACGATCAGCTCCGTCTGGCCTTCCCGCAGCTCCACGACGCCAATGCGGCGCCCTGAAGCAGTCATAAAATCCTTCCGCCGGCCAAGGCCGGGGAGGTCCGTCTCATCCACGTTCATAGCTCCAGCCTAATCCGCGGGCGGCTCTTTGGGGCGTGCGCCGCCCAAGTCGCGGCCGCGGGGGCCCAAGTTCGTCCGCGCGGGGTTGAAGGGCGCTGCCCTAGGCCGCGGGGACGACGGCGATGGGGGCCTTGTCCGGCGACTTGACCGGCAGCAGGACAAGCAGGCCGGCGAGCAGTACCACCATGATGCCCAGGATGCCCCAGCGCTGCGCCTCACCCGGTGCCACCAGGGGCGTGGCCAGCGCGATGCAGAGCGTGAACAGCGAAGGCGCCAGGAAACTGACGGCACGGCCGGTGGTGGCATACAGGCCAAAGAGCTCCCCGGACTCGCCGTGGGGTGCGAGCCGGGCAAGGTAGGCCCGCGAGGAGGACTGGGCCGGACCGACGAAGAGGCAGAGGAACAGCCCAAAGACCCAGAAAGTGGTGCTGCCCGCCCACTGCATGCCAAAGAAGACATAGTCTCCGTTGCCGAGCACCAGGATGGCGGTCCCGGCGATCAGCAGGCCCACCAGGGAACCGATGATGACGGCTTTTGGCCCCACCCGGTCATCCAGGAAGCCGCCAATGACGGCACCGACAGCCGCCACGACGTTGCCGAAGATGGCGAAGAAGATGACTTGGGAGAGTTCAAAGCCGAAGGTTCCGGCGGCTATGATTCCGCCGAAGGTAAACACCGCGGCCAGGCCGTCACGGAAGACCGCGCTGGCCAGCAGGAAATAGATGGTGTGCGGGCTGGTGGCGTAGATGGCCTTGATCCGGCGGACCAGCAGGTTGTAGGAGGCCAGGAAACCCAGGGACTTGGCCTGCCTGGGCCGCGGGAGTTCCGGAACGGCGAACAGGACCGGCAGCGCGAAGACGAAGAACCACAGGGCGGAGAACACGGCAACCAGGCGGATGTTGAGGCTGTCCTGGGTGGACGCCCCGAACCAGTCGAAGCTCGGCTGGACGAACAGTTGCAGGACAACAAGGAGGGCAACGATGCCGCCGAGGTAGCCGCTGGCCCAGCCGAAGCCGCTCACCTTTCCGATGTTCCTCGGGGTGGAGACCTGCGCGAGCATGGCGTTGTAGTTGACGCCGGCAAACTCGAAGAACACGTTTCCCAGTGCAATGAGGGACACGCCAAGCAACAGGAACTCCGGCCTCGGGAACACAAAGAAGCACAGTGCCGTCAGGATGGCGACGGCGGCCGTGTTGACTCCCAGCCACAGCTTCCGGCGTCCGCCTGCGTCCGAACGCTGCCCGGTCACCGGGGCGAGCACGGCGATGGCGAAGCCGGCTATGGCCAGCGCACCGCCCAGGACCGCCGAGGCCTGGTCCTCGCCGCCGAAGGCGTTGGAGGTCAGGTACACGGTGAAGACGAACGTGGTCATCACGGCATTGAAGGCGGCCGATCCCCAGTCCCAGGCGGCCCAGGCGAGGACGCGGCCCTTGCTGGTCGCCTTGTTTCCTGCTTCGAGTTCCGATGGCGGCTGCATGGCCTCAGGAGCGCTGGCGGTGTTCATAGGCTGAATCGTATCCGCCCGTGGCGAACAACCGGTGGACGATAACCCGGACAGCCGCCGAATCCTTCCACCCGGTCAACCCCGTGCGGCAGGAGTGCCTGTTGCACCTTGATAAACTGTGGGCACTGAAATCTTACGAATGACCGCCTGCTCTTACTTTTGACAATCGAATCCCTGACGTTGCGGAGATACCAGTGATCACAGTCCTTGCCGTGCACTTTGCGGTGGCTGCTGTGGCGCCATTTCTGTTCAGGGCCTGGGGGCGGAACGCGTTTTATGCGCTGGCTGCTGTCCCGGCGGCGTCATTCTTCTGGCTGTTGCTGCAGCACGGGGCCGTCTACTCGAACTCCGGCCCGGTGGACGAGGTATTCCCTTGGATTCCGGGCCTCAAGCTGGAGTTCGCCTTCCGGATGGACGCCCTTGCCTGGGTGATGTCGCTCCTGGTGCTGGGGGTCGGTGCCCTGGTGCTGGTCTACTGTGCGCGGTACTTCAAGAAAAAAGACCAGGACCTTGGCGGTTTCGGTGCCCAGCTCCTGGCCTTCGCCGGAGCCATGTTCGGCCTGGTGGTGGCGGACGACCTCCTTCTGCTGTTCATCTTCTGGGAACTCACCACCATCCTGTCCTACCTGCTGATTGGATTCGCCCGCACGCGGCTTGCCGCCCGCCGCTCCGCGCTGCAGGCACTGATGGTCACCACCGCCGGCGGTCTCGCCATGCTGGTGGGTCTGATCATGCTCGGCTACAGCGCGGGCACGTACCGGATCTCAGCAATCCTGGCGCAGTCTCCCGAGCTGGTAGCCGGGCCAACCGGCTCAGCGGTGGGTGCCGCCGTCGTCCTCATCCTGGTGGGTGCCATCACCAAATCCGCGCTGGTCCCCTTCCACTTCTGGCTTCCCGGCGCCATGGCTGCCCCCACGCCGGTCAGCGCCTACCTGCATGCCGCGGCGATGGTCAAAGCCGGCATCTACCTCGTGGCACGGCTGGCGCCCGGCTTCGCGGAAACTCCCTATTGGCAGCCGGTTGTCCTAGGGCTCGGGCTGGCCACCATGCTGGTGGGCGGGTACCGGGCGCTCCGCCAGACCGATATCAAGCTGATCCTTGCGTACGGCACCGTCAGCCAGCTGGGCTTCCTGACCATGGTGGTGGGCCTTGGCACCCCTGACGCCGCGCTGGCCGGACTTGCGATGCTGCTCGCTCACGGGCTGTTCAAGGCCACTCTGTTCCTGGTGGTAGGTATCATCGACCACCAGTCCGGGACCCGCGACGTCCGGAAGCTGTCCGGCGTCTTCACCTCGTCCCGGGCCCTCGGGATCGTGGCCGGCATCGGCGCCGCGTCCATGGCCGGCGTCCCGCTGCTCGCCGGGTTCGTGGCCAAGGAATCGGTCCTGGAAGCCTTCGTCCACCACGCGCAGAGCGGTCCGTGGGGCATGGTGGTGCTCGCGGGCATCGTCCTGGGCTCCATCCTGACCTTCGCCTACAGCGCCCGTTTCATGTGGGGCGCCTTTGCCGCCAAGCCCGGAGTTGACCGGACCCCGTTCAAGGCCGTCCGGCCATCCTTCCTCGCCGCTCCTGCCCTCCTGAGCCTCCTGACCATCGTCTACGGCCTGTGGCCGGCACCGGTGGATGCGTGGATCCAGCCGTACGCCGCGCTGTTTGCCTCCACCGCGCCCGACGCCGGGACCCCAGCCGAGCAGGCAGGGCACCTTGCGCTGTGGCATGGCATGACCCCGGCCCTGGGTTTGACGGCTGCCACGTTCGCGCTGGGCCTGGCGATGTACTTTGGCCATACCCTGGTGGCGCGGGTGCAGGACCGCGTGCCGGGCTGGATCGACTCCGACCGCGCCTACCAGTACACCATCGGCGCGCTGGACGACACCGCTGTCTGGATCACCGGCCGCACCCAGCGTGGTTCGCTCTACTTCTACTTGGCGGTCATCCTTTCCGTGGCCTGCGTCCTGCCGCTCGTCGCCATGCTGGCCTCCAACAAGCCGCTCCCGGACAACCTCTATTTCATCGATCCCAATTCGCCGCTGCAGTTGGTGGCGGCCGCGGGCATCGTGATCGGCGCCCTCGCGGCCGTCAAGGCAAACAAGCGGTTCCTTGCGGTGTTGATGGTCTCGGTGACGGGCTACGGCATTGCCCTGATGTTCGCCCTGCAGGGTGCCCCGGACCTGGCACTCACCCAGATGCTGGTGGAAACCATCATTTTGGTGGCCTTTGTCCTTGCCATGCGCAGCCTGCCGGCAGAGCTCCGGGACCGCACCGGCGGCAAATACCGGGTGGTGCGCGTCATCATCGGGCTGGGCTTCGGCGTCACCATGATTTTTGCCGCCATCTACGCCATGGGCGCCCGGATTGCCACGCCCGTTTCGCTGGAATTCCCCCGCCTCGCCTACGAGGGCGGCGGCGGGCTGAACATCGTCAACGTGACCTTGGTGGACATCCGCGTCTGGGACACGTTTGGCGAAATTTCGGTCCTTGCCCTCGCCGCCACCGGTGTGGCCAGCCTGATCTTCGTCCGCAGCCGCGGAGACCGCATCCTGATGTCCGCTGATGTTGCCGAGGGCACCGTGGGCAGGCACCCCGGCGTCGATCCTGGCTCCCGTGACGCCGCCGCGCTGGCCATCAGCAGGAAGTTCGCCGCGTCCACCCGGGACGCCTGGATTGTGGCCGGCAGGACGCTGGCCCCGGAACGGCGTTCGATCATTTTCGAAGTGGTCACCAGGCTGATTTTCCACTCCATGATCATCTTCTCCCTGTACCTGCTGCTGGCGGGGCACAACCTGCCCGGCGGCGGTTTCGCCGGTGGACTCACCGCCGGCCTGGCGCTGACCATCCGCTACCTGGCCGGTGGCCGTTTTGAACTGCGGGAAGCCACCCCCATCAGCGCCGGGACCCTCCTGGGCATCGGACTTGCGACTGCTGCCGCCTCAGGCGTGGTGCCGCTCCTGCTGGGTGGCCAGGTCTTCCAGACGGCCATCATCGAACTGTGGCTGCCCGTTTTCGGCGACATCAAGTTCGTCACCTCCACCATCTTCGACATCGGCGTCTACATCGTGGTGGTGGGCCTGGTGCTGGACGTGTTGCGCAGCCTGGGCGCCGAGATCGATGAGAACGTCGAAACCCAGGCGACGGCCCCGGCCGAGGAGCAGGAACCACTGGGCGTCCCTGCCGAAACCACAGCAAGGGGCCAGTCATGAGCGTCAACCTGACCCTCCTGGCCGTGATGGGGGCACTCTACGCTTGCGGGATCTACCTCCTCCTGGAACGCAGCCTGACCCGCGTCCTGCTGGGCCTGATGCTCCTCGCCAATGCCACGAATTTACTGATCCTCGCCACTGGCGGGTATGCCGGCCTGGCGCCCTTCTACGCCAAGGACACGCCCGCGCAGGACTACAACGACCCCCTTCCGCAGGCGCTGATCCTTACGTCCATCGTCATCTCATTCGCGGTGACGGCTTTTATGTTGGGCATCATCTACCGCACCTGGGTCCTGGCCCGGCAGGATGAGATCCAGGACGACGTCGAAGACCTCCGCGTCGCCGAGACGCCCAGTTTCGACGCCGAGGACGACGCCGAGATCCCCATGGAGACCTCCGAGTTTCCCCTGACAATGGTCGGCGGCGACGGCCGTTCGGTGTCTGACCAGGCCTTGACCCGGTCCGGCGGGGAATCGGCCGGGAGCACCATCGCGGCCGGTGCCAAGAGGATTGATGCCATCGACGCCGCGGCCGAAGAGCAGCCAGGCTCCCAAAACGTCACCCCAGGCCCCGAAGGAGGTGTGAAGTGAACATCGCAAGCTTTGCCCCGCTCGCCGTCGTACTTCCCATCCTTGGCGCCGCCCTGACCTTTGTGCTGATCCGGCACTCACGGGCGCAGCGGACCGTAAGCATCGCGCTGCTTTCCCTCACGCTCGCGCTTGAGTGCCTCCTCCTCGCCTCCGTCTGGGAAGGCGGTACCGCTGCGGTGAACATCGGCGGCTGGCTGCCGCCCTGGGGCATCGTGATGGTGGTGGACCAGTTCTCCTCCCTGATGCTGGTGGTTTCGTCGGCCGTGAGCCTCGCGGTGCTCGTGTACGCCACCGGGCAGGGCATGGCCGACGGCGACCACGACGCCCCCGTCTCGATCTTTCACCCGACCTACCTGATCCTGGTGGCCGGTGTGTCCAACGCCTTCCTGTCCGGTGACCTCTTCAACCTGTATGTGGGGTTCGAGATCCTGCTGACGGCAAGCTACGTCCTGATGACGCTGGGCGGCACCGGCCCCCGGATCCGTGCGGGCGTCACGTACGTGGTGGTGTCCGTGGTCTCCTCGGTGCTGTTCCTGATCTCCATCGCCATGGTTTACGGAGCCACCGGAACGGTGAACATGGCCGATCTCGCGATCAAGCTCGCAGACCTGGACCAAGGCACCAAAACCCTCCTGCACGTGATGCTGCTGGTGGCGTTCGGCATCAAGGCAGCCGTGTTCCCGCTGTCCTTCTGGCTGCCCGACTCATATCCCACCGCCCCGGCGCCGGTCACTGCAGTGTTCGCCGGCCTGCTCACCAAGGTGGGCGTCTACGCGATGGTCCGCACCGAGACGCTCCTGTTCCCCGGCGACTCGCTCAACACACCACTAATGGTGGCGGCGTTGCTCACCATGGTGGTGGGCATCCTTGGCGCCCTGGCGCAAAGCGACATCAAACGTCTGTTGTCCTTCACCCTGGTCAGCCACATCGGGTACATGGTGTTCGGCCTGGCAATGTCCTCAGTGGCCGGGCTGGGCGCGGCCGTGTTCTACGTGGCCCACCACATCACCATCCAGACCAGCCTCTTCCTGGTCACCGGCCTCATCGAACGCCGCGGCGGCAGCTCCTCCATTGACCGGCTGGCCGGGCTGGCCAAACTGTCGCCCCTGCTGGCACTGCTGTTCTTTATCCCGGCCATGAACCTGGCGGGGATACCGCCGTTCTCCGGATTCCTGGGGAAGGTGGGCCTCATGCAGGCCGGCATCGAGCTCGGCACGCCGTTGGCGTACACCCTGGTGATCGGAGGCGTGCTCACCAGCCTGCTGACCCTGCTGGCCGTCGCCAGGGTATGGAACCGCGCCTTCTGGCGCAAACCGTCCGACGCCGAGCACCCCGACCCCGTGCTTCTCGCCCCGCGCGAGACCTCCGATACCGGGCGCCGGGGAGGCCGCAACAACGTCACACTGCTGCCGCGCACCATGGTGGGCTCCACCTTCGGACTGGTGCTGCTGGGCGTCTCGCTCACGGTCTTTGCCGGTCCGCTGTTCAAGGTCTCGGACCAGGCCGCCGCTGACATGCTGGACAGGTCCTCCTACATCCAGGCTGTCCTGGGCGAAGAAACGGCGGTTCCCCTCATCCTGACCTCCGGAGGCGGCAAGTGAGCCGCCGGCGGATCTCCCTGCGCCAGGAGCTCCCGCTCCTGGTTTGGCTGGTCATCGTCTGGGGCGCGCTCTGGCAGGACTTCAGCCCGGGCAACCTCCTCTTCGGGGCCATCCTCGCTGTGGCCGTGGCCCGGATGTTCTACCTTCCCCCAGTGGAACTGAGCGGCCGCTTTAATGTCCTCCACGCAGTTCCCTTCGCGCTGATGTTCTTGGGGAAGGTGATGGCCGCGAGCTTCCAGGTGATGTACCTGGCGGCCGTCCGAGGCCCTTCGGTGCGGAACGCCGTCGTCGCCGTTCCGCTACGGAGCCATGAGGACCTGATGGTGACCGCCACCGGGCACGTCATCTCCCTGATTCCCGGATCCCTGGTGGTGGAGGTGGACCGCTCCACGTCCACGCTTTACCTCCACTGCCTGAACATCGGCACTCCGGAAGAGGTGGAGAGTCTCCGCCGGGAAGTCCGGGACATCGAAGCCGGGCTCATTCGGATCATGGGAAGCCAGGAAGAACTGGACGCAATCAGAGCGGAGGCTGCAGCATGATGGAGATCGTCCTGGCCGTCACGGCAGTCATCCTTTCGCTGGCGGCCGCCGGAGCCATCATCAGGATCGCGCGGGGGCCTTCGCTGCTGGACCGGGTGTTGGCCTCGGACGTGCTGCTGGCCATCCTCGGTGCGGCCTTATGCATCGACATGGCCGTGAACCGGCACCTGAACAACCTCATGCTGCTGGTGGCGTTGTCCATCATTGGGTTTATCGGCTCGGTGACCGTGGCCCGCTTCGTGGCAGACCGGCGGGAGCAGCCCCATGAGTCCTGAGCCCGCCGTGCTGGACATCGTCATTGACTCCGTGTCCGCCGTTTTCATGATCGTGGGCGCGCTGATGTCCTTGGCCGCCGCAGTGGGCCTGCTGCGGTTCCCTGATCTCCTGAGCCGGATGCACGCCGCCACCAAACCCCAGGTCCTGGGCCTGTTCCTGCTGCTGGCGTCCATCGGCCTGCAGTTGCGCACCTGGTGGGTGTGGCCGGTGCTGCTGGTGGCCTGGATCTTCCAGCTGCTGACCGTGCCCGTGTCTGCGCACATGGTGGGCCGGGCCGGTTACCGGACCAAGCACCTGCACCGCGAACTCCTCAGCTCCGACGAGCTCGAGGCCGTGGTGCAGAAAGCCGCCGCCAAAGCTTCCCGGGAGGATGCTTCCGACGGCGGCCGGCCGGACTGATCACAGCCCGGTTTTTCCTGCGCCTAGACGATGTCCTGGCTCTTGGCGAAGCGCGTGATGGCCCGCTGCGTGCCACGGTTGGCGAGGACCTGGATGATGGCGCTCACAGAGGCGGACACCAGCGCGAAGGTCAACGCGGTCCGCAGCGTGGTGGGGACATCGTCCTTGCCGCCCTTTGGTGGCTTCTTGCCGGTGGTCTTTTCCCAGATCGCGTCAACGGCCTTGGTGCCGGCGAACCCGGCAAGCAGGCTGATGCCCGTGCCCAGCAGCTTGATGAAGAAGTTCATTCCCGTGCTCCTTGCGTCGTGAATTCAGGACTTCTCCTAGCCTAGCGTCATCGGCCAGCGTGACAGCCCGCCTTCGGCCCCGCCTGCCGGACCCATCTGAGGACCCCGCCTGCCGGGCCGCCTGAAGCCCCTCCGGCGGTTCGCTAGGTGTATTGACCACGGACGTTAGTGACGGTCGGCGTGGCTTGGTGACATGAAGAAGACCTCCGTGTGGAGTGGGGCTTGTCTAGAGTCCAGTTCCACAAACGGAGGTCTTC
>NZ_JBLWIJ010000046.1:0-37474 GCF_051365025.1 Arthrobacter sp. R4
TCGAACCAATGAATGCGGCTTGACAGACATAGAAGAGTCCACAGGCCCCACACCGCAATCGGCGGCCAACCGCCCATCAGCCGTTTAACCAACCCGCCTGGGCAGTACACCTAGGCCGCCTTGGTAGTGGTCCTGCGGGTGACGGGCAAAAGGACACTGGGGCAGCTGAACGCGTTCGACTTCATCGTGAGGGTCGCCTTTGGATCCACGCTGGCGACTATCCTGCTCAATTCGGACGTGGCCTTCCTCGAGGTGTTGACGGCACTCGCGCTGCTGGGTGGCCTTCAGTTTCTCGTGGCCTGGGTGTCTCCGCACGTGTCTGGGTAACGGTCAGCTGTGACGTCACGACCCGTGGCACTGGTTGTGTCCGGGGAACTTCAGCACGCCAGGCTGCGCGGGAACCGCCTCAGCGAATCCGAGGTGCTGCAGGCAGTCCGTGCCTCCGGTTCAGGTGACCTCTCCGACATTACAGCGGTGGTACTCGAAACCAACGGGACCATCAGCGTCATTCCCAACAGGGAACTCGGGAACGGGTCCGCTCTTGATGGTGTCCAGGACGCTCCCCGGCCCAAACTCCCATGACAGACCACGAACACGAACACTGGACAGGCGCCTGTTGCGCGCCTGCACGCCGGCTTCAGGAAGGACTTTTTGGCGGAAAAGCTGGTGGCAGGTCATCTTCCTGCTCGTACCGTTCCTGCGGTTCTTCCGGGCGCTTCAGGCACTTCGGCTCCTCCGTGTCGCCAGGCTGGCCCGCTACGGCGCGATCCTTTCAGCCGGTGTCCGGGATTCCCGGTCAGCAGGACGGCTTTTGACCAGCAGAATCGGCTGGCCCACCGCCGTTACCACCATGGTCAGCCTGGCCTTCAGCCAACTCCTCTACGCAACAGGTGAGCACAGTTCCTACGCCCAGCCCCTGTATGAGTCAGCCAGGGTTGCCATCACCGGTCACGGCATCACCGGCACCTGCACCTTCTCACGCATCATCCAGGTCCTGCTGGCCATCTATCCGTAGCCGTCTTCGCTACACTTGCAGGTACCCTCGGAGCCTTCTTCCTCCGACAAAAAGAGTGACGAAACAGAAGTCGCTGCAAGATGGCATCGCGCCCTGATGCACGCAATTCAGGATCCAGGTGGAGCAGGCGGGGATCGACTTTGAGCAGAGTCACGAGCGCGTCAAGAATGACCCGCCGCCATCACAGGTACATAACACAGGGTTGCTCAGGCAGATCGGGCACGTAGCCTGATTGGGGAAGGGCGTTTCGGAACCGCTACCGGAACCGAATGCGGGCAGGATGCAGACCCTGTCACCCCTGCAACGGGACCGTGAGTTATCCGGAACACAATCCATGGCAAGATGCGCGTACCTGCTTAGCCGAATGGCTTCGCAGACGCATCATCACCTGCCTTTATTCGGCAGCGGCCGCCAGCAGATGCCGGCCTCGACCAACAACCAAGTCTCCGATTCGCCCGCGGGAGTAACAACGGCGTGTCGGCAGAAACATGACAGAACTCAGGAAACTCAGCGACACCGCACAAGTAGTGGGGCGCCGCCTGAGACGGCAGCACCGCTGGTTTGCAGATGAACCAGCGGCACGCGAAGGACTAAGGAGAAACCATGGGACATGAGGCCAGGATCAGGACCGGCCGCACTGCACGGACCGCGCCGGCTGTCCTCGTTGCCAGGATGGCAACGGCAGCGGCTCTCATCCTTGCCGCCACTGCATCCGCTGGGTGCAGCACTTCGGAACCGGGACCGGAGGGCACGGTTGAGATCGAAGAGGTTCACCTCGATGCCATCAGGGAAGTAGTACCGGACGTGGAGGAGTATACGAAGGTGACAGTCCCCGGTGAAGTTAAAGGAATCATCTCCCCTTCCACCTTCTCCATCGTTGATCCTGAATATCCCCTGGTCGAGGAACTTCTCATCGTGCATGAAACAGCCCTGGATGGCATCAGCCCTGAAGCCAGAGTCATGGTCACAGGGGTCGTCTACCGGGGCTTTGACGTGGCGGAGGTAGAAAAGGAAACCGGCATCGACCTGGATCAAGCCCTGCATGAGCAGTGGCAGGGCGACTCCTACATCGTGGCTTCCGGCATCGAACCTTCCGGCGCGTCCGGATGACCACGACCGTCGGGACCCGATGAATGCAAAAGCAGCCTTGTATTCGCGTTGCGGCGCGGACCAGTGCCCCTTACCGAGCTCATTGGTGACAACCTCGAACGGCACGGTCGCCTCCACGGGCAGTGCGGAAACAGGCCACATTTCAGAAAGGAAGGCGAGAAACAATGACTACGAACAATTCATTTCCAAACCCCTATCCCGGTCCTTCCGCCACGCCGGGACGCGTCAGCCGGGAACGGACGGCTGTCACCCGCGCGGGGATGGCTTGGGCCGCGACGATAGCCTCACTGGTCCTCCTGGTACTCCTCATCATTTTCATCGTTCAGAACCAGGAAGGCGTGACTATCGCATTCATCGGGCTCGAAGGGACCATCGCATCGGGTATCGCGCTCTTGATTGCTGCCGTAGGGGGTGGCCTTCTGGTAGCCGCGGCCGGTACAGCCAGAATCCTCCAGCTCCGATCCCGCACCCGTCGTCAGCGCAACGGCAGAAGCACTTACCGTGAAACGAAAGGACGCCCGGAGGTGAACTGATCTCTTCAACGCCCGAAGCCGGAAAATGACACCGCCGTGGGCGAGAAAACCCACTACGCAGCGATGCTTCACCCTTTATGAATCGGCGGCGTTTCTAGCGGCAATGCAATAGTTTTGGCCTGATTGCGACCTTGCCCCCTTGATGCCTGCTTTGCGATCCTGCCCACGATCTGGCGTGCCACGAGCCGGTCGATTCCCGGCAAATGGGTTGCCCTGATGATCCAACGGCGCAGGAAACGCTGGGGGCGGTTTCTGGGCAGGAACGATGTCGCGGCGCGCCTTCCGGCTATCTGGGCCTCCTCGACGACGGGGCCCCAGCGTCGCTCAAATTCGGCGAGGGCCGGACCAATCCCCTTGGGCGAGGCAACGGGGCCGAGGATGTCCCCCAAAAGCGCGGCCCCGGCAATAGCGAGCGAGCCGCCCTGCCCGGCAAGGAGCGACACTGCCCCGCATGCGTCCCCTACGAGAACGACCCTCCCCTTCTGCCAGCCAGGCATGACGATCTGAGCGACGACATCGTCGTACGGATGCTCGGGGCACAGCTCCAACACCCGCTCTACGGCGTCGCCGAGCCCGGCAAACTCCCGTCGCAGACGTTCGCGCGGACTCCCCGAACGCTCATGCCCGGTTGCCCCCGTGACATCCCGGTAGACCATCAGTGCCGCCACCTCGTCCGAGCGTAGATTATAGAGCCCGGCCATCCGGTCGACGGTGTCGGTGAGGACAAACCGGTTCCGGAAGCGGCCATTCAGCAATGGTTCGGTCACGATGAATGCGGCAGCACGCATGCCCAGTGGGTGCAGGTACTCCCCTTCAGGACCGAAGACCTGGGCACGCACTCCGGAGTGGATACCATCAGCGCCAATGAGGACATCCGCGGCGAGAGTCACGTCCGGAGAACCCTCGACCTCGACGCGTGCCCCGTCCTGATCACTCCACACCCGGGATACCTGCGCCCCGTAGCGGACCCGCACAAGGCCGGGGTCAACGTCGTCGAGTGCAGCGAGGGCTGCACGTTCCATGTCGGGTCGCAGCAGGCTCAAGACGTTCCCGCCGGCAAGCCGGGCGAACCGGTCGTAATCCAGACTGGCGGTTAGGTATCCCGCAGCATCGATATATTCGACTGCCTCGACATGATATGACACAGCTGCCAGCCGCGGGTAGAGGCCGATCCGTTCCGCCGCATCGACTCCCGGGCCAAAGAAATCCATCATGTAGCCATCGGATCGCGGAGCCGACGATTTCTCACAGAGCTCGACGTCCCAGCCGGCCAAACCAAGTTGGCGGGCCGCGACAAGGCCTGCAATACCAGCCCCCACGACCACAGCCTTCATGTCCTGCTCCAAACGATTAGATCGGCCGGGCTGAAGGAACCCGGGCAGAGAGGGGCTCAGGAGTTCCCCAGACACCTGCTGCTCATTCTCGACTCATTCCTCGTGCACTGTCCATACCGCACTGGTTGTGCCGGAGAGCAGAATGACCGATTGCATGAAGCTGTGATGATTGATGCTGCAGGGAAGTATGCCATCAACTGGGCCAGCAGGCGGTTGATCGCCCGGATCCGGTCCGTGGATTTGTCGGCGCCCCGGGCGGGAAGGATCCGCAGACCCCAAGCTGATCTCATCCCCGCATGGTTGCTGCTAATCCTTTCTAACCGATGATGGGCGTTCGTCACGGTAGTTGATCCCGCTGTTTCAAAGCTAGGGCAGCAGCGAAGCCGATCAGCCTACCCCGCCAGCCAGGATCAGCGCCGTCAGCACGTACATTCCCGAAGACGACAAAACCTCAATAAGCCTCTTGCTCAACCCCATGTGGCAAACCCGGAAATCACATCAAAGACGACCCTCTCCATTGGTGGGCCATCAGCAAGCTCACCACGACACGCGGCACCGCAGGATGTCCCTTAAGCTACCGGGAAACCGGGCCAAACCCTGGCATGCTCAACAGCACCTCGGCGTGCTGGTGTTCGGATACTTTCTCGCTGATCAGCGCATCGAGTCTGGCGAGTTCCTCGTTCAGGGTCAGAATTTCCCGGGCGAGAGCGGCGACGATCCCCTCCCCCATGTGCTGGGCAGGAACGATGGTGTGCTGGGATTTTGCCGCCTCTATGGCGGCTGCGGCAACTGCTGCCGAGGAACGGGCGCCGTGCTTCTTCGACCACGCGTGGATCCTGGCCTCGCCTGCCCGGCGGATCCCGTCCGGCGTCCGGTGTTTAGTGAGCAGCAACAGTGAGGCTTTGGACCGGCTGTAGTCGAATGCCCGTTCCAGCGCGGGAAATTACTCCAGTAGCTGGGCCCGCAAACGGTTGATCGCCCGGACCGGTCCGCGGATTTGTCGGCCGGTCGGGCGGTGAGGATCCGCAGCCCTGTGCTGATCTCATCACCGGCCCGAAGGGGCTGCAGGTCACGGCGCATCCGGGCCTGGTCGGCGATAACGGCAGCATCTTTGGCATCCGTCTTACCCCCGCCGCGATAAATCTTGGAGGCGTGGTGCAGAGTACGGCCGGGGACGTAGAGGATTTTCTGGTATGGCCGACGAGCAGTGCGATCAGCAGCGCCGGTCCGCCATGGTTCAGGTCGGTCGCCCAGATGACCTCGTCCCCGCCATCTCAAGGACGGTGGCAAGAAGTCGTGTCCTTATCCGGCGATCATGTCGTGCCTCTCAATCAGCGTTCGGGTCATCACAAACCCGCCCGCTGTTGCAGTCGCACTATTGTCACAGGCCCATACTGAGGCGCACCGCGGCTCGTTCAGAGCTGTGTACGCTTATCTGCAGAACAGGCCCGGAGCGACGTTGTAGGTCAACCAGAGGATCGTGGGCCACTGCGGCGACCGAACAGGCGCCAGGACCCTGCGCAGGAGCCCACCATGCAGCATTTAGCTCAATGCGCCCGGTGCTCACCTCTCAGGCTTGGTTTGTCAATGTTTGTCAACACTAGACGAAGAAAAAGCCCCTGACCTGCGGAAACACTGTGCCCGAGGTGGGACTCGAACCGCATTCCAGCCCTTGGGAACACTAGAAAACTCCAGAAAACATGCCGAATCCGAGCCAGTCCGGCCGATGTACGGCCCAGTCCGAAGCCAAACGTGTTGACACTGTCAACACCCCCTTTCGGACCGATTCCAAATATCCCTAAGCAACTGCCGCACTCCCCTTTCAGAGAATGCGGCAATTCTTTGTTCTGGATCGGGAGACCTCCGGGGCTGTCTCCCGGCAAGCCGGCTCTGGCCACATTAGTTCGCAGTACAGGTGTGGACTCGATTTCCTTCATGTGGTTCTCCTCCCTTCAACCTCTCACTGGCTGAGGCGCGGGAACCTGCAGGGGTTGCATGCATTTAATGCATGTTTCCACGGTAGCCATGTCGCTGCTCGACAGCTTTTGCGAATGGCCGAGGAGCCGGATGCGGACTTGAAAACGAGATACTAAGCATGCTTATTATATTCGTAGCCGCATGCGAACGGCTGCCAACCAGAGGAGGAAACACCATGGGATTGGGCGACAAGCTTGAAAACGCTGCCGAGAAGGCCGGCGGCAAGGCCAAGGAAACGGCAGGCGCCGCCACGGGCGATCAGAGCCTGCGGACCGAGGGTCAGGCCGACCAGGCCAAAGGCGATCTGAAGCAAGCCGGCGAGAAGGTCAAGGACGCTTTCAAGAAGGACTGACCAGGCCGACACGAAGGGCGCGCTCAGCGAACCGGGCGCGCCCTTTGCTGTGCCCTGAGAAGCGACAAGCAGGAACAAGTACCCCTCCGTTTCCGACATGGCAGCCAGAAGGCCCGGAGACCATCCACGCCCGTCTACCTGGTGGCAAAGCGCTTCATGGGAATGGGGTACCCGTTCCCGGGTGTCCTTCAGTTCGCGGCCGTACTGGAGCAGAGGAGTCGGCGGCGAATGTGTACGGCTGAGACCACGCGCGCGCACCTCCCCCACAATGGCTCTTGAATAGGGGTGCAATGGAGATGTGGCAGCTTAGGTGCTTACTCAAGAACTCTCAGCCCCCCGATGGCGGCGGCGACAGCTTTGGCGGTACTACCCCCCGGCTCATGAATAACCCGCTCATGCCAGTTAAGCACGGGAGTAGAAGTAGGCCCGAGAACTCCCGTCCTCATTCAAGCGCTAGCACCGTAGGCGGTTCGGCCAGGGAGAGGCTCCTTGCCAAGGGTGCCCTGCACGAGCAGGCTTCTAGAAGAATGTCCATATAGTGGCTCCTTTCTGCCATGGGAAGCTGGGTCAGCAGTTCGTAGCCTGTAGAGATGAGCGATACGAATGAACCCGTTAGCCGGATTTCCCTGCCAGATGCACCGCCCGATCAGCAATCACTGCTTGGATCAGGGGGTGTCGCGTGCTGGAGTGAGCCCGTTCTCATCGATACTTATGGCCCGGGCGAGCCTGACAGGTATCCGCTGTTTCTAGATCGCCGGGTGTATCAGGGATCTAGCGGCAAGGTGTATCCCATGCCCTTCATTGATAGCATCGCCACTTCGAAGGAACCACGGCTGTGGCAGGCAATCCATCTGGAGAATGAGTTTGTTCGGCTCATGTTGCTGCCGGAGATTGGGGGCAGGATCCATATCGGGTTCGACAAGACGGCTGGTTATGACTTCTTTTACCGGAACAACGTGATCAAACCGGGTTTGGTGGGACTTGCCGGACCGTGGATTTCAGGAGGGGTTGAGTTCAACTGGCCCCAGCACCACCGCCCTGCTACTTTCCTGCCGGTGGAAACCTCGATCGAGCGCGCTGACAGCGGCGATGTCACGGTCTGGCACAGCGATCTCGATCCTCTGCAGCGGATGCGCGGGACGCATGGCGTTCGGCTCCGTCCCGGTAGTTCCCTCCTTGAAGTGGAAGCTCGGCTCTACAACTGCACGGATGTGCCGCAGACCTTCTTGTGGTGGGCGAATGCGGCAGCCCGGGTGCACGAGAAGTACCAGTCGTTTTTTCCCACCGATGTTCGCTTTGTGGCGGATCATGCACGGCGAGCCATCACGGCGTTCCCGCGAGCCGATCGACCCTACTATGGCGTGGACTATCCTGCGCTGGCCAGGCAGGGCGGGATGGATGCGGACCGCATCGATTTCTATTCGAACATTCCCGTCCCCACCTCCTACATGATTACCGACACGAAGGACAACTTTTTTGGCGGGTACGACCATGAAGCCGACGCCGGATTCATCCATTGGGCGGACCGGTCCATTTCTCCGGGCAAGAAGCAATGGACATGGGGAAACGGACCAGTGGGCAAAGCCTGGGACGCGCACCTCACGGACAACGATGGCCCCTACGTCGAACTCATGTCCGGTGTTTTCACCGATAACCAGCCCGACTTCAGCTACCTCGCCCCCGGTGAGACCCGAACCTTCAGTGAGTTCTGGTATCCGATCCGCAACATCGGTCCGGCGCACCAAGCGAACCTGGACGTGGCTGTTTCACTTCAGCTGGTCGATGAGCAACGCGAGGTCAGGGTCGGGGTTTCCAGCACGTCCAACCGCGCGGACGTGACAGTCCGGCTCAAAGTCCGTGGCGTCACCGTTCATGAATGGAATGTGCGGATCTCGCCAGCAGAACCCTTCACGGACGTCGCCCGGCTGACGGAACCGACGGACGGAACCGACTTGACCGTGCAAGTGCTGGACGGCTCCACGGAACTGATCTCATGGTCTCCGCGTGAATCATCCCAGAATCAGGAGGAACCCTGGGCGGCGACGGAGCCTGCCATGCCGGGGGACATTGAAAGCCAAGACGAACTCTATGTCACGGGTATCCATCTGACGCAGAACCGGCACCCGACCAGATCACCGCTTCCCTATTTTGAGGAGATACTCCGCCGGGATCCGCGGGACTCCCGGGCCGCCGTCGCGCTCGGTTCGGCGCACTACACCACTGGCCAGTACGCCCTGGCGAGGGAGTTGTTGGAAAACGCACTGGCCCGGGTCACCCATAGAAACCTGAATCCTCCCAGCGGGGAAGCCAGCTACCGGCTGGGCGTCGTCCTGGAGCGCACCGGCAAGTTGGCGGACGCCACGGAACGGTTCGGGAAGGCGGCCTGGGACAAAGGCTGGGCGCATCCTGCAAACCTGGCGCTGGCCCGCGTGGCTCTCAGGGCAGGAAGACCCTCCGAGGCGTTGCGGCACGCTGAATCCGCGCTTCGGCTGGACCCGGCAAGCCCCGAAGCGAAGCATCTGCTGTTCCTGGCTCTTACGGGCTTGGGGCGCGGGGACGAAGGCTCCCGGCTACTGGGGAGCATCCTTATGTCCGATCCCCTGGACCCTGTGGCACTGGCGTTTAAGGGTTCATTGGACACGGCAGACCCCAAGACTTCCCTGACCGTTGGGTGCTGGCTGGCCCGTGCAGGTCAGTGGCAACTCGCGCTGGACCTTACCGAAAGAGGCGCCCATCCGGGCGCCAACAAAGTGTTCGGCAACCCGGAGCCCGTACGCCACTATCTCCGGGCCGCCTGGTTCGAGGAACTGGGGAATGCAGACGCCGCAGCGACGGAACGTTCCGCAGCACAGACCACTGACACCACATACGCGTTCCCCTACGGGCTGGATGATCTCGATGCGCTCCACCTGGCTCTGACGGCCGATCACGACGACACGGTTGCGCACGGGCTGCTGGGCTGCTGGCTGCTTGATGCCGGACGAACCACGGACGCCCTGGGCCATCTGGAGACGTCGATCTCGCTGGGTTCGACGGACCCTGTCGTGTGGCGGAACGCGGCCATCGCCACGGTAAACACCGGCGCAGATGCCGCACGGGCTGACTCATACTTTCAGCGTGCCCTGGCATTGAGCCCGGATGACGCCCGGCTCGTCTTCGAGCGGACCGTCCTTTCCAGCCTTCGAGGAGTGCCTGCGGCCGAACAGCTTGCTGGCATTGAGCGCTACGACCGCTCGGTCCTTGGCCGTGATGATCTCGCTCTTCTCTATGTCAACCTCCTCCTCGACGCCGGCAGGGCCGAGGAAGCCTGGCAGATCATGTCGACACGCAACTTCCAGCCCTTCGAAGGGGGAGAAGGGATAGCCTTGGAAGCGTACGACCGGGCAGCCGTGCAACGCGCACGCACGCTGATGAACGACGATCCGGCAGCGGCTGTCGCACTCCTCACCCAAGGCATCGACGCACCAGCAAACCTCGGCGAGGGCCGGCACCCGGCGCACAGCATGACCGAACGATTCGTCGCCCTGGGCGATGCCTTGCAGTTGTCCGGGGACCTTCGGGAAGCTGCGGCGGCCTGGGACCGGGCCTGTGAGCAGAGCACATCACTGGCCGTGGATCCGGCGCCAGCTGGCCCAGCCGATTACTGGAGGGGCATTGCCCATACCCGGCTCGGCAGGCAGACGGGCGCCGAACGCATCTGGCAGAGCATTGAAGCCCGGGCCGATGAGCTGGAATCAGCTCCTGACGCTCCGGACTACTTCGCGACCTCACTGCCCGAATTGCTGCTCTTCGAGACCGATACCGCTGCAGCCCGGGCCGACAGGGTCAAGAACCTGCGCGGCCTGGCCGCACAGGGACGCGCACACCAGAAAGAAATGGCAAGCCTGTGACTGAAACGCCGAGGTACTTGGGCTCCGGAACGACCGAAAGCGATACTTCCTCCCTGACGGGCGCACCGCCGGCGCATCTTCCGCAGCGTTTGACCATCACGCTCTGGGACTTCTCCTGGTACACGCGCGCTGAGGACGGCGGTCCGTACGCAGATCTGGACGCGACCTGCGCAAAAGCAGCGCAACTGGGGTACAACACCATCCGGATCTGCGCGGCCCCGCTGCTGCTCTTCGGCGATCTCGGTCTTGAGGACCTGGCCGCCGACCTCGAAATCGAAGGACTCGGAAAATCCCCGGACGGCGGCTTCTACGGCAGGGGAACGCGCTGGTACGACGTTCCGGGCGGCTACCGGGTCAACTTGCGGGAGAGGCTTCTAGAGCTTTTCGACGCCGCTGCCCGGCATGGCCTGGTGATCATCCTGGCCAGCTGGGAATACCAGCAGTCAACAGTTTTTGCCGATTCTCCACGATGGTTCGACGCGATAGATGCTGTTCCGTTGAACGGCAGGTATGGTGTTCTTGCCGATGCCTGGGACCGCCTCATCGGCGCTGTCACCGCAGCCGGGCACCGCGAACGCATCGCCATGGTGGAACTGCACAACGAGGTAGACTTCTCCATCTTGCCTGCCCTGGCGGACAACGGCAGCGCAGAACTGCACCGCCTGCGGGAACTCCACCCGGACCTGCTCATCACCGCGAGTTACGGCAAACCCCCGCACTTGGCGATGCACACCCTGCCGGACGGATTCGGTGCCGCCCAGTTCCACGTCTACAGTTATGGCGTGCTGGACGCCCTGCAAAAGAGGATCGACATCCGCTCCGAGGGGACCTCCAATTTCCCCAACGCTGCACTGTCTGCACTGCTGCGGCCGGAGGCCCCCTCCGCTGCCGAATACGGTCGCTTGGATGACTGGAAATACCGCGCCACTGTCGTCACTGACCAGATGTTCTATGGCTATGACTGGATTGATCCGGAGGCCTGGGACACCTGGCTGTACAACGAGTACGGGCCATACCGGGAAGTGATGCGGCGCGAGATCGATTCACGCGTCATTGCCATCGCCGCGTGGGCCCGTTGGAAGAACATTCCGGCAGTGGTGGGGGAGGGATGGATTGGCTACACACCGCTTCATGGCACTTTCGAAGAAGGCCCCGTCGGGCGGGACCTCGCAGAGGGCGGCATCAAGACAGCGCTGGAACAAGGCGTGTGGGGAATGGTCCTGTGTTCCAACGCCGCCCCTCACCACCCCCTGTGGAGCGACGAAGCATGGCAGCAACGCATGAACAGCTCCATCCTCGCCGCCCCTGCCGGCCGGTGACGTCCAAACCGCACCCCTATGCCGTCAGCCAGCCCTGCCCGTCCTCGCGCCCTCTGAAAGAACTTCCCATGCGTCTTGAACAAAGCACCATCGAACTGCTCAGCGCCACCCACCGGCCCCACGGTCCGGCACTGCAGTACCCGGCCATGAGCAACACCGAGGATCCTCACCGCAGGTGGCGACTAACCAGCCAGTACATTGAGTGCGGAGGGCTTCCGGCCGTCCCCGTCTCGGGCGAAATCCACTACAGCCGCCTGCCCCGGACCCGCTGGGAAGAACGACTCCGGCTGATGAAGGCCGGCGGCATCACCGTCGTCGCCTGTTACGTGTTCTGGATCCACCATGAACCCACCGAGGGCCAAGCGCGCTTCGACGGCAACCTGGACGTGGCCGCGTTCGTCCAGCTCTGCGGGGCAGTTGGTCTGGATGTGATCCTCCGCATCGGGCCCTGGGCCCACGGGGAGGTCCGCAATGGCGGCTTCCCGGACTGGGTACAGGAAGCCGACGCCGACCACCGCACCAACGACCCCGGCTACCTTGCCATGGTGGAGCGCTGGTTCAACCGCCTCGGTTCGGAGCTGCAAGGGCTGACCGGCCCGGACAGCAACGTCATCGGCATCCAGCTGGAAAACGAACTGTACGACCAGCCCACCCACATCCGGGAGCTCAAACGTCTCGCCCGGGCAGCAGGACTCAGTGCGCCACTATGGACGGCCACGGCCTGGGGCGGCGCCGACATTCCCGAGGACGAGGTCATGCCGGTCTTCGGCGGCTACGGTGACGGATTCTGGGTTGACGCGGCGGTGCCTTGGGATCCGACATTCCGGCAGCACTACTTCTTCAGCCACCAGTGGGATGACGCCGGCATTGGCGCGGACCTGCGCGAGCATCTGACCGGAAGCGAAGCGGCCCCGCCCCGGTCCCAGTCTGCCCTCTACCCGCCGGCCACCTGCGAACTGACCGGCGGCATGGCAACGGCCTATCAGCGCCGTCCCTGGCCCAAAGGCAAGGACGTCGCAGCGGTTGCCAACAACAAGATCGGCAGCGGCTCAGGCTGGCAGGGGTACTACATGTTCGCCGGCGGGACAAATCCACCGGGAGGCCTTCAGGAATCCCAGGCAACGGGCTACCCGAACGACTTACCGGTGTTCGACTACGACTTCCATGCCCCCATCGGGGCCTCCGGCAGACTGGCCCCGGGCTTCGCCGAGCTGCGCAAGCAACACGCCTTCCTCGCAGCGTTCGGTCAACACCTCGCGCCGATGCCCTCCACGTTGCCGGACCAAATGCCCGCGGGAATCGAGGACGCCGGCACCCTCCGCTGGGCCCTACGCTCCGACGGCGGCACCGGTTTCGTTTTCATCACCTGGCACCAGCCCCATATCCCGCTGCCGGATTACCGGCAAGCCCAGTTTCAACTCGCCTTCATGGAGGAAACGGTCACTTTTCCCTGTGAACCTCTGACCATCCCGTCCGGGACGATCGCCCGCTGGCCGGTGAACCTGGACCTCGGAACAGTTCGCCTGCAGTGGGCCACGGCATCAGCCCTGACACTGCTGGGACCAGACACCGCACCCGTGCTCGTCCTTGCCGCCGAAGCAGGCATCGAACCCCAGCTGTGCCTGCCAGAGGGAAGCACCCTGAACGGGCCGGCCCGAGAACTAGGCGGCAACGTCTTCGCCGTGAACACTGAGGAACCTGTGACGCTGACCGTAAACTCCGCGCACGGTTCCGCGGCCATCGTTGTACTCCCTGCCGGGCACGCGGACATGGCGTGGGTTCTGGACACCGGGCACGGACCGGAACTGGTGCTTTCCGCAGACCCTGTCTGGGTCTCTGCCGATGGCCGTCTGGCCGGCCGGTCCAAGGGCTCAGCGGCGGTTCAGCGGTACTGCGCTGTTTCCGGCCGGTTCGAAGCCGTCAGCACGGAACCGTCCGGCCCTCCCCGCCAGCGGCAATCTCTGGCCGTTGACCGGCTCCGGGCGGCATCGGCTGTTCCGTCCTCGTTCGGTTCCATGGCTGGCAGGGCTGCCGCTCCCACCAACGAAACCATGAACGATCTGGCCGAGGTCCATGAAATACGCCTGCCGGCGACGGCTCTGATTGCCGAAGAACCAACGGAAGTGGAAATCAGCTGGGCCGGGGACGTGGCCCGGCTGATCGTCGATGGCCAGGTCGTTGCTGACCGGTTCTGGGACGGCTCTCCCTGGGTGCTCGAAGCCCACGACGCAGGGCTCCGCGGAACGAAGGACATCCGTCTCCAGATCCTGCCCCTGGCGAAAGCTGCCAGTGTTGGGCTGCCGCTGGAAGCACAGCGCAGGCGTGACACGGTGGACGGTGACCTGGTAGCCCTGGACAGCCTGCAATTGATTCCTTGGATGACCTGGGCCGAACACCGCTCCTGATGGGTCCCTTCTGGCATACTATGGACCATCCGTGACGGAAGGGGCCTTGTTGGAACGCGCTACGGGGTTCGTGAACCAGCGCCTCGTGGTGGTACCCCGGCCGCTGATTGGAGAGGCGCTAAGACGCCCCATCACACGGCGGCTGGTTGTCACCGACGCCGGCGTTTTTCCCGTCGCCACCGAACACGGCCGCCACCGCCCCCAGGGCGCCAACGAAACCATCATCATCTTGTGCGTAGCCGGGTCCGGATGGGTTGAAAGCGGCGGTTCCCGTTTCGACGTAGGCAAATCCACTGCCGTCGTTCTGCCCGGAGGAACAGGACAGGCCCACTCCTACGGCGCGTCCATCCAGGACCCTTGGACGATTTGGTGGTGCCATGTGCGCGGCTCGGATGTGGCCGAACTCATCGACGAATCCGGAGTGAGTCCTGAACGCCCGCTCATTCCGCTGGTAGCCGTGGACCGGTTGACGGCGATGCTGGATGAGATCCTCACGGCCCTGGAACGGGACCAGTCGCCCGCCCGTCTGGTGGCCACGGCGGGGATGGCGTGGAAACTGCTGACCAGCCTCGCTGTGGACCGCCGCCTCCCCGAGCAGGGAAGTCCTCTGCAACAGGCGATGAACTTCCTGGAGGACCGCGTAAACGGCTCCATCCGTCTCCCCGACCTGGCCAAAGTAGTGGGCGTTTCCTCCTCCCAGCTGAGCAAGCTGTTCCGGGAGGCGACAGGGGGCGGAGTACTCGCCCACCACAAGGCATTGAAGATGGCCCGCGCCAGGCTCCTGCTGGACACAACAGACCTGACAATCGGGGAGGTGGGACGTGAAATCGGTCTTAACGACCAGTTCTTCTTTTCCCGTCAGTTCAGCCGTATGCACGGGGTAAGTCCCCGTGCATACCGTGCCGAACGGAAGGGCTAAGGGGACCTACCCCTTCGTGGCGCCGGCTGTCAGGTCTGCCCGCCAGAAGCGCTGCAGTCCAATCATGAGGGCGACTAGCAGGAGGGCGGAGAGGGCAGACCCTGTGACGACTAGCTGATAAAACATGGGGTCGCGCTGGGTTTGTGAGTTCCACAATGTCAGGCCGAGCGTCAACGGGAAAGTCTTCGTCTCGTTGAGCATGACCAGAGGAAGGAGGTAGTTGTTCCAGATAGTGACGAACTGGAACAGGAAGATTGTCACCAATGCGGGCGTCATCATGCGTGAGGCGATGGAACCGAAGATTCTCAGGTCTCCGGCCCCATCAATCCGCGCCGCTTCCACTATCTCGTCCGGTACGGCCGCGTTGGCGTGGATCCGTGCGAGGTATACGCCGAAAGGGCTGACCATGCTGGGCAGCAGGACCGACCAGTAAGTTCCAGTCAGGTCCACGGCATTGAGCAGGAAGTACAGCGGCAGGGCAATCACGGTCGCGGGTACCAGGACCCCGCCGAGGATCACGGAGAAGAGCAGCTCACGGCCTTTGAAGACGAACTTGGCCAGCGCATAGCCGCAGGCCGCGGACGTCAGGGTGGCCGCAAATGCCCCGACTGCGGAGTACAGCAGGCTGTTGAGTATCCATGCTGTGAAGATGCCTTTGTCTTGGGTGAACACCTTGGTGAGGTTTTCCAAGGCTTGGGGGGAATCGGTGATCCAGAGCCCGAAGCTGTTGAAAAGTTCACCGGGGGATTTGGTGGCCGCGACGAGAACCCAGACAATGGGCAGCAGGAAGTAGACTGCGGCGATGATCAGGACGGCGTTGACGACAAGGGTGCCAGCGAGCGGTTCGCGGATTTTTCGGGTTTGCGTTACCACGCTCTGTCTCCTTTGCGGTTGACCAGGCGCAGGAACCCGAAGGAGAAGACGAATCCAAGCAGTGCGACGATGACAGCCATCGCGGCGGCCAGGCTGGGGTTTCCTTGCGAGAACGACTGGTTGTAGGCGGCCAGGTTAGGCGTGAAGTCTGAGCTGATCGCGGCGGTGAGGGGCCGCAGCACGAGCGGCTCGACGAAGAGCTGCAGCGTGCCGATGATGGTGAAAACGGTGACCAGGACGATCGAGGGACGTATCAAGGGCAGCTTGATGGCCCAGGTGATGTACCAGCCGGAGGCGCCATCGATTTTGGCTGCTTCGAAAAGCTCTGACGGGATGGCGTTGAGGGCGGCGATGAGGATGAGCATGTTGTAGCCGGCGAATCCCCAGAGGGCGATATTGGCGATTGCAAAGAGGACGCCGTTCGAGCTGAGGAGGTCAATGCTGATACCGCCCAGGGAGAGAACCTGAAGGACGGGGCTTGTCGCTGGAATGTACAGGAAGCCCCAGAGGAGCGCCGCGATAACTCCGGGAACTCCGTAAGGGATAAAGAAGATCACCCGGAAGATCCGGGGAAACCGTGCGCTTCCTGAATCGAGCAGCAGCGCCAGGGCGACGGCGGTGACGACCATCAGCGGTACTTCGATCGCGGCGAAGGCGAGCAACCTGCCCAGGCTCTCAACGAAAGAGGTGTTTCCCAGCGCCGCAATGTAGTTCTCGAGGAACACGAAGTTTTTCGAGGGGACGCCGAAACCGAGGCCTGATGCTTTGGTGGAGAACAGGCTGTCGTTGATGGCATAGACGATTGGTGCGATGAAGAAGGCCGCGAAAAGGATAACGAACGGTGCTACGAGGATCCAGAGTGCGATCCTGGATTCCTTGCGGCGCGGCCGGCGGGGCGACGGCAAGCTCTGGGTCGGCGCCGGTGACACGTGGGTATCTGTGGATGCGGCGGGACGCACTAGGCGCCCCGCCGCGCGCGTGGCATTCAACGGACTGAGATTCCCTTGGCTTTGAGCGCTGCCACCATGTCCGCCTGCGTCTCTTCGTACGCTGAGGTCAACGGCGTCTTGGATTCGACGGCCGATTTGACATTATCGCTAAGGGACGCGAACAGCGTTGATGAGAGCGGCGGCCACTTCCAGGAGTTGTCAACGTTCTTGTCCGAAGTGGCGAAAACGTCCCAGATGTCCTGTCCGCCGTAGAAGGCGAACACTTCCGGGTCTGACTGAAGGGAGGCGATGGAACTGGTGTCCTTGATCGCGGGCCAGCCGGCCCCGACGCTAGTGAGGATGCTGACACTTTCCGGGTCTGAGTTCAGCCAGAGGGTGAATTCTGCGGCTTCCTTCGGGTGGTCCGAACCCTTCAGGACGGCGCTGGCGGAGCCGCCTGCCCACGTAGCCGAAGCCTTCTCCCCCGACTTCCACTGCGGCAGCTCCCCGACAGCCCATTTGCCAGCGGTCTCCGGCGCAGTGCCGCGGAGGATGGCATCAGCCCAGGATCCGGAGATCCATGAAGCGACGTTGCCATTTTGCATATCGGCGTTCCACTCGCTGGAGAAGTCAGCCTCGATCTTGACAAGGTCTTCATCAATGAGTTTCTGCCAGAAAGCGGCGACCTTCTTGGTTTCGTCGCCGTCAATGTCCACGGTCCACGCGTCATTTTCGGCGGTGAACCACTTCGCACCACCCTGCTGCGAAAGGCCGATCAGCCAGGGTGCCTGGTTAAAGGCGAAGGCCGTGATGTATTTGTCAGGTCCCGATGCCCTGATCTTTTTGGCTGCATCGTAGTATTGATCCCAAGTTGTGGGGTAGGCGATGCCTAGGGAGTCGAAGATGTCTTTACGGTAGAACTGTCCCAGCGGTCCGCTGGCCTGCGGGACCGCGTAGACCTTGTCGTTGAAGACTCCGGTTTCCCACTGCCACGGGACGAACTTGTCCGCATCGTCCTTGACGTGTTCGGTGATGTCCTCGAGGGCGTTACTGACGAGGAAGTCCGGAATCGCGTCATAGCCCAGTTGCGCGACATCAGCAGGGTTCCCCGCCTGGACTGCTGAAAGCATCTTGGCGTAGCCGCCATCGGGTCCGGCCGTGACGGTCTCCAAGGTCACCTTCACGTCAGGATGAGATGCGTTGAAGGCGTCAACCGCCTTATCGATATTGGGAACCCACGATTGGAAGGTGATTTCCACCGGGCCGCTTCCAGGGGCTGGCGTGGTTGATCCTTGCGAACCTCCGCCTGTGCAGGCGGTCAGCGATGCGGCCACCGCTACAACGAGAGAGGCCGCGAGGATCGAACGGGGCCGACGCTGAGATTTACTGCCGAACATGGATGCTCCTTTGCATTGAACAGAAGATCTTCTTGTAACGTTTCATTACAATAGGCCCCTAGAACACGGAGAAGACATAGCCAAAAATCTCGGATATATGGATGATCATGCACGGAGCCAGCGGGCGGGTCGGCCGCACCTGACCTTCTCGAAGTAGGCAAGAAAGCCCTCTTCCTTGTCCTCATTGCCGCAGCTGACCAAGATGAGCGAGATTGCTGACGACTTGGTGGCAGGCCATCAGCGTCCCAATTCCAGGTCAGGGAACGGTGCAGATGGACCTAGCTGGGAGAACTTCCGGCCTCTGGCGGATTTCACGTTTCCGCAGGTCAGAAGCGGTCTGTACTCCCGGTCGAATCACCACTTGGCCGCGCGCCTAGGCACAACGAGCCGTCATGAAGCCTATTCTTCCGATCTCATGCCCAGGCGCCTCCGATCCGGACCTCGTACTTGGATGGGTACGTCGGCTGCCCTGCTACATATGTCGTTGCGGGCCAGAGATTTACGGCGGTTGGATGACGCTCGTCCTTCGACCCAAGATCAGGTTTAGGAGGCGAGTCAGCTGAATCGGCCCTCGCTGATTTCGATTCCGGCAGCGATGCGTTCCACCTCTGCGAGGGACTGGATTGTTTCGGTCTGCGGTAGGTACTCCATGCCCCAGTACCCGGTGTAGCCGAGGTTGCGAAGCATCCTGAGCTGCGCTTCCCAGTCGATCGATCCGGTGCCCGGTTCGTGACGGTCGGGAACATCGGCAACCTGTACGTGGCCGACGAGGCCGATGTCTTCACCGATCTCGCGTGCGAGGTTCTCCCCCATGACGAGCGCGTGGTAGGCGTCAAGCAGCAGGCGCAAGTGGGGCGAACCGACTTCGCGCACGATGTCGAGACCTTCCCGTGTTGAGTCGAGGTAGGTGCCGATGTGGTCGACGCGGGAGTTGAGGTTCTCCAACAGCAGCGTCACTCCGCTGCCTGCCAGGAGCCGGGCAGCACGGGAGAGAACGGAGACGACCGCCGCGCGCTGGTCGGCACGGCCGACAGCGGGGACTTCCTGGCCCGCCACCACGACGAGGTTCGGAGCTCCCAGCCGCAGCGCGACCTTGAGTGACTTGCGCACACCGACGAGGTACTCGTTGTGCGTCGCGGGATCGGTGATCTGCAACTGCGGATCGACGATGAGCGACAGCAGGGTTACCCCGGTTTCATCGAGGGCAGCCCGGATATCGTCGAGGTCTTTGTCGCGCCAGCCCCAGATCTCGACGGCGTCGATGCCGTGGGCCGCCGCGGCGCGGATCCGGTCAGAAGTGGAGTCACCGGCTTCGCTGAACAGCCACTCCAAGTTGGCAGCGATTGAACTCATCGGGGATTGCCTTTCGTTGGGTTCTCAGCTGCGCCGAAGGATTCATTACAGGAGGTCGGACCGAAGCGCGACCTGTCGATGGCTTGTCCGCTGGCTAGGGGCCAGGGGATGCCGTCACGTGTGCTGACACATTATTTTTGCGCGTCGGCTTAGGCATGGTACGGCGGCTGAGCTGTACTGCCCCTATTTGGTATGTCCGCCTTCTGCGAAGGAAGCTGAACAGCCACGTCCTCCTTTGCCCTCGATGCCTCGGGGTCCGCGGGCCCGTCGTCGTTCTTCATTTCCTTGACCTCGGACTTAATGATCCGCATCGACTGTCCCAAACTTCGGGCCATCGCCGGAAGTTTGGGTGAGGCAAAGAAAAGCAGTGCAACAATTGCGATGATGATCATTGGCCAGGGGCCGTCAAATAGTCTTCCCAAGGGAATGTTCCTTTCACTAGTACTTGGCGTCCGCGACCCAGGATCGTCCGGCTTGGATTGTCATTCAAGTACGTTGACGTCGTAGCCGTCCCATTGGGCGATGATCTGCCTGCCGTCGTTTCCGTGGAACCGCAGCCACAACAACGAAGAGTCCGCACTGACTGCCTCCACTTCGGCAGTACGCACGAGTCTGCCGTCACGCCTGAGCTCGATAGTGCGTCCCACGAGAGTCTGCCACTCCTTATCGAATTTAGGCATAATCCCGCGGACCATGAGCTTCCCACTCAATGCCGAAGTCGGCGCTTTCGCCGGGCCCGAGCTTGTACAGCGGCGAGAGGACTTCCAGCTCCACGAGCCAGGCGTCTGGGTAAAACCCGTCCAATTGGCCCAGTGGTTGCGGAAGCGGGGACTGGGTCCACAGCTCAACCCTGGACCCGGCGTCAGGGTAGCGGGCGGTCTCGTCCACCTTCACCCGCAGCTGCAAACTTTCGCCGCCTGGGCCAGACCAAGCGACATGTCCAGTTGCGTTCGGAAAGCCAAACTTCGCCACGCCCGGTGCAACCGGCAATCGGGCAACGCCGTCTGCAACGGTCACATCCACCGAGCCTGCGTAGCGTCCAAGGTCAATGGGCTCAGCGTCCGTCGAGACTGCGACGTCAACCACTCCCCCGGCTGATGTGTCGGTTTGCACCACCTCCCACAGTGACCACTCCACAGTCCGGTTGGAGACATTCAGGAAACGGATGGCCTCATGGAAACTGGTGGACCCTGCGGTGAAAGTGAACTCGCGTGTGATGCACAACCCTGTGTGGGCGTCGAGGGAGCTGACCATCGTCACGACCAGCGACCCTGAGATACGCGCAGTGGTGATTGACCACACCCCCGAGTCAAGTACGTCGTCCGGAGGCCCCGGCCACTGGTGAATCCCATCCCAGCCCTGCGGGGCCGGCCATGTCTTCGAACCGCCAACGTTTGTCCAGGAAGGAAATGTTCCGTCCACGACCGGCCAGGCTGACCGTGGCACAAGAGCTCTCAAGGAAGCGTCGAAGATCCGCGGATTTACCCAGAGAAGCTCATGCCCCTCTGAGCGCAGGGACAGCAGCCGGCCCCCGACCGAGGGCAGAAAAACTGCCCGCAGAGGACCAGTGCGCACCTCGAGGAGGGCAAGATCAGGATCACCACTGTCCCGCCACGCCGATGTCACGGCCTCCTCCGGAGCTGCCCCGTTTACGTTCGGGCGGCTCAGTCGAACTCTTCGGGTGACCATGCGTCCCGCCAGTCGATGCGAGGCACGTCGCCATCGAAATTGATGGGGAGCCAGACATAGTCGGCAAGACGAAGGTCGGACTGATGCTGCACAGATTCGTCAGCTTGCTCGGTCTCTGGGGCCTCCCCGCTGAACAATCGACGGTACCGATCGGTTTGGTTGGACTCCTCCGGCGAAAGATCAGGGAGCCAACGGTCCCCCAAAGCGATGAAAAGGTCACGTTTGAGCGGGTGCCGGAAGACGGAACCGATCTGTGTCCGATAGGAGGTCCCACTGGTGTCATCCGGATGCGGATCACCCAGGACAGTCCAAGGCCCATGGTACGAATCGGCTACTGCTACCTCCGATGCATTGGGGAAGTATCCCGACGTCCCCGACGTGATGAGGTAGTGCTTTGAACCTCTGCGGAAATAGGCGGGGGCCTCCCGCACATCCGGCGGGCCCGGCTGCGGAAAGTGCGTCGAGTAATAGCCAGTGACCCCGGTGTAGTCGGGAGTGAGATCTGCGCAGATCAACTCGCTGTGGACCCGCTCGAAGTAGTAGTAAGCCTTCCCGTCCGTCGGGTCGACTACCAGGTCGAAGTCGCCTGCATTCATGCCCAGCGGCTTGAGGCCGGTGGTGACGATTTCGTATGGGCCAAGGAGATGATCTGCGGTAAGCACGGTGGTCCGCTGATTGAGGCCCTCACCCATGATTTTCACCCAGCACACGTATTTGCCGGTCTCCGGGTGCTTAATGATGTGGGGGCGATCCAGCAGTTTCGTGGGGTGCAGCGGCGAGTCAATGTCGTCCGGAGTGGGCGGGATGATCAGGCCACGGTCTTCCCAATTGACCAGGTCGGTCGAGGAATAACAGCGGATCCCCCAGTGCCAGATGCCCGACCCGGGTGCCGTCCGTTCCTTGTTCTCGCCGTACCAATAAAAGACTCCATCCTCGAAAAGGATGGATCCTGCGTGCGCTTGGATCCGGTTGCCGTTGGTGTCGAGCCATGGCTGCCCGGGGAATATTTTGGACATATTACGTTCTTTCGGAAGTGGTCTGACTGTGTGGGAAATGGGACTTTATTAGACGAGTTCGACAAAATCGGCGTCGAATGGTCCGAGTGTGAAACTGTTCTGGTATTCGCGGTCGTAAAGGATGCTCCGGGAACTCCCGCTCGAAGTAATCGGCTTACTGACCCCGTCCAGGTTGACGTAGAGAATATGGGTTTCATCGATCTGTCGAGCGAGGACGCCGGGTGGTACTTCAAGAGCTGGCCGGATGTTTGTGTGTTTTATCTCCGAGTCCAGGATGGCGTCGAACAAGGGCCGTCGTGCCGGCAGGCCAAGGCAAACCGCGCGGCCCTTCCCGAACCTATTTACGGTAGCCACCGGATAGTCACGGTCGAGGCCAGCGATTGAGGCCAGCACGTTGGCTCCCCGCAGGTGGATCTCATCGAAGCGCGGCGCTTCTGCTATGATTCGTGCTTCGCCAATATCGATGTCCAGGTGCTGGCCTGCCATTCGTTTGGTGCTCAGCTCGTTGAGTAATTCCGGTTCCTGGTAGGACCCGAGCCGTACTCCGAAGACATCGTGAAGGAGTCCCGGCCTCGTGGTGCTGAAGACTTGTCCGGTGGCGCTTGCAACGGCAGAGTAGGACGTCATGATGGCGGTTCCGCCTTCTGCAACGAAGCGGCGGATGTTGGCCGCGGACACCTCGTCGATGAGTGCGGCGCCGGGAATGACGAGGATCTTGTAGTCCAGGGTGCTGCGGCGCAGGTCCACGATCCGCTGGTCCAGGTTGCGTTCGAGGACAGCATTGAAACACGTCTGGAGTTGTTGGTCGTGCTTTTCCGGGAACGGGGCACTGGCGAGCTGGCTGTCGAATGAGAATGCCAGCGCAATCTCGGCTTGGGGAAGGTAGGGAAACCCGAAGTTTTGGATCTTGGCGAACTCTTCAGCGATCTGCCGATACTCGTCGTATTTTCGGTTGGGCTCGCCGTCCCAATCAATCATCCCCTGCAGGTATTGTTCCTCTCCACCATGCATCGACTGCCAAGTCCAACCGCAGACCATCTGGTTTCCGGAGAGAAGCGAGGCGTAGGCGTTTTTCCGCACGGACCCTGGAACAGCGGTCATGGTTGTGAACTCTGTGCACCAGAACGGGCTATGACTCTCGAACTGAATGCGGGCAAGCCCAAGCAGGGCCTCGCAAAGCCCCGCGTTGTTCACGAGCGAATACCCAGGGTAGAACCCCATCCCGCCCCGGCTCATCCTGCCGGTGTAGGCGATCTCTGCGTAGTCGAAGTAGCGTCCGTCTTCTTTGTAGTACCAGGCGTTCGTGGTCAAGAGCGCTCCGGGCGCGTTCTGCTCGACCAGTTGCATAACGGACAACAGAAACTCGTTGATCTCGTCTGAGACGAAGCGGCGGAAGTCCAGGACCCGTTCCGGGGCGCCCTCAATCGACCCCGACCTCGGGAGTCCGACCTCATCGAAGTCACCGATGCGACGTGACCATCGCTGGCCCGCCCAGGCGTAATTCAGGCTTTCAGCAGTTCCGTATTTCTTTCGAAGCCAGCCGATGAAGCGCCACCGAACCGACTCGCTGTACGAATAGGGCCCATCACCCGGTTCGTTGTCAATGCCGAATGCCAGTAGGGCCGGGTGATCGGCGTATCGCAGCGTCAGCTTGTCAGTGAACCGCAAAGCGTGCTCCCGATAAGCCGGGTCGCCGACATCGACCATGTACCGCGTATTGGGATACAGCCGGTTCCCGCTTGAGTCCGTAACGTCCATAGTGGGGTGTTTCCGGTGGAGCCAAAGAGGCGCCGGCCGGAGTGCGACGTCGAGGATTACGCCGATTCCTGCCTCATGCATGAGATCCATGACGCGATCAAACCATTCGAACTCAAAGTGCCCGTCCTTGGGTTCGTAACTGTCCCACGCGAGGTGCCCAAGCCTAACAACGGTCAGACCGGCCGCCGACATCATGCTGACATCGCGTTCCCACTGTTCGGGCCCCGAATCATGCGGGTGGTAGTTGGCGCCGACGTAAAGACGGGGTGATGAGACTCCGGGTGTTTGCGGGGGTTTGGTCACAATGCTTCCTGGTCTTTGATGATTTGGGGCCTTCCCCGTGTTTCCCTATACACGGGGAAGGCCCAGGACGAAGCCCTTAGGAGCCTTCGTTAACCTGCAGGCGGATGCTGTCGTACATGATGCCGCCCATTGGCGCCATCCAGTTATCGGCGATGGGGACCTCCGGCGGCCGGACGTTGGCGAGTGTGATCACGTTCTCCCCGTCCTGGATTAGCGTCGCCGGGAACTTGATGGTTTGGAGCCTCCGGTACATTGAACGCGCAGTAAGCCGGTAAGAGGAATTGTCTCCGGGGACGCCGGGCAATGGGTCGAAGGTGGCAATAGGGGTTCCGTTGAGCGTGACAGCCAGAGTCGCATACACCTGGGCAGCCAACGCGATGTCAAGATAGCCGGTACCGCGCTGATACCGGTGGGCGTCGAAACGGATCTTCCAGGTTTCTAGCGAAGTATCCGGGGTGGTACCACGCCATTCGAGCTGCTTTGCCGTCCCCGGTGTCCTCAGCCCAGGGTGGAAGTAGTTCCACTTCTTCGCTGGATCGTCGACACCAACTTTGAAATCGACGCCGTTGGGGAAGTCATAGGGGTACTCCAGCCACGTCAGGTTTTCCCTAAAGCCGGTGGGCCCCCCGTGGATGAAGAACTCCTCCGAAGATCGATCCGGTGTCCCGATCTGCCACAACGTGGGGCCATAACTTTCGGGACGCCACATGTGTATGCCGGTGTCGATGCTCGTGCCGGCCGGGACGGTGATGTTCTCCTTCCGGTACTCCCCCATCGCGCCCTTGGTGAAAGCGGCCAGTGTGTAGTTGCCGGGCCGAACAGCCGGGATGCTGAACCTGCCGCCCGGGCCGATTTTGGCCGCGTACGTGTAGTCGAGGCTCAGGTACTGCCAATCCGTCCCGTCCAGGGTTACACCCCGGAAATCGCGGTCAGGTCCTGGCTGGTACAGGATGGCCCAGCCATTGTCGACAGCCCCCAGGGAAGCCACATTGAGCTTGCCAGTGACGGTCGAACGCTCCTTGGCCGCATAGATCGGCTCGGTGACCCACTGGTACGGCCACGCGGCCTGTTCGCGGTCCGCTGCACGCTTCGCGTCATCCCAAAGGACAGCGGCATTCGCGCGCTCGTCGCCCACGGCAGCCTCGCCCACATGGAGGTAGAAGGGTCCGTATACTTTTTCCCAGCCTCGAGCTGGCTGGGTGTCGGGCTCGCCGTAGTGGCCCGTGAGCGGGTGCCAGAGCAGGATCATGCCCTCGTAGTAGTCGTGGCACGTGAGCTCCGGGCGCGTCGGGGCACCAAACGCTTCCTTGCTCGCTTGAACGAGGGAGAGCCCCAGCTTGCCATTGGAGATCATGAAGACGTGGTTGTCTCCCTCAAGGCTCGTGGAGTTCTGGTACTTGGAATAGATCGAACCGTCCGGCAAGACCTCAGTCGAATCCTGGAGGACTGTCCAGTTCTTGGTGTCTTCGATGCTCGGACGCTGCTGAATCCCACGTTCGTCGTCAACGACGAACCATTTGAAGGCGGGATCATCGGCCGCAAAGGCATATCGCAACTGCCCGAACCTGAGGCCGTCCGGCATGTTTTCCGTGTACTTGGTGATCCAGTACTGGTAAAGCCCTGACGATCCTCGTTCGAGTGCGATTCGGATGTCCACGTAGAACGTGTTTTTCGTGGGGTCGTTCGAGAGGATGGAGACCTCGATACGGTCCGGGATCTGGCTGACAACACTGAAGGCTCCTCCTTTCATTCCGGTCGACCTGGCCGCCCCGGAATAGTCAAAGGTCGTGTACCCGTGGCCATGGGAGCCGCCCAGGAGATTTAGGCCCGAGTTGCCTTGCGTACTGCCGACGAGGTAAAGGTTCTTGATGTCCGCACTCGCCTTGACGACATCGAACTGGACGATTCCGTTACTAAGGGTTACGGTCAGCCCGTTGTCGATGATCGTAACGTCGGGGCCATTCGCGGCCGAGGCGCGGGCAGAAGCGTAGACAGGCAGGACGGCTGCCGCCCCCATCAGTCCTAGAAGGGTACGGCGGGCGATGGAATGGGGCATGGAAGGTCTCCTTTGCGTCGTTGCATGTCAGGGAATGCCAACCAAACATAAGAACTGAATCGTTTCATTCATGTAGGGCATTATGGAAGAACTCTGTTGAAGAGGTCAGCCTTTGAGGCCTTGGGTGGAGACGCCTTCGACGATGTAGCGCTGGAACACCAGGAAGAAGATCAGTATGGGGAGCAGGGCCAGGACGGACATGGCGATCATGGCTCCGTAGTCCGAGGACTGGGTCTGGTCCACGAACAGGCGCAGGGCCAGGGGCAGCGGGTATTTTTCCGGGGTGTTCAGGTAGAGCAGGGGGCCGAGGAAGTCGTTCCAGCTCCAGATGAAGGAGAAGATCGAGGTGGAGATCAGGGCCGGTTTCATCAGCGGGAGCATGATGGAGGTGAAGATCCGGACGTGGCCTGCACCGTCGATGCGTGCGGCTTCGTCGAGTTCGGCCGGGAGGTTGCGCATGAACTGGACCATGAGGAAGACGAAGAACGCGTCAGCGGCGAGGAATTTGCCGATCAGCAGCGGGATGTAGGTGTCCACGAGGCCGAGCTGGTTGAAGATGATGTACTGCGGGATGATCACCACGTGGAAGGGCAGCAGGAGGGTGGCGATCATCATGCCGAAGAAGATGCTGCGGCCGGGGAACTTGATCCTCGCGAACGCGTACGCAGAGACGGACGCGGAGAGGATGGTGCCGACGACGGCGCCGATGGCCAGGATCAGGGAGTTGGTGAAGAACTGCAGGGTGGTCACCCCGCCGATTCCATCCATGGCCGTGATGAAGTTGTCGAAGCTGAAGTTGTTGGACCACAGCGAGGTGTTCGTTCCGCCGATTTCGGAGTTCGGCTTGAAGGACGAGGCGATCATCCACAGGCCCGGGTAGAGGACTATTGCCGTGAGGGCGATGGCGACGATGTGGAAGGCTGCGCTCTTGGCCCGTTTGGTCCCGACCGATTCGGCCTTGGGGTTGTAGTGCGGCGCCTGCGCGTCCGGTGTGGACTGGGTGGGGGTTGCCATGGTTGTCATTTTGCGTCTCCGCTGTAGTGGACCCAGGACTTGGAGGTGCGGAAGATGATCAGGGTGATGATGCCGACGACAATCAGGAGCAGCCAGGCCATCGCCGAGGCATAACCCATCCGGAAGTCGCTGAAGCCGCGCAGGTACAGGTAGAGGGTGTAGAAGAGGGTGGAGCCGGCGGGGCCGCCTTCACCGTTGGAAATGATGTAGGCCGAGCTGAAGATCTGGAACGCGTGGATGGTTTCCATCAGCAGGTTGAAGAAGACCACCGGGGAGAGCATGGGCCAGGTGATGTTGAAGAACTTCCGTACCGGGCCGGCACCGTCCATGGACGCTGCTTCGTACAGGTCAGCCGGGATCTGCTTGAGGCCGGCGAGGAAGATCACCATCGGGGCACCGAACTGCCAGACGGTCAGCAGGATGAACATCGGCATGGTCATGGACGGGTTGCCCACCCAGCCGCCGAGGTTGATCCCGAAGAAGGACAGGCCCTGGTCCACCGGACCGGAATCGCCGAACATCGCCTTCCAGACGATGGCGATGGAAACGGACGCGCCGATCAGGGACGGGGCGTAGAACGCGGACCGGTAGAAGCCCTGGCCCTTGCGCGCACTGTTCAACAGCATCGCCACGGCCAGCGCGGCGGCGAGCTTGAGCGGAGTACCGAAGACCACGTAGCCGACGGTCACGCCCACCGACTGCAGGAACCGCTCGTCCTGGAACATGGTGGTGTAGTTGTCCAGGCCGATCCACTTGGGCGGATCGAAGAGGTTGTAGTTGGTGAAGGACAGGTACAGCGAGGAAACCATCGGACCTATGGTCAGGACGATGAATCCCAGCAGCCAGGGCAGCAGGAAGGTGTAGCCGGCGCGGGCGTCCGCCCCCCGCTGCCGCGACTTGCGCGGCTGCGAGGGAGCGGACTGCGTCGAACGCCTGCTCAGGGTTGGGCTTTGAGTCACGAGTTCAATCCGTCAGTTGGGAACGCCAGGGCAGATAATAGAACTGCTCAGGCGTTCTGCTTGATGAGGTCTTCGGCTTCCTTGAACCACGCGTCCGCTGCGCCGTCCACGGTGACCTTGCCGTAGTTCAGCTCGGAGCTGATGCGCTTGAAGGAAGCTTCCAGCGTGCCGAAGCCGACGATGGGCGGCTCGGGGGCGTCCTTGAGGTACTTCTCAATGGACTTCTCGTAATCCACCACGAACTTGTCGGTGCCCTCAAAGGTAGTGCCGTCGCGCTGGGTCTTGGAGGCCGGGACGCCGCGGGAGGTCTTGAAGATCTGGCCAACCTCGGGATCGTTGACCATGAAGTCGATGAACCGGGCAGCAGCTTCCTTGTACTTGGTCTTGGCGCTGGCGGACATCAGCATGGAGGGCTTGGGAAACAGGCCCAGGTTATCCGGATCATCGGAGGGAACCGGCACGAGCTTGAGTTCCTTGGCACCGCTGTCGGCAAGGTAGGCGGCCATGAAGTTATCCCAGGTGACCTCGGTGGCGGTGACATTCGAGCCGAATGGGGACTTGGGCAGCAGCTGGTTGGTGCGTTCTTCCGACACGATGGCGGGGGTCCCGCGCAGGTCGGCGGTGAGCTTCCACCACTTCTTCAGGTCATCCTTGGTGAAGCCGAGCTTTCCGTCCTCGGTGAAGGCTTCGATCTTGTTCTGGCGCAACCAGATGTTGAACATCCACCACACGCCGGTGTAGTCCGTGCCGCCGAAGAGCGCCCCGCCGCCCTTGGCTCCAACCTCGGCCAGGAAGGCGTTGTATTCCTTGTAGGTCCAGGTGCCGTCCGGCTCCTTGATGCCCAGCGAAGAGAGCTTGGCCGGGTCGTAGTACACGGCAAAAACGTTGGTGCTGGTGGGGATGCCGTAGGTCTTGCCACGGACCTGGCCCGAGGGCAGGAGGGTCTTATCGAAGGCGTCCGTGTTGATCTTGACCGTGCCCAGGTCCAGGAGCTGGTTCCGCTGGCCGTAGTCCCGCAGGTACGAGAGGTCAAACTGCATCACGTCCGGCAGTCCCCCGCCGGCGGCCTCGGTGGCACGCTTCTGCCAGTATCCACCAAAGTCCGTGAAGTTGCCGTTGACCTTGATGTCCTTGTTCTTTTCCTCGAACAGGGCAATGGCCTTGCGGGTGCGCTCGGCACGGTCGTCGTTGCCCCACCAGCTGTAGTTGAGGGTGACCGGGTTCTCCGCCGAGCCGGTCTCCCCGGCCGTGGTGCTGGAACCTGTCCCGCAGGCCGCCAACGCTGCGGCGGATGCCGTGCCGACGGCCACGGTGGTGAGGAAATGCCTTCTGTTGATCATGAGAGCCTCCTTGCTCAAGTCGTGTCCTTCAGACGCTCGACTGCCGTTACTTAGTGAATTTAGTTACCCGTTTGCAGCGAGAATTCCTGCAATCCAAACCGGGTTCGAGCCGCCCGGACAATCGACCAAGCGATCCATGGTCTGGATGATGTCGGTCCGTGACCGGTCACGTAATCGTAGGCGGCCCAGTGAGACGATGTCAATGGCGGCCCCCAAAGATGCGTGGTTAGGCGGATTCCCGCCAAACCACTACCGGGCTGACGGTGCGAGTGATGGAGGCGGAAGGCATCGGCTCGCTGGCAAAGAGGTCCGCGAGGATGGAGGCTGCCTCAGCCGCGACGGCGTGGGTCTCCAGTGACAGCGTTGTAAGCGTTGGACTGATCGCTTCACCAAGGGAGAGTCCGTCAATCCCGACTATCCGGACCGTCCCCGGCACGTCAACTCCCAGCATGTGAGCACCCTGTACGGCTCCCATCGCCATCAGATCGTTAAACGCGAGCACAGTGTCAATCTGGGGATCCTGCGCAAGCAGCCTCCTAAGACCATCCACACCTCCAGCGATCGTTTCTGGTTCCGCCACGACGGGGCAAGGTGATCCGACCGCCTCCTCGAAGAAATGGCGACGTGGAGACCCGACGACGACTCCATGCGAAGTTGGCCTCGAGGAGTCGATCATGGCAAAGCGGCGCGCGCCTTTGGCACGGAGTGCCGCTACCAGGCCCCGAATCCCGGCCCTAAAGTCGATTTCAACCGAATGCACTCCGGGCGTCGACGCGCGTTCCTCCAATTGAACGATAGGCACGCCCCGGGCTGCCGGCGCGAACATCGCCGGGGGGTCCAGGAAGTAGCCAATAATGGCATCGGCTTGCGACGCCATGGAACGAACCGCTTCGGCTTCGCCTTGATCGGCCGTCCCGACGACCACCTGCCAGTCCCGGCTTCGCAGCTCGCCGACAAAGGCATCCGCGAGTTGCGCGTAGTAGGGGTTGCGGAACGTCCCTACAATCAATCCGACGGCGTGAGTCCTTTGTCGTGAGAGGTCGATCGCGAACCGGTTTGGCCGGTACCCGAGTTCCTCAACCGTCCGCATAACACGTTGCCGGGTCTCCACACTGATTTCTGGCATGTCATTTATCGCGCGGGTCACCGTCTGGCGTGAGACACCGGCAGCGCGGGCGACGTCCCGGATGGTCACACGACCCGGCTGCGCACCCGTCCCCGCAGACCCGCTCTTGGGACGTCCGCCGTCTGGTTCTGCCGAAAGGACCGGGGTGTCGCTCATTGCTGCCCGCGCCCACAGGAATTGCCCATGAGCAAACTATAGTCTGGCGAACATTTCGTTCAGCACAAGCCTCACCAGCGTGAGGTTGATACATCACCACCGCGCGGCGTCGGTCGCCAGCATTGTAGGTATTTCTTGAAACTGCCGGCCCACAGGAAAGCTTCACGCGAGCCGCACCGTTGACATTGGCGTCCGGGCTACTTAGCATTACGTGACCGGTCACGGACATACGTGAGCCTAGTCACGGGGCGCAGAGGCGCCCGCACGGAAAACCTATCCCCCATGGCAGAAGCCAGAGATGGATTCGACGATGAATCGTGCAAGACAACTGATCCCTGCGTTGCTTACAGCGGGGGTGATGCTCGCCGGCGTGGCGCTACCCGCCTCCCCCGCGAACTCCGCCCCTTCCATCGGACCCGCATCCGACGCCCGCGGCCCCGACGACGCCGCGCCTTTCCAACTCGAACAGCTTGATCGCGGCCTGGTTGCCGTGAGCACCGACGAAGGGGTGTTCCTCAGTTGGCGGCTGCTCGGCTCGGAGGCGACGGGCCCCACGGAAACCGGCCTGGCTGGACCGGACTTCACCGTTTACCGCGACGGACAGGCAATCGCGACCGTGACGGACAGCACCAACTTTGCCGATCCGGACGGCACGCCGACCTCGAGTTACACGGTCGCCGCGGTCGTGAGCGGCGTCGAGCTGGAGCCAAGCGCACCTGTCACCGCGTGGCAGAACGGATACCACGACGTACCGCTGCAGAAGCCCGCCAACGGGGTCACCCCTGCGGGCGAGGCCTTCACCTACCACGCCTTTGACGCCTCGGCCGCGGACGTCGACGGTGACGGCGCATACGAACTAGTGGTGCTGTGGAACCCCTCCAATCAGAAGGATGTTTCACAGAAGGGCTATACCGGCACCGTCTACGTCGACACGTACGAGCTCGACGGCACCCTGCTCAACCGCCTCGACCTCGGCCCAAACATCCGGGCCGGCCAGCACTACACACAGTTCATGGTCTACGACTTCGACGGCGACGGCCGCTCCGAAACCATGCTCAAGACCGCTCCCGGAACAAAGTCCACCGGGTACAACGCCGACGGCACAGTCGCGAACGAGGGCTACGTGACGATGCCCAAGTCGGACCTCGACGCGGGATACGCACACACTGACGACTATCGGCTCAGTGCTGAGGGCTACCAGGCTCACTTGGTGTCAATGCTCCAGGGCTGGAGCGAACACCCAGAAGTGAAGGCCGGAAACTGGCCGTCCACCGTTGAGGAGGCGCTCGGCATTCCAGTGACGCACGAGTACCCACTCTCCGAACAAAGCGCCGTTGACCTGACCAACTACTTCATCGACGTGTACGCGCCTTCCCGCAGCCCACGAAACCTGCTGCGCCAGTTCGAGGGCTTCATCCTCGACGGCCCCGAATACCTGACCGTATTCGACAGCGCCTCAGGCAAGGAACTGCAGACCATCCCGTACAAACCAGGACGAGGAGATGACGGCCTGCTGTGGGGCGACTACGCGTATGGCGTCATCGAACCGGGCAACCGCGTCGACCGCTTCATCGCCGGTGTGGCCTACCTGGACGGCAAGCGGCCCTCGGCTGTCTTCGCCCGCGGTTACTACACCCGGATGACCATGGTGACCTACGACTGGGACGGCAAATCACTGAAAGAGCGCTGGTTCGTCGACAGCGGCCACGTCCCCATGAGCAATCCCTTTAATGACACCCCCCACGGCCGGGAGGGAACCGATCCGAAGTGGGGATCGATGTCTTCCCAGGGCTTCCACTCGCTCAGCGCTGCTGACGTCGACGGCGACGGGAAGCACGAGATCGTCTACGGCTCCGCCACCCTCGATGACGACGGGAGTGTTCTCTACAGCTCCTACGCCACACTGCCCGAAGGTAGCGCCGCACCGGGAACGGTTGCGAAACTCGGCCACGGCGACGGCATGTACGTCACGGACATCGATCCGAGCCGCCCCGGGCTGGAGATCTTCACCGTGCACGAAAGCGCCCGCAACGCCCCCTACGGCACGGCGATGCGTGACGCCGCCACGGGCCAGGTGCTGTTCGGAGCCTATTCCGGTAAAGACACGGGCAATGGACTGGTCGGCGACGTGCGCACTGACGTCCCTGGCCTCGAGGTCTGGGCGTCAATGCCGGCAGGAACTACCGCGAGCGGCCTCCTCAGCGCAAAGGGCGAAATCCTGTCCACCAAGAAGCCGGACCTGGTGGACGCCACCATTCACTTCGCCGCTGAGCCCACCACCCAAACGATCTCAGGAGACAGGGACGGTGCAAAGCGCATCGTCGACTGGGAACGTGGCACCTTGCTGACCGAAGACGACACCTCAGGCAACCCGCCGCTGGTCGCCGACATCCTCGGCGACTGGCGCGAAGAGCTCCTCATCCACACCAAGGACTCGACGAAGATGCGCATCTACACGAGCACTGAGCAAACAACGCACAAGCTCACTACTCTGATGCACGACAAGCAGTACCGCGCCGAGATTGCCCGCCAGAACACCGTCTACAACTACCCCACGCAAGTGGGCTTCTACTTGGCGAGCGACACCGACTGGTCAACCGTGCCCATCCTCACCACCCCGGTGACACCGGAGGAGCCCAAGTTCATCGACGAGAGCGATTTGATCGTTGTGCCGCCGAGCGACAACGTCGATTACTACGTCGACGGCATGAAGGTGGCAGCCGGTGGGCATAAGGCGCCCTCCGCAACGGTGACGGTGGCGGCTGTGCCGAAGTCGTACTTCGCAGTGGCCGACGACGCGGACGCTAGCTGGACCCACCACTTCAGCCAGCGCTAAATACCGGGCAGTAGCCCATCAGACGACCGCTCCGGACGCCGCACCTCCTTGCCGGCGTTCGGAGCGGTCCCCCAATAAATGGAGATCACATGACTGTGAAACGAAATACCAGAATAGGCAGGTCGGGCGGCGTAGTCCTCACTGCTGTCGCGCTGGGAGCCGCGTTCATTTCGGTCCCGGCTACGACGCATGCGGCCGAACCCGACCTAAGATTTGATTTCGGTGGGCCCTCCTCGCCTGTCGAGGCAGGCTGGACCCAGGTAGCGGCGGGCAGCACCTACTCGTCCTCGCTCGGATACGGATTCCTCGCAGGGGGAACGAGCTTCCGCGACCGCACCAGCACGGGCTCTTCGATGGAGCGGGACTTCGTCAACGGCGCCTGGGAGTTCGCGGTCGACCTCCCCAACGGAACCTATGAGGTCACCACGTGGAGTGGTGACCTCATCGCGGGCAATACGACCGATTTCACCGTCGAGGGCGTAAAGTATACGAGCAAGACCGCCACCGGGGCCCTGGACAAGCACGTAACGACCGTGCAGGTCTCCGATGGCCGGTTGAACGTATTAGGAGCGCGCGACGGACGGATCAACGGCCTTCTCGTCCAGGCACCTGTCGCGGTGCCCGCCTCCCTGACTGCCGACGTCGATACCTCAGACAATCCGAGCGTCTCCCTGACCTGGGGGGCGGTGGCAGGCGCGACCAGTTACGAGATCTACCGTTCGACCGAGTCGACCGAACTCGAATCAGTGGGCACAACAACCGAGCCGCTTTACCTCGATGAGAACGTGGAAGTCGGTGAGCCGTACAGCTATGCGGTCCGTGCAATTTCGGGCGACCGCCAGTCCGAGCGCAGCGAGGCCCTTGCCGTCAGCGTGATCGATGCCAGCGTTCCGGTGCCGGCAGCGCCTAGCGGCCTCTCCGTTCCATCGATCGCGGAACGCGAGCTTACCCTCGCATGGACGGATGACTCCGCGGTGCAGCGATGGCGCGTCTACCGGACCACCAGGGAAGACATCCCCTTCTCGCTCGTAGCAACCACCACCGAGCCGACCTGGACCGACTCGGACGTCCTCACCACCCGGCCCTTCCTTTACCGCATCGTTGCCGTGAACAGCGGTGGCTACTCGTCGCCGTCGGAAACGCTGAGCACTGCAGTAACCACCACGCTCGTCCGCGACATGGAGTATCTTGACCGGGCGCCCGTCGGCGTTGTTGTCGACGGCGGCATCTACCTCGGCTGGCGCCTCCTGGGCGGAGACGATCGGCAGCTCGCGTTCAACGTCTACCGCGATGATGTGCGCGTCACGCCGGAACCCATTGTCGGCGCGACCAACTTCGTTGACCCTGACGGCGACGCCAATTCGCATTACGTGGTTACCGCAATCGACGGCGACCGGGAGGTCGCTGTCACCGAGGAATTCCAGCCACGGGCTGAGCAATACCTCGACATCCCGATCAAGTCACCGGGCGAGGGGTACCGCGCTGCCGACGCGAGCGTCGGCGACCTCGACGGCGATGGCACCTATGAGATCATTTTCTCCTGGAACCCTGCCAACTTCCCGGACAACTCGATTGCCGGCTTCACGCAGAACCAGTACCTCGACGCCTACAAACTCGACGGCACGCAGCTCTGGCGCATCGACCTGGGCCGCAACATCCGGGCAGGTGCGCACTACACCCAGTTCCAGGTCTTCGACTACGACAGCGACGGCCGCGCCGAGATCGCCTTCAAGACCTCGGACGGCGTCGTGGACGGAACCGGGCAGGTGCTCGGTGACCCGAACGCCGACCACCGCGACTCCACCGGCCGGGTCCTCTCCGGACCCGAATGGCTCTCGATCTTCAACGGTCTCACTGGCGCCGAAATCGACACCGTCGAGTTCATTCCGCAGCGCGGCAACGTGGCTGATTGGGGCGACGCCTACGGCAACCGCGTGGACCGCTTCCTCGGCGCCACGGCGTACCTGGACGGCGTACACCCGAGCCTCATCATGAGCCGCGGGTACTACACCCGCACCGTCATCGGCGCATGGGACCTGGTGGACGGGAAACTGCAGTCGCGCTGGGTCTTCGACAGCAACGACTGGGGTAAGGAGTACGAGGGCCAGGGCAATCACAACCTCGCCCCCGCCGACGTCGACCGCGACGGCCAGGACGAAATCGTCTTCGGGGCAATGACCATCGACGACGACGGGACTCCCCTGTACAACACACACCTCTACCACGGTGACGCACTCCACGTAGCCGACCATGATCCGTCGCGGCCGGGTCTGGAGGTCTTCAGCGCCTTCGAGGATATCCCCCACAATGGCGGCATCGGTTCGGCGTTGAGGGACGCTGAAACCGGTGAGGTGCTTTACTCGACGCCGGCCACCGAAGACACCGGACGTGGTTCGGCAGGCGACATCGACCCGAACTACCCGGGCAATGAAACCTGGGCCATCGGCGGCGACGTCTACAACTCGCCCACGGGAACCATGAAATCCGCGGCCGGCGAGCTGATCTCCGAAGCGATCCCGCCCGCCCTCTTTACCTCATGGTGGGACGGTGACCTCCTCCGCGAGATCCCGGATGTGACCGAGTTCAACACAACAACGCAGCGGGGCATTCCTGTGATCCGCAAGTGGAATCCGGAGACCAAGACCACCGACATCATCCTGCGGGACGACGAGCTGTGGTCGGTCGACGGCACCAAGGCTGCTCCCATGATCCAGGCGGACCTGCTCGGTGACTGGCGCGAAGAACTGCTGTGGCCTACCCAGGACTACAGTGCGATGCGGCTGTACACAACCGTCGACGTCACTGAAACACGGCTGCCGACGCTCATGCACGACTCCCAGTACCGCACAGGAGTGGCGTGGCAAAACACGGCCTACAACCAGCCCCCGTGGCCGAGCTTCTTCCTCGGCACGGACATGGCAGCACCGCCGGTAGCGAACATCAAATACGTCGACGGGGACCGATGGACCGCTGAGACCTACTACCCGAAACCGACGTTCACACCAGAACCCGCGCTGAAGGAAACTCTCACCGAGCAGAACGAGGTCGACTTCGGACTGGGCAGCAAGAAATTCCCCCGCGGCTCATCCCAGGTCATCTTGAAGAATCTTAACCCGGGCCAATGGACCTACGTCTATCTCAACCAGAACGGCCTGGGCTGGCACAAAGCACTGGAAGATGGCACCGTCCAGGTGACAACGCCGGAAGGCACACGGCCCGCAGATAACCGGTTTGTCCTCTTCAATGCAGGCGGCGACCTCCGTGGATGGGACCGCATGGAAGTCACGGGACCAAAGTAGACAAGGCTAGGACCGGATAACCCCAAACGCCGGGACCAACAACAGGCCCGGAAAGCGGAGGAAGAGCCTGGAGAAAACGTCTCCAGGCTCTTCCTCCGCTACGTTTAACCGACCGCGGAACCTCGGTGCGCGCCCTGTGGTCCCCACGGAGGATGGCGACTGTGGCAATTAGAGTGAGGATCGGTTTTGAACATGTCGTACAAGACGTCAACGGCCGCCCACGCTGAAGCGCCCGGGCGGGTAAGCCACCCGAGCGCCTGTGCGACGTACTTTTCTACGGAATCACCACCACCGGTGTTTCGAACAACCAGCGTGGCAGAGGACATGTCGTTGAGGTTGGTGGTGGTTTTCAGTTCGGTGCGCCAGCTGCGTTGGGGTTCCCAGCCGAGCAGGTCGCGGGCTTTGGTGATGGAGAAGGCGGGGCTGGTGCCGGTCAGGCCGGCGGCCAGGGCTTCGCTTCCGGGCAGGAAGCGCGGCATCAGCTCGGCCAGTGGCGCCGTTGCGAGGGCGTCAGCT
>NZ_JBLWIJ010000047.1:0-36207 GCF_051365025.1 Arthrobacter sp. R4
ATGCGGCTTGACAGACATAGAAGAGTCCACCGAGGCCACACCGCACTCAAGGGTCAGCCACCCGCCAGCCGCGTCACCAACCTCCGTGGGTAATACACCTAGTTGGGTGGGGGCAAAACAAAATGCCCGCTGCCGGGAAGGCAACGGGCATTTCACGCAGTTCGAAGTATCTCTACTTCTTATTGCGGCGCTGGTGGCGCGTCTTGCGAAGCAACTTGCGGTGCTTCTTCTTGGCCATACGCTTGCGACGCTTCTTAATAACTGAACCCACGAAAGTTCCTCACAAACTAGATGCAGTACCTGTCTGATGGAAAGGTCCGTGGACAGAGCTACAGACTGAAACAACCGACAGATTCTTACAATGACGTAAAACGTTCCTTAACAGGGTACCGCTTATCCGGGGCACCCACTGACAGGGCGGCTCAGGCGGTCTCGGAGTGGCCGTCCACAACGGCGCCTTTAAGATACTGTTCAACGGCGCTTTCCGGGACCCGGTAGGAACGGCCGAAGCGCACTGCGGGCATTTCACCTGAGTGGACCAGCCGGTACACGGTCATTTTGGAGACGCGCATGACCTCGGCCACTTCGGCCACGGTCAGGAACTTCGCGTTTGAGAAGTTCTGTTCTGCGGACATTTCCCTTATTCCTTTGCTGACGGATGGACAACAGTGACCCCAGGTTTATGCCATTGCGGTGTGCCGATGCTGAGCCATCCACCAACCATGTGCTAGATACTCTAGAGGTTCATGGGGCTATTGTGAAAGTCACTGGGGGTAATCATTTCCCCGTGCGGCGCTTGCGTGCCGACGAGGCGAGCTGGTCCAGCACCGACACGGAGACGTCCCATTCCATGCAGGCGTCCGTGACGCTCTGGCCGTACACCAGTTCCGAGCGTCCGGCGGCGTGTTCGGTGACGTCAAGGTTCTGCGCACCGCCCACGAGGAAGCTCTCCAGCATAACGCCGGCGATGGCGTCGGCAGAGGGTCCACCATCCTCCAGCTGCGCACCGATCTCCAGTGCAACTTCAGCCTGGCGGTGGTGGCTCTTGCCGCTGTTGGCGTGGCTGGCATCCACGATCAGTCGTGGGTTCAGCCCCTTGCCGGCCAGCTTGTCGGAAGCGGTTTCGACGTCGGCCGCCGAGTAGTTGGGCCCCTTGCGACCGCCGCGGAGGATGACGTGGGTGTCCGGGTTCCCGGCGGTGGCCACCAGTGCTGCCCGGCCGTCGCCGTCGATGCCCAGGAAAGCCTGCGCCGCCGCGGCAGCTCCGCAGGCGTCGATGGCAACCTGCAGATCGCCGTCGGTCCCGTTCTTGAAGCCGATCGGCATGGAAAGGCCTGAGGCCAGCTGCCGGTGGATCTGGCTTTCCGTGGTGCGTGCCCCGATCGCGCCCCAGGAGATCAGGTCCGCCATGTACTGCGGACTGATGGGTTCCAGGAACTCCGTGGCCGTGGGGAGTCCAAGGGCGGTGACCTGCTGCAGGAACTGGCGGGCCGTCCGGAGCCCGGTCACCATGTCATGGCTGCCATCCAGGCGCGGATCGTTGATGAGGCCCTTCCAGCCCACAGTGGTTCGGGGCTTCTCGAAGTAGGTCCGCATAACGATCAGCAGGTCTTCCTTGTGCTTCTCGGCCTGGCTGACCAGCCGGCGGGCGTATTCGAGGCCGGCCTTGGGGTCGTGGATGGAGCAGGGGCCCACGATGACCAGGAGGCGGTCGTCCACGGCGTCCATGATGGCCCGGACTTCATCGCGTCCGCGTTCGACGACGTCAGTCACCCGGGCGTCCAGTGGCAGCTCGGCGATGAGCTCCTGGGGCGTGGGCAGGGCCGTGAACTCGCTGACGCGCAAATTGGACGTGGATTTTGCGGCCGGCGTGCCTGCCTGTGCGGCGGCGCGTGTTGAAGGTTCTGTGGCTGTGGCGGCTGGTGCGGTGCTCATGGTGGGTCCTGTTCCGGGAAAGGAAGGCGGACCCAGATCAGAGCCCGCCGGGAAATGGCGAAGGGCAGAGAATAATCTCTGCCCTGCTGGCTCTGAAGGAAAGTTGGATGCGTGTCAGTTAGACGCGGGCCCCTCCAGAGCCAACGAAAAATACGCATACCAACGGTTAGTCATAGCCAAGACCATAACCGCACCCGGTGGCCGCCGCAAAATCGTGCCGTAATACAGGGCTCCTCAGCCTGTTCGCGGATCCGAACCGTGAGGGCCAGGATCCGCGAACAAGCTCAGTATTTACCGCTTACACCGGCTCAACCCGCGAGCTTCCGCAGGAACTGCAGCTGCTTAATCCAGTGGTACTCCTGACCGCCTTCGTGGTTGTTGAACCGGTAAACCTCGATGTCCTTGGCCGCCCCGGTGCCCGAGGACTCCGCCGTGCCCGAGCCGTAGGCGTTGAAGCTGGCAAACACTGTCGAGGGCGGGCAGATGTCATCCATCTGCGCGGCCGAGTAGAGTGCCGGGGCGGTGGCTGAACGGGCCAGGTTGACGCCGTCGAAGTAGTTCAGCACGGCGAGCATGTGCTCGTACCGGTCCCGGTGCCTGCCCAGGAAAGCAGCGATCTCCGGGTAGGGCCCACGGGGCGTGATGTCGATGGCGCGCGGGAAGTCCTGCAGGAACGGGACGTCGGGCAACGCGGCGATGACGCCGTCGAGCCGTCCTGCCACGAGCCCGGCGACGGCCACCGCAATGCCACCGCCCTGGCTGACGCCGGCCAGGACCACCCTCGTGGAGTCCACCCCCGGATGGGACTGGGCAGCTTCCACGGCCCGGAAGGCGTCAACGTAGACGCGGCGGTAATAGTAGTCCTCGCGGCTGCCCGCTCCCCTGGTCATCAGGCCGGCGTGCGCCACCTCGCCCGCGGAGGGGTGCGGATCCGCCGTCTCCCCCAGCGTTCCGCCGTAGCCCTGGCCCCGGGTGTCCATGATGAAGTGCGCATATCCGGCCTGCGCCCACTTGGTGTCCTGGTTGACCAGGCCGCGGCCGCCCGAGTAACCGATGTACTGCACGACGACGGGAAGCTGGCTTCCGGCCGGACGGTTCGCCGGGAGATGCAGCCAGCCTTTGATGGGAGCGCCAGCGTATCCGGCGAAGGTCACATCGAAGGTGTCGATGACCGTCAGGTAGTTCTCTACTGGCTCGAAAGCTGCGTTGAGCGGGAAGGTCCTGGCCTCATCGATGGTGGCGTCCCAGAACTCCTGGAAATCGGACGGCGGCGTGACCTCGGAGGTGTAGCCGCGGAGCTGGGCAAGGGGGAGGTCGAAAAGGGGCATGCTGAAGGTCCTGTCAGATCTGGTTTGGCTGGAACTTTTGGGAATCGTATGTCATGCGGGCTCTCCCGCGGGGATAAAGGACGCCACGTTCAGAATCGTTGCCTGATGCGGCTCCAGATGAAGCTCGCGGGCAGTCCCACGATGGCGGACCAGGACGTCTCTTGCCGTCGGCGAGGTCAATGCTGCGCCGGTCAGTTGGCCGTCGTGCCACTCCAGGTCCACCTCCACACCCGGGCGTGCGCGGAGGCGGTGCGCGGCGCCGTCGGGCAGTTCCCGGGGCAGCGCCGGCAGCAGCTCGATTTCCGGCATACCGTTCGAGGTGCGGTGGCTCTGGACGAGGCATTCTGCCAGGCCGCCCACAAAGCCGAGGTTGCCGTCGATCTGGAATGGCGGGTGCGCCCCGAACAGGTTGGGGTACAGTCCGCCGCTTTGGCCGCCGCGGTCCGTTGCCATGTCCCGGAAGTACAGCCTGAGGAGGTCACTGACTTTGTCCGGCTGGTGGAGGCGGGCCCGGAGCAGGATTTTCCAGGTAAGCGACCAGCCGGTAGATTCATCGCCGCGGCCGTCCAGGCTGGTACCCACAGCGGCTTCGAGGGCCGGCGTCAGGGGCGTGTCTCCGGGGTAGGCCAGGTACAGGTGACTGACGTGGCGGTGTTCCGGCTCCCACTCTTCCGGGTCGGCCAGCCATTCGCGGAGCCTGCCGCCACGGCCGGGTACAGGCTCCGGAAGGCGCGACAGCGCAGCTTTGGCCTCGGCCAGTACCGGGTCTTCCTCAACTCCCAGGTCCTCGGCGAGGGAGCCCAGCATGAGGAACACGTCACGGATCAGCGTCAGGTCCATGGTGGACGATTCCGCGGCCGCCGCCCGGGCGTTGCTACCGTCCGGGCGCGGTGCCGTGAAACTGTTTTCCGGCGAAGTGGAGGGGCTGGTGCCCAAGGTACCGTCCGGGAGCTCCCGCAGCAGATCCAGCGCGAATTCGGCTGCGCCCCGGATGGCGGGCCAGGCAGTGTGCCGGGCGAAGCGTTCTCGGGCCGCGTCGGCTTTTGCGGCGTCGGCTTTTGCGGCGTCGAGCCTTGTGCTGCCGGGTGCGCCAAAACGCAGGTGCTCCCACAGATGGCGGACCAGCCACAGCCCGGCCATCGGCCAGAACGACCATTCCGGCGAGTGCGATCCATGGCCCACGGGCTTGCTGTAGCCCCAGATATCCGAATTGTGGTGCACCGCCCAGCCGCGGGCGCCGTAGTACTCCCTGGCGGTGGCCGCGCCGGTCTCCTGCAGCGCCTCGATGAGTGCGAACAGGGGCTCGGCGCACGGAGCGAGACCGGTGGGTTCGGCTCCCCAGTAATTCATCTGCAGGTTGATGTTGGTGGTGAAATTGGAGCTCCACGGGGCCTGCAGCTGGTGGTTCCAGATGCCCTGCAGGTTGGCCGGCGTCCCGCGCCAGGCCGTTCCGCCGCGTGCTCCCGCCGCCCCGGTCCGCGAACTGGAAATCAGCAGGTAGCGCCCGTAGTTGAAGAGCAGCGCCGCCAGCCCGGGGTCCGCGGCGAGGGGTCCTTCAGGGTGGGTGTTGGCTGCGGCCAGGCGTTGGGCGGTGTTGACGCCCGCCCAAGCGGGTCCATTGATGGTGACGCTGCAGGCATCGTAGAGCTCCGCGTGGCTGATTTCGTGGCGGGCAAGCAGTGCCTCCGGCCCCGCAGCCATGGCAGTGGCGAGGGTTTTGTGGGCAGCGTGCGCCGCCTCTGCCGCTGTACCCTCGGGCTGCCGGCCCAGCCCGCGGAAGGTGGTCTCCGTGGTGACATACAGGACGGCGCGGCGTGCCCCCGTGGCGGCCAGGCCGCCGTCGTCCGCTGCTGCTTCGGTGCCGCTATGCTCCCAAGCCGCTACAACCGCGCCCTGGAGGCTCAGGGAGTCGTCGTCGGAATACTCCACGGCGCCGCCGTCGTGCGAGGGTGGGACATCGCTGGGAAGCTTCAGTTCAAGGCCTGTCGACGACGGCCCCGCCGTGGGTGCCCCGGTCCGCCGGAGGATGCGCAGCTGTGAGTCCAGGCGCAGGGTCAGGTCCAGGCCCTGCGGTGCCTCTGTTTCCACCGTAATCACCAGGACGGACGGGTCGTGGGACGCAAAGGCCTCCACGCTGACGGTGCGGCCATCCACTTCGTAGCGGGCGGAATTGACGGCGCGGGCCAGGTCAAGGGATCGGCTGTAGCCGGCATGGTCCGCTGCAGCCGGGCTGCCCTGATCGCCGGAGAGGGCAATGGTGAGGAAAAGGTCCGCGAACGGCAAGTAGGACTGCGCATGGCGGTGCTGCAGTTCTTTCAGTGTTTCGTGGGCAGAGGTGAAGTCGCCCTCCAGGATCAGTCGCCGGGTTTCGGCAAGGATACGGTCGGCCCGTTCGCGGCTGAAGTGTGGTTGGAGGTCCTGGCTGTGCGGCGATCCGGACCAGGCGGACCCGTCGTTCAGCTGGAACAGATGCTCCCGCGCCCCGCCGGCTGCCCCTTCCGGGAGCGCCCTGCCGCCGAACACCATCGCGCCGAGCCGCCCGTTTCCCAGTGGCAGGGCCTCGAGCCAGTTCGCGGCCGGGGAATCGTAGGCGAGGGTATGTTCTGTACGCACGGGATTAGATCCTAGGGGAATAAATCACACGAAAACAGGGGTTTGGGCAAGCGATTTCCCGGCGCTGCCCCACCGCCCTGCGCGAACGCCCAAACGGCGCCGCGCCTTGCGCACGAACGTACACTTGACGCCCCGGCCCGGAAGGCCCAAGTGTACGTTCGCGTCAGAGTCGCGGACCGGTCCTAAAGCCTCGAGAGCTCCGGGCTGAACGTCTGCAGCGCATGCGCACCACCCACCAAACTGCGCAATTCCCTCAGCCCGCCAGTGACCTGCCCGGCAGCCCGGGCCTGGACCAGGACGTTGCCGAGGGCGGTGGCTTCGACGGGTCCGGCGATCACGGGCTTGCCCGTGGCGTCGGCGGTGAGCTGGCAGAGCAGGCGGTTCTGGGAGCCGCCGCCCACCACGTGGACCACGTCCACGTTGCGGTCGGCGAGGCGCTCGGCGTCGCGGATGGTGCGTGCGTAGCCGGTGGCGAGGCTGTCCATGATGCAGCGGGTGATGGCCGCGGGGTCATCGGGGAGGATGTCCCCGATGCGGCGGACCGCTGCGCGGATGCGTTCGGGCATGTTGTCCGGGGCGATGAAGTAGGAGTCGTCCGGATTGATCTGCGGCCCGCCCGGGGGCAGAGCCGCAGCGGCAGTGAGCAGCGCCGCGAGGTCAGGGGTGAACCCCTCTGCGGCCCAGGTCCGCTGGCACTCGCTGAGCAGCCAGAGCCCGCCCATGTTCCGAAGGTACCGGATGGTGCCGTCCACGCCCCGTTCGTTGGTGAAGTTCGCTTCCCGGCTGGCCTCGGTGAGGACCGGGTGCTTCAGTTCCAGCCCCACCAGCGACCAGGTGCCGGAGGAGATGTAGGCGAAGTTCTCCTCTTGGGCAGGCACGGCGGCGACGGCGGACGCGGTGTCGTGCGAGCCGACGGCCACTACCTTGGTGCCGGCTGGCAGGCCGATCTGTGAGGCGATCCCGGGCAGCAGCGTGCCGACGGTTTCGCCTGGCTGGACCAGCGGCGGGAACAGCTTCCGGGGCAGGCCCAGGGCGGTCAGGAATTCGGTGGCCCACTCCCCGGCGACGGCGTCGAACAGGCCAGTGGTAGAGGCGTTGGTTGCTTCCGTGCGGCGCTGACCTGTGAGGAAGTAGGCGATCAGGTCCGGGATGAGCAGCGCCTGCACCCCGTGCAGGTCCGGCTCGGCGGCCAGTTGGTAGAGGGTGTTGAACTGCAGGAACTGCAGCCCGGTGGTTCCGTAGAGACGCGCAGGGTCCAGCTTCCGGTGCACGGGGGCGACGGCGGCCCGGCTGCGGTCATCGCGGTAGCTGTACGGCTGGGCGATGAGTTCCCCAGCCTTGTTGACCAGGCCGTAGTCCACCGCCCAGGTGTCGATCCCGATGCTCGTGATCGTTTCGTCCTGCACGGCTGCCACGGTGGCGGCCGCCGAAAGGCCTTTGAGCACTTCCGCCAACAGGGCATCGAAATCCCAGCGGAGGCCGCCGTCAATCTCCACCACACCGTTGGGGAACCGGTGCACCACTTCCAGCTCAACGCTCCGCGCGCTCCCGGGATGACCGGTGTCGTCCTTGATCCGGCCCAGGATGACCCGGCCGGAGGAGGCGCCGATGTCCACGGCGGCGAAGACACTGCCGGCGAAAACGCCGCGGGTAGAAGTCCCACCGCCGTCGACACCTCCCTGCGCAGGGGATGCGGGTGTGTTCATCGGAGGAAGGCTGCTGCCACTCCGGCGTCCACGGGGATGTGGAGTCCGGTGGTGTGGGACAGTTCGGCGCTGGTCAGGACGGCGGCGGCGTTGGCCACGTGCTCGGGCAGGACTTCACGCCTGAGCAGGGTCCGCTGGGCGTAGTACTTGCCCAGTTCCTGCTCGTCCACGCCGTAGACCGCGGCGCGCTTGGCGCCCCAGCCGCCGGCGAAGATGCCGGAGCCGCGGACCACGCCGTCGGGGTTGATGCCGTTGACGCGGATGCCGTATTCGCCCAGTTCGGCCGCGAGGAGCCGGACCTGGTGGGCCTGGTCTGCCTTGGTGGCGGAGTAGGCGATGTTGTTCGGGCCGGCGAACACGGAGTTCTTCGAGGAGATGTAGATGACGTCCCCACCCATGTCCTGGGCGATCATGACCTTCGCCGCGGCCTTGGCCACCAGGAACGAGCCCTTGGCCATGACGTTGTGCTGCAGGTCCCAGTCCTTCTCGGTGGTTTCCAGCAGCGGCTTGGAGATGGACAGGCCGGCGTTGTTGACCACCAGGTCCAGGCCGCCGAAGGCCAGCACCGCGGCGTCGATCGCTGCGGAGACCTGAGCCTCGTCCGTGACGTCTGCCTGGACGCCGATGGCGACATCCGGCCCGCCGAGCTCCTCGGCTACGGCCTGGGCGTTCTCCAGGTTCAGGTCAGCGATGACCACGCAGGCGCCTTCCGCGGCGAGGCGGGTGGCGATGGCCTTGCCGATGCCCGACGCCGCACCCGTGACCAGTGCGATGCGGGTGGCGTGGGACTTGGGCTTGGGCAGGCGTGCCAGCTTGGCTTCCTCCAGCGACCAGTACTCGATCCGGAACTTCTCTGATTCCTCGATCGGGGCGTAGGTGGAAATCGCCTCGGCACCGCGCATCACGTTGATGGCGTTGATGTAGAACTCACCGGCAACCCGGGCGGTCTGCTTGTTCCCGCCGTACGAGAACATGCCCACCCCCGGGACCAGCACGATGGCCGGGTCCGCACCGCGCAGCGCCGGGCTGTCCTGGTCCGCATGCCGGGCGTAGTAGGCCTGGTAGTCCTCGCGGTAGTCAGCGTGCAGCTCCTGCAGCCGCGCGATCGAGTCCTCGACCGAGGCATCCGCGGGCAGGTCCAGGATCAGCGGCTTGACCTTGGTGCGCAGGAAGTGGTCCGGGCAGGACGTACCCAGCGCGCCCAGGCGTGGGTGCTCTTCCGCGGCGAGGAAGTCAAGGACGACGGCGTCATCACTGAAGTGCCCCAGCTGCGGCTTGTCAGTGGAGGCCAGGCCGCGGATCACCGGTGCGAGCGCGGCGGCCTTGGCTTTCCGTTCGGCTTCCGGCAGTGCGCCGTAGCCCGGGAGTTTGGGACCGAAGGGTTCGGCCTTGCCATTGTCCTTGATGTACTTTTCGGCCTGTTCTATGATCCACAGCGAGTTCTGTTCGGCTTCTTCACTCGTGGCGCCCCAGGCGGTGATGCCGTGGCCACCCAGGATGGTGCCGATGGCCTGCGGGTTGGCGTCCTTGATCGCGGCGATGTCCAGGCCCAGCTGGAAGCCGGGACGGCGCCACGGAACCCACACCACTTTGTTGCCGAAGATCTTGGTGGTCAGGGCCTCGCCGTCAACCGCGGTGGCAATGGCGATCCCGGAATCCGGGTGCAGGTGGTCCACGTGCGCGGCATCCACCAGGCCATGCATCGCGGTATCGATCGACGGCGCGGCGCCGCCCTTGCCGTGCAGGCAGTAATCAAAAGCGGCCACCATCTCATCTTCACGCTCAACGCCCGGGTACACGTTCTTCAACGCGTTCAACCGGTCCAGGCGCAGCACCGCAAGGTTCCCCGCCTTCAAAGTACCCAGGTCCCCGCCGGATCCCTTGACCCAGAGCAGCTGGACGTCCTCGCCAGTCACCGGGTCCTTCTCCGTGCCCTTGGCAGAGGTGTTGCCGCCGGCGAAGTTGGTGTTCCGCTTATCCGCGCCCAGGCGGTTGGAACGCGAAATCAGGTCTTCAACAGTCTTGTTGCTCATCTTTTAAGCGCCCCATCCGGCTTGCTGGCCGCCGACGCGGTCCTCGTTGATCTGTTTCTGGTAACCGCTGGCCTTGAAGGCGGCCATCGGGTCCGCGGGCAGTCCGCGGGATTCACGCCATTCGGCCAGGATGGGCCGGACGTCGGTGTAGAAGGCGTCGTTGAACACGGCGTTGGCAGCCAGGACATCCCCGGTGCGCTGGGCCTCGCCCAGGGCAGCGGTGTCCACGAGCAGGGCGCGGGCGGTCATTTCCTGGACGTTCAGGACCGAGCGGATCTGGCCTGGGATTTTCTCTTCCAGGTTGTGGCACTGGTCCAGCATGAGCGCGACGCCGGATTCCTTGCCGAAACCGCCGCCGCGGATGACCTCATACATGATGCGGAACAGCTGGAACGGATCAGCCGCCCCCACGATCAGGTCATCATCGGCGTAGAAACGGGAGTTGAAGTCAAAGGAGCCCAGCTTGCCCAGGCGCAGCAGCTGCATGACGATGAACTCGATGTTCGTGCCCGGCGCGTGGTGGCCGGTGTCCAGGCAAACAAAAGCCTTCTCGCCCAGGGCAAGGGTCTGCGCATAGGACGTGCCCCAGTCAGGAACATCGGTGTGGTAAAAAGCCGGCTCGAAGAACTTGTACTCCAGCACCAGGCGCTGTTCATCGCCCAGGGCCGCGTAGATCTCCTGCAGCGACTCGGCCAGGCGGTCCTGGCGGCCGCGGAGGTCGTCCTGGCCCGGGTAGTTGGTGCCGTCCGCCAGCCAGATCTTCAGGTCCTTGGACCCCGTGGCGTGCATGATCTCGATGCAGTCCAGGTGGTGCGCGATCGCGCGGCGGCGGACGGTCTCGTTGGAAGAGGTCAGGGAGCCGAATTTGTACTCGTCATCCTGGAACGTATTGGAGTTGATCGTGCCCAGACCCACACCGAGGTCCGCCGCGTACTCCTTCAGGGCGGCGTAGTCATCCACCTTGTCCCACGGAATGTGCAGCGCCACAGTAGGGGCCAGGCCAGTCAGCTCATGCACCTTCGCGGCGTCCGCGATCTTCTCCTGCACCGTCCGCGGCGTGCCCGGCGTACCGAACACCTTGAAACGCGTGCCTGAATTTCCATAAGCCCACGAAGGGACCTCGATGGCAAGCTCCCCGAGCCTGCCCAGCGCCGTTGCTACGTCATTCATGATGGGTTCTTTCCGGTTTTATGTGTTGCTGTGGTCTGGATGGTGTTACAGCGGCCCCCTGCTGGGGCCGGTGAGGTTCAGCGGGCGGTGGACTCCGCTGCCGCCAGCTGGTCATCAAGGTTGAAGACTTCTTCGAGGACCTGGAACCCTTCGTCGGGTGCCTGGTCCGTGTTATTGAACAGAGTGGCCATCTCGGCCTGCCAGCGGGTGTTGACCTCGGTCAGCGCCATCCGAGCCCGGACGGCGTCGAAGTCCTCGCACTCCACGTAGCCCACAAGAAGCCCGTCCTCGCCCAGGAACAGCGAGTAGTTGTTCCAGCCGGCGTCCTTCAGGGCACGGAGCATCTCAGGCCACACGGCAGCGTGCCGCCGCCGGTACTCGTCGATCAGTCCCGGCTGGACCGAGGAGCGGAAACACACCCTCATCTGCGACTCTCCTGAACTTTCCGTTGTTTGAATCGTTTCATTGTTACGATTCAAAGTACTCTTGAAGTCAAGTAGGTGTCAAGCAATTTCCAGACCATAATCGGGGACTACGGGAAAAGTGCTGCACGCGGCATACAAGCCATGGAGAATGATGAATCGCTCAGCCAGCATCAAGGACGTCGCAAACCACGCCAGCGTAGCCGTGGGCACGGTCTCAAATGTCCTGAACTATCCGGACAGGGTTTCGCAGCGAACCAAGGAGCGTGTGCTCCGCGCCATCGACGAGCTCGGCTTCGTGCGCAATGATGCCGCCCGCCAGTTGCGCGCCGGCCAGAGCCGCACCATCGGACTGATCGTCCTCGATGTTGGCAACCCGTTTTTCACGTCCGTGGTGCGCGCCGCCGAAGACGCCGCGGCCCTTCTGGGCAGTGCCGTGCTGCTCGGCGACAGTGGCCACAACGCCAGCCGCGAATCCAACTACATCGACCTCTTCCAGGAACAGCGCGTCCAGGGCCTCCTCATCTCCCCCGTCGGCGACGTTACCGACCGGCTGGACCTGCTCCGTGAACGCGGTGTGCCCACCGTCCTGGTGGACCGCCTGGCCGACGAGAGCAAGTACAGTTCCGTCTCAGTGGACGACGACGCCGGCGGTTACCTGGCTGCGCGGCACCTGTTGGACACCGGCCGCCGTCGGCTCGCCTTTGTGGGAGGCCCCACCTCCATCCGCCAGGTAGCGGACCGCCTGCAGGGCGCCCAGCGGGCGGTCAAGGAGGAACCCGATGCCACCCTTGAAGTCCTTGATTCCGACGGGCAGACGGTGTTGGCCGGCCGGAGCGTTGGCAACATGCTCGTGGAGCGCGGGGACCTGCCGGATGGCATCTTCTGCGCCAACGACCTGCTCGCCCTGGGCGTGATGCAGTCGCTGACCATGACGCACACGCTGAGGATTCCCGAGGACATCGCCCTGATCGGCTACGACGACATCGACTTTGCCGTCTCCGCCGTGGTGCCGCTTTCCTCCATCCGCCAGCCCACCGAGGCGCTGGGACGCACCGCCATTGAACTACTGGCCGAAGAAGTGGAATCCGAGAATCCCAGGCACCGCGCCGTGGTGTTTACTCCGGAACTGGTGGTCCGCCAAAGCACAGGACCGGCGGAGCGGTCCACCGCCGGCTAAGGAGCGAGCACTTCGAGCAGTTCTGGAGAAGCGACTGCGGCGTACGGACACTAGCGTGGGTCCCACCAGACCATGACGGAAGGAACCCGAAGTGACGGACAAGCCAGCCACCACCAAGTCCTACGAAGGCTTCGATGCGGAAGAACGCGCCGCAATGAAGGAACGCGCCCAAGAGCTCAAGACCGAGTCGCGAAAGGGTGCGCGCAGCGCCAAGGCAGACGGAGAAGGCGAAGTCCTCGCGAAGATCGCCGAAATGTCGGAACCGGATCGGGCCATCGCGGAGCGCCTCCACGCCATCATCAAGGAACACGCACCGGAACTCGCGCCGAAAACCTGGTACGGGATGCCTGCCTACGCCAAGGACGGCAAGGTGGTCTGCTTCTTCCAGCCCGCCGACAAATTCAAGGCCCGCTACGCAACGCTGGGATTTAGCGACCCCGCGAACCTGGACGATGGCAACATGTGGCCCACTTCCTACGCACTGACCGAACTCACCGCCGCCGATGAAGCGATGATCGTCAGACTCATGAAGAAGGCGATCAGCTAGAAACGTAGGGACGGTCCTTCCCGCGGCTTGCATGGGCTGCTCCAGTTCTCTCTTGCCAGTTCGTCCCAACGGTGGGATTCTGCTCGAAGGAGAGAGAGGTCCGTGAGTCCATGGCACAGGGCACGAAGATCGACGACGGCGCTGTCGGCGAGCTGCAGGCATCCTTTCAGGGCGAACTCGTCCGTCCGGATGATGCTGGTTACAACGAGCATCGCAAGGTGTGGAACGGATCGATTGATCGCCATCCCGCCTTGATTGCCCGCTGCACCGGCGTTGCAGATATCCGGGCCGCGCTCCGGCTCGCCCGCTCACAAGATCTTCTCGTCGCCGTGCGGGGAGGGGGTCACAGCTTCCCTGGCCTGTCAGTGTGCGACGACGGCATGCTCATCGATCTCGGGCTGATGAAGGGGATTCGAGTAGATCCTGAGGCACGAACGGCACGTGTCCAGGCCGGTGTGCTGCTTGGCGAACTCGACAGCGAGACGCAGGAGTACGGTCTCGCGGTTCCTTCCGGGATCGTCACTCATACGGGAGTGGCTGGCCTTACCCTGGGCGGCGGCATCGGGTGGGTCATGCGCAAGTACGGACTCACCATCGACCAGCTGTTGTCCGTAGACATGGTCACCGCTGACGGCGAGGCGGTCAGGGCCAGCGCGGACCAGAACTCCGATCTCTTCTGGGGGGTGCGGGGCGGTGGCGGGAACTTCGGCATCGTCACTGAGTTCGAGTTCCGCCTTAATCCTGTGGGCCCCTACGTCATGGCGGGCCCGGTCTTCTGGGCGATGGAAGATGCCCCGGAAGTGCTGCGGTTTTATCGCGACTGGATCGCGGACTGCCCCGATGAACTCATGACGATTGCCGTGCAGCGCAGGGCGCCGGCGCTTCCGATTGTGCCGCCCGAACTGGTGGGCAAGCTCGTCCTGGCGGTCACTGCATGCTATGCGGGACCGGTCGAGGAGGGCGAACGGGTCCTACGGCCCCTCAAGGCATTTGGTTCACCGGTTCTCGATCTTTGCCGGCCAAAGCCGTTTCTGGAGCATCAGAAAACATTCGATCCGTCCTACCCGCACGGCTGGCACTACTACGTCAGGTCCTGCGACGTCGCAGCGCTCAGCGACGACGTCATCGACATCGTCGTCGAGCACGGCAGCCGCATCACCTCACCGGTTACCAGCATTGCCCTCTGGCAGATGGGCGGCGCGGTGGGGCGCATCGACGAGGGTGCCACCGCGTTCAATGGCCGCCAGGCCGGATTCACCTTCAACATCAACGGCAACAGCAAGACCGCCGAGGGCTTCGACGCTGAGCGCCAGTGGGCCCGGGACTTTTGGTCGGCCCTTGCTCCCCATCACACCAGCGTCTACGTGAACTTCCTGATGGAAGAGGGCGAGGAGCGGGTCAGGCAAGCTTATGGCCCAGCGAAGTACGACCGGCTCAAAGCACTCAAGCGCAAGTACGACCCCACGAACTTCTTCACCTTGAACCAGAACATCAAGCCGGGCTGACGCCTGTCTCCTGACGGAAGCCGCCTAGGAAGCGCTTGGGATCGGACGTGCGGGGCGGCTGTCGGGGACAACGAGGACAGGCCGCTGCTGGTGGCGGACCAGGGACGCTGACACTGATCCTTCGAGGAGCCGGTCCACCCAGGCCAAGGACCCCGGTCTGTCGGCCCCCACCATGATCAAAGATGCTCCAGTGTTCTCGGCCAAGCGGCTTAGTGCCTTTTGAACGTCGCCGTTCAGCACTCGGAAGGACCAGGTGTCCCCCGGCTGCCCGAGTAGCCTTTCGAGTTTCCCTTGCAGCTGGTTGGCAGGATAGTCGGTTTCTTCGTTGACGTTCGGGTCCAGCGACAGGGCTGTCCGTTGGCCTTCAGGCTCCCATTCTGTGAGGTAGCTGGCTGGGTCCACGAAGGCGCAGACAAGATGCAGCCCCAGGGCGGCCGCGAGATCAGCGGCGGAACGGACCAGGTGCTCCGGAAAATTCCAGCCGACTCCGAGCACGAGGGGCCCCTCCGGCCATCCATCATCGGGCACGGGTGGCTCCTGGGCTCGGGGGCAGCGCCACGCCGGCCATCGCTAGTTCCCGGAGAGCTCCGCATAGAGCTTCTGCACCCTGGCTTTGATGTCGTCCCGGACCAGGCGCATGCGTTCCATGCCTTCTATGCCGCGCTCGGAGGGTTCATCGGTCTCCCAGACCTCAAAACGCGTCCCTTCGCGGGGTTCGAGCTTGGCTTCGGTTCCCAGGACGATGACGGCATCCACGGCGTCCAGGACGTCATCGGTGACTGGCTTGGGATGTTCCCCGGTGATGTCGACGCCGAGTTCGGTCAGGGACTCAACGGCCTGGGGATTCAGGGCCTTGCCGGGTTTGGTGCCGGCGGAGTAGACAATGATGGACCCGCCGGCCAATTGGTTCATAAGGCCCGCGGCCAACTGGGATTTTCCGCCGTTCTTGCTGCAGACAAAGAGCACGGATGGGGTCTTCGTCGCGCCGGACGTTTCCTGGGTCATGAGTGGGTGGTTTCCTTTGTGAGTGAGGCGACCAGGGCTTTGACCCGGTCGTGGATCTGGTCCCGGATCTCCCTGACCACCTGGAGGGGCTGGCCCGCCGGGTCGGGAAGGTCCCAGTCCTCGTACCGCTTTCCGGGGTAGATCGGGCAGGAATCTCCGCAGCCCATCGTAATCACCACGTCGGAGGCGCGCACGACGTCGTCGGTGAGCGGTTTGGGGTAGTTCTGAGAGAGGTCAAGGCCCATCTCGGACATCACGGTTACCACAGCGGGATCAAGTTCCGCCGCAGGCAGGGAGCCGGCGGAGCGGACGTGGATCCTGCCCTTTGCTTCGACCGTGAGCAAAGCGGCGGCCATCTGCGACCGTCCGGCGTTCTGCACGCAGACGAACAGGGCCTCCGGAATTTCGGCGGTGATGGCGCCCTTGGATTTGGCCAAGGCGTTGAGCCGGTCGCTGGCGAAGTGCTCGGTCGTGGCGGGCAGGTACGTGGTGATCTTCGCGGTGCGGGCCAGTGCGGTGTAGGACTCGAAAACGTAGCGTTCGACGGTTTCGCCGGCGAAGACTCCGGCGAACCTCTCCCCAAGGCGGCTGCTGATCCGCTGCAGGAGCTCAGTGTTGTCCTGCAGGCCCAGGCTGGTTTCGCGGTGTTCGGTCATGACATCACTCCAAAATGGTGGTTTCCGACGGACGATGTTCAGTTATTGCCGGAGCGTCCATGGGACAACCCGGTAGGGAAGCCAACCAACACCGGTTCGGGGGCGGAGCAGCAGCCTTCGTCCGGGCCGGCACTGTCTTCGGTGCGGGACGCCGGGACGTCGCAGCTGGTGCCGCCGTCGGTGGAGCAGACGCCCGTCTCGGGAAGTTCGAGCTGGACTGTATCGGCCGCTTCGCGGTCTCCGGCGAGGGCGGCGACAACGGACCGCACCTGTTCATAGCCGGTGGCCAGCAGGAACGTGGGCGCCCGGCCGTACGACTTCATTCCTACGATGTAAAAGTCCTGGTCAGGGTGGGCCAGCAGCTTGGCTCCATGCGGCGGGACGGTGCCGCAGGAGTGGAATTCAGGGTCGATCAGCGGGCCCAGCGCCTTGGGAGCCTCGACGGCCGGATCCAGGTCGAGGCGGAGTTCGCGCAGGATCTCCAGATCGGGGCGGAAGCCGGTGCAAGGGACCACGACGTCGGCGTCCAGGGTCCGGCCGTCGACGGCTTCGACGGTGACGGCCGAATCGAGTGCTTTGAAGGAAGCTATGCCGAAGCCGGTGTGGAGTTCGATGGTTCCTGCCTCGACGAGGCGGCGCAGTCGCGATCCGAGCTGGCCGCGGGCTGGCAGGCCGTCGGCGTCACCGCCGCCGTAGACCTTCTCGGCAGACGCGCCGCGGACCGCCCATAAAATGCGGGTTTCCGGGTCTTCCTTGGCCAGGTCGGCGAGGCTGATGAGGGTGTTGGCAGCGGAGTGCCCAGCTCCGACGACCAGGACGCGGCGTCCAGCGAACGCGGGACGGTCACGGCCGGTCACGTCCGGCAGCGGCGAGGAAATCCGATCTGCGGCGGTAACTTCCCCGACGGCCGGCAGCCCGGACGTGCCCAACGGGTTACGGCGGGACCAGGTGCCCGAGGCGTCAATGACGCCTGCTACGGCGTGCTCGCGGGTCTCGCCGTCCTCATGTTCCACCCGGACGACGAACGGCGTGGCCTCCCGGTTGCGCGTGTGGGTCTTGTCCATCCCGGCACGGGTCACGGCGGTGACCCTGCTGCCGGTCTGCAGCCGGGAGGAAATCGCCGGCAAAGCTGCCAGCGGCGCCAGGTAATTGTCGATGAGTTCACCACCGTAGGGAAGGGCCGTCGGCCGGGGCGATGCCCAGCCTGCGGCTTCGAGCAGGCGGACTGCGGCGGCGTCGAGGTTGAACCGCCATGGTGAGAACAACCGGATGTGGCGCCATTGCCCGATGGCGGCACCCGCCGTCGGGCCTGCTTCGAAGATCAGCGGCTCGAGGCCGCGCTCGAGCAGGTGCGCCGCGGCGGCCAGTCCCACGGGGCCGGCGCCAATCACTGCAACGGGAAGGTTCTTCGCTAAATCCATGGTTGTCCTCTGTTCCATCTGTGGGTGTGACGGTTCTTCTCCCAACTAGGTAGCAGCAGATGTCGTTTTGAGCGCCCATAACGACACTTGCTGCTACCTAGTTGGGTGGAGGGAGGGGAGGTCAGCAGCAGTCCTGATCTTCGTCGCAGCAATCATCGCCGCAGCATCCGGTGTTCATTCAGCTCACCTCCTCCCCCGGGTTGGGGCCTAAGCGTGGGTGGGTTCCTCCACCAGCGCAGTGGCAATGCTGTCCGCATCATCCAGCGCGGCGAGGTAGCGTTCGGCGTCGAGGGCCGCGGCGCAGCCGGTTCCGGCTGCGGTGATGGCCTGACGGTAACGGTGGTCCACGGCGTCCCCACAGGCGAACACGCCGGTGAGGTTGGTGACCGTGGTGGGCGAGTCGACCTTGATGTAGCCCTCGGCGTCAAGCTCCACCTGGCCAGCCACGAGTTCTGTCCGTGGCAGATGACCGATTGCCACGAAAATGCCGGTGGCGGCCTGTTCACGGGTTTCGCCAGTGCGCGTGTCGGTCAGGGTCACGCCGGTGACCTTGCCATCGCCATGGATGGCCGTGATGGCGGAGTTCCAGGCGAAGCTGATCTTCGGGTTGTCCTTGGCCCGCTGGGCCATAATCCGGGAGGCGCGGAGCTCGCCCTTGCGCACGACGACGGTCACGGACTTTCCGAAGCGGGTCAGGAAAGTCGCTTCTTCCATTGCCGAATCCCCGCCGCCAACCACGATGATGTCCTGGTCGCGGAAAAAGAACCCGTCGCAGGTGGCACACCAGGAGACGCCGTGGCCGCTGAACTTCTTCTCCTCCGGCAGGCCGAGTTCCTTGTAGGCGGAGCCCGTGGCGAGGATGACAGCCGGCGCCTCATACGTCTCGCCGGAGCCGGTGACCACGCGTTTCAGGTGACCGGTCAGCGTGACCTCAGTGACGTCGTCGAACATTACCTGCGCGCCGAAGCGCTCCGCCTGCTGCTGCAGCCCGTCCATCAGCTCAGGCCCCTGGATGCCGCCGGGAAAGCCTGGAAAATTCTCAACCTCCGTGGTGTTCATCAAGGCACCGCCGGCGGTGACCGACCCGGCGAGGACCAGCGGCTTCAACCCTGCCCGGGCGGCGTAGATGGCGGCCGTGTAGCCGGCGGGGCCCGAGCCGATGATGATCAGCTGTTCCCTGTTCGCAGTGTCGCTCACGAAGGTACCTCCTGGTTCGGGACGGGGTTACTTGGCAGCCGGGATGAGGGAATCGATAAGGCCCTCGATGCGGGTCTTGATCTCGTCGCGGATCGGGCGGACGGCGTCCACGCCCTGGCCTGCGGGATCCTCCAGGACCCAGTCCTCGTAGCGCTTGCCGGGGAAGTAGGGGCATTCGTCACCGCAGCCCATGGTGATCACCACGTCCGATTCCTTGACGGCCTCGGTGGTGAGGACCTTGGGGATCTCGGCGGACATGTCTATCCCGAGCTCTGCCATCGCCTCGACGGCGGCCGGGTTGACCTTGTCTGCCGGCTGAGACCCGGCGGAGCGGACCTCGATCTCTCCCTTGGCCAGCGTGGTGAGGAACGCGGCGGCCATCTGGGAGCGGCCGGCGTTGTGGACGCAGACGAAAAGAACGGAAGGCTTCTTGGCAGTTTCGGTGCTCACGCGGTTCTCCTGGAACATTGATAGTCGTCGATACAGTGAGTATCGGGGCATACATTGATGATTGTCAATATTTGATTGAAATAAGGCCGCGCCAAGCGGAATCAGGCGGCCAGCAGCCGCGGCGCCAGGTCACTGACGCGGTGGGAGATATCCATGAAGGCGTCCTCGAAGGCGTTCTCAGTGCTGAGGCGCAACGGATCCGGGACCGACCAGTGGGCATTACCGAGTCCAACGAGCTCCTCGTGGGCGTTATCGCACACTGTCACCATGAAGTCCCCCTCCTCCGCCACCTGGTCCAACCGGCGCGGAGGAACTTCCGCGAGTTCCACGCCATGCCGGCGGGCCACCTCAATGGCCCCGGCGGCGATGCGGTCCGCGGGATGCGTTCCCGCCGATATCGACGGAATTTCGCTGACCTGCCGCCAGAGTGCGGCCGCGAGTTGGGACCGGGCGCTGTTGCGGGTGCAGACGAACAGCACTCGGCGGGCACCATGCCCGGCCCCCGGCACGAGGCCCTGCAGGGCGCCGGCGGCAAGTCCCACATAGCTGCGGCGCTTGTCAGCCTCGGAGCGGTGGCGAGTTGCCAGCCCTGCCACTTCCAGCGCGCGAAGATGGTGGGACAGCAGGTTCGACGGCATCCCCAGCTCTGCCTGCAGTTCCTTCGGAGAGAAATCCCCCAGGGTGAGCAAGTCAACGATGCGCAGACGCGCAGGATCGGCAAGGGCGGCATACTTGGCGACCCGCTCGCGAAATTCGTTCACCTCAATAGTCATTGATTCAATTTTGACTGAGTGAATTCTTTCCGTCAAGCTGTTGCCATGACTTCACACCAGCCGCCGCTATGGCGTCGCGCCGTCGCCGAACTGCTCGGCACCAGCCTGCTTGTGGCCGTGGTCGTCGGCTCCGGGATCTCAGCCCAGCAGCTCTCGCCCGGCGACGTCGGCCTGCAACTCCTGGAGAACAGCACTGCCACCGTGCTGGGGCTGACTGTGCTGATTCTGATGCTCGGCCCCGTCAGCGGTGCCCACTTCAACCCTGTGGTCTCCCTCGTGGACTGGGTCCTGGGTCGGCGCAGCGGCACAGGACTGACGCTGCCTGAGCTCGGTACGTATGTAGCTGCCCAGACCGTGGGGGCGATCACCGGCAGCATGCTGGCTAATGCCATGTTTGACGTTGGCACGTCCATCTCCACCAAGGATCGCGTCAGCACGGGGCATCTGCTGGCTGAAGTTGTCGCCACCGCGGGGCTCATCCTGCTGATCTTCGCCCTGGCAGCCACGTCCCGCGGCGTCCTTGCTGCCCCCGCGGTGGGCGCTTACATTGGAGCTGCCTACTGGTTTACGTCCTCGACGTCGTTCGCGAACCCTGCCGTGACACTTGGGCGCATCTTCAGCGACACCTTCGCCGGCATCGCCCCACCCTCTGTTCCCGGCTTCATCGTGGCGCAACTTGTGGGCGCCGCCGTCGGACTTGGCCTTCTCCTCATCCTTTTCCCCTCCGCTGCCCGCGCTGCGGACGACGTCGTGCTTCCGCATGATTCCCGCGCCGCAGGTTCATAGCCTCCAGTTCCAGGCACCAGGCCCCGCCCTTCATACATTGATGACCGTCAATATTGGGGCATAATGGGTACATGAACCTGCTGCCCGTACTCGAGCCGGCCACCGACGACGCCTGCTGCGCTCCGACAGGGACGCCTGCCCTGGGGGCTGAGGAAGCGAAGCAGAAAGCCCTGGTCTTCAAGGCACTCGCGGATCCGAACCGGCTCCGGCTACTGTCCATCGTGAAGGCTGATTCGTCCGGCGAGTCCTGCGTGTGCGACCTCACCGATCCGTTGGACCTTGGCCAGCCCACGGTCTCCCACCATCTGAAGATTCTGGTCGAGGCCGGACTGCTTCACCGCGAAAAGCGTGGCACGTGGGCCTATTACTCGCTGGTACCGGGGGCCTTGGAAGAGGCGGCCGGAATCCTGGCAACCCTGTGACTGTGCCGGAACAGTCCGCTGTGGCGATACGCCCCCTGCGCGACGTCGATTGGCCGGATGTCCAGCGGATCTACAGCGAAGGAATTGCCACCGGCCACGCTACCTTCGAATCAGAGGCGCCCGATTGGGAACGGTTCAACAACTCAAGACTGCTCCGCCACCGGTTCGTGGCCGAAAACGCTGAACGTGGAATCCTTGGCTGGGCTGCCGTCTCCCCGGTCTCTGCACGCCCCGTCTACTCCGGCGTGGTGGAACATTCTGTTTATGTCGCAGCCGTTGCACGCGGACTCGGCCTGGGGGCAGCGCTGCTCCGGGCACTGGCGGAATCCACGGAGCGCGACGGCATCTGGACCATCCAGGCCAGCGTTTTTCCCGAGAATGAGGCCAGCCTCAAGCTGCACCTCGCGAACGGCTACGTCGTTGTCGGACGCAGGCACCGCATCGCACGGATGGCGCACGGGCCACTCAGTGGGCAGTGGCGCGACACAATCCTCATCGAACGCCGGTCCCCCGCCATCTGAGAAGGTTCCGTCAGTGGTCGCTCCTGCCTGCCCGCAAGACTATCGTGCAAGGCATGGTGATGATACGTGAAGCCCGGGCCGACGATTCCAGGGGCCTCGCATCGCTGCGGGCCACCTGGGCAGCTGAGCAGGATCCAACCACTCCCGATGACCCACACTTTGAAGATGCCTACCTCAATTGGATGGAAGCGAACCCGCGGAAGTTCTTTGTGGCCGAGCAGGATAACCAGTTGATCGGCATGCTCAATTTGCTGGTCTTCCAGCGGATGCCCAAGCCCGGCAAGCAAGCTTCGTGCTGGGTCTATCTGGGCAATGTCTACGTACTTCCGGCTTTCCGGAACGGCGGCGTCGGGGGCAGACTGGTGGACGCATCCATCGAGTTCTCTGAGCGCATTCGTGCGGCGCGCATGGTCCTCTCCCCTTCTTCCGAATCGCAAAGCTTCTATCGGCGGCTTGGCTTCGGACCAGCAGAGGAACTTAGGGTTCGCGCTATCCAGGCGGTGCGGCCCTAGATCTTCTCCACTCTGAAATTCCGGTAGGCGGCCTTCAACGGTGCCATCTGGCGGAAGCCGATGCGGCCGCCGCCCAGCAGTTTGCCGGACGGGTCCGACCATTCAAAGAGGGGAAGCCCGTTGATGGCGAACGACACAAGCGGCCCGTCCTTGACTACTTCCAGCCGGTAGAAATCGACGGCGTCCTCGGTGGGCGGCAACGGATCCGCGCCCTGGGCTACCAGTTCAAAACCGGCACTTTTCCGGAGGTTGCAGGTACGGAAGGCCCGTTCGGACTCGTATTTGTGGCGGAAGTAGGAGACGTGGAGGGCATCGATATCGCCGGAGTGGTACTGCGGGTAGTAACCGGTCCTCGGCGCCAGGTCAGCCGAGAACAGGTCGCGCCCGCCCTGGCCCACAGCCGAGAAGAACAGCATGGCAAGGCCAGGTTCGGCGAGGGGAAGGAACTCCCAGCTGATCCGGATGCCGTCCGGGAACTCCTCCGGGCACCAGAACGTCCAGTGCGCCTGGTCCCCGAACTCCTCATCGTCCAGCGAGCCGGACAGCGCAAGTGCGCCGTTGTGGCTGCCCAGGCTCAGCGGCCCTTCCGCCACCCAGCCTGAAACGTCCGCCGGTCCGGCGAGGGGGTTGCTGTACAGCAGTCCTGCACCGGCCTGCAACGCGCCCACCTAGCCCCTTCCCGCCGTCGTGAAATCCTCAGCCGTCAGTCCCGCCGTCGAGCTTTCCTCGAAGCCTGGCTGTCCGAGGCCGAAGCAGAGCCGTCCCAGCTGGGTGGCAACTTCCTCTGCCACCAGGGACGCGCCGCGTTGGGAGAAGTGCGTGTTGTCTGCCAGCCCGGCTGGCCAGAAGGCGTGCTCGCCCGGCCCGAAATGGCAGAACAGGGACTGCGACTCCTCAACCCCCAGCTCCAGGTACAGCCCGCGGGTCCAGGCGTTAAGATCGACGGAGGGCAGTTGCAGTTCAAGTGCGATCTCCCGCACCACTTCGGGGTAGTCCTCCAGGCTTTCTTCCAGGACAGCATCCGACGGCGGGGTATCCAGGAAGTGCCGGCGCTCCACGGAGGTGCAAAGCACCGGCACGGCACCCAAGGCCCGGACTTCCGCCACCATGGTGCGCAGGTTGGCGGCATAACCGGTCCGGGCTGCGAGATGGACCTTCTTCTGGTCGTTGTGGCCAAACTGGATCAGGACCAGGTCGCCCTCAGCGGCGGTTTCCAGGAGCTGCCCCCAGAGCCCCTCCTCACGGAAGGACTCCGTGCTGGCCCCGCCCTTGGCGAAGTTGTATACAGCGGCCCAAGAGTATACGTGCCGGGGCAGGTGCGCCCCCCAGCCACTCATGGGGTACTCCTGGGTGGGACAGTTGGCCACCGTGGAATCTCCGGCGAGCAGGATTTTCATTCTGTGCTTTCTGTTGGTTTGAGTCGGCGCTCCGATGCGGAGTCAGCCCTTGACCGAGCCGATCAGCATGCCTTTGGCGAAGTGCTTTTGCAGGAACGGGTAGAAGATCAGGATGGGCAGGGTGGCCACCACGATCACGGCGAACTTGATGCCCTGCTCCGGGGGGATGTAGTTCGGGTCCACGTTGCCGGTACCCAGCAGGTCCGAGGAGGCGGTGACCTGGCGCAGGTACATCTGCAGGGTCCACTTCGAGTTGTCACTCAGGTAGAGCAGGGGTGACATGAAGTCGTTCCAGATCCCCACGGCGTAGAACAGCGCGAACGTTGCCAGCACGGGTTTGGAGAGCGGGAGCAGGATCCGCCAGAGGATCCCGACCTCGGTGGCGCCGTCCATCTTCGCGGACTCTTCCAGCTCGGCGGGGAGCTCCTGGAAGAAGTTCTTGATGATGATCAGGCTGAACGGGTTGATCGCCGCCGGCAGGATCAGCGCCCAGTAGGAGTTGAGCAGGCCCAGATCCTTGACCAGCAGGAACGTGGGGATCATGCCGCCGGAGAAGACCATGGCGAAGACCACCAGGGACAGGATCAGCTGCCGGCCGCGGAGGTTCCGTTTGGCCAGTGGATAGGCCATGGTCACGGTCAGGATCAGCTGCACCACGGTGCCAACGGCGGTGACCAGGACTGTGGTGACCAGGGCGCGGATGAATGCCGGAGTGGAGAAGATGTATTCGTAGGCGCCCAGGGAGAACTGTTCGGGCCAGACGAAGAAGGCCCGCCGGGTGATTTCGGCTTCGGTGGCGAAGGAGCCGGCGAACACATAGACGAACGGCAGCAGCGTGATGACGCCGATGAGGGTCAGGAACACATAGTTGGCGGCGTCGAAGATCCGCCCGCCCGTGGTGTTGTGGATCTTCATTAGAACAGTCCGCTCTGGTTGAATCGCTTGGCCAGGGCGTTGGTGCCGAAGATCAGCACAATGCCCACCAGTGACTTGAACAGGCCCACCGCGGTGGAGTAGCTGTAGGCGCCCTGGGTGATGCCCACGAAGTAGACGTAAGTGTCGAAGACGTCGGCGACATCGCGGTTCAGGGCGTTGGTCATCAGGTAGATCTGCTCGAAGCCGGTGTTGAGCATCTGCCCGATCGCGAGGATGAGCATCACGATGATGGTGGAGCGGATACCGGGCAGCGTGATGTGCCAGACCCGGCGGAACCGTCCGGCGCCGTCGATGATCGCGGCCTCGTACTGGTCCTGGTCCACGGTGGCCAGGGCTGCGAGGAAGATGATGGTCCCCCAGCCGGTGTTCTTCCAGATCTCCTGCAGCACAATCAGCGGCCGGAACCACGCAGGGTCGGAGAGGAAGTCAATGTCCGTGCCCAGCACGTTGTTGATGAACAAGAACAACGGCCCGAAGTCCAGGGCGAACAGCAGGAAGCTCAGGGACGCCACGATGGTCCAGGACAGGAAATGCGGGATGTAGACCAGGGTCTGGACGGTGCGCTTGAGGATGGAGAGCCGGACCTCGTTCAAGAGCAGCGCGAGCACAATGGTCAGAGGGAAGGCGATGCCCAGGTTCAGGAAGGCCAGGATCAGGGTGTTGCCCAGCAACCGGGCGAAGTCAGGGTTCGAGAAGAAGTCCTGGAAATGCTGGACCCCCACCCAAGGGCTGCCGTTCACCCCAAGGAACGGGACGTAGTCCTTGAACGCGATGGACACCCCGTACATCGGGGCGTAGCGGAACACCGCGAAATACACCACACCCGGCAGCAGCAACAGATACAGCCACTTGTAGTGCGCGAAATGGACCGAAAACTTGCCGCGCTTCCGCGGAGCGGGGGCAGGGGACTGCCCCCGCTCCGCGGCCTGGGCGTCGATGACAGGGGCCGACATTTACTTGCTGTCCTGCCAGAGCTTGTTGATTTCTTCCTGGACCTTGTCGCCCCCGCTGGTCTTCCACAGCTTGATGGCGTCCTTCAGGCCCTGCTCATCAATCTGGCCGGCCAGGTACTTGATGCGGGCGTCCGCCACGATATTGTCCAGCTGCGCACCCTTGGCCACATAGGTGGGCGAGACGAAAGCAGCGGCCGGGTTGTAGACGGCACTCTTGAGGTCCTCAGCCATGACCTCAATACGCCGGTCGAAGACTTCCTGCTCATACTCGGAAGCCTGCTTGACCGGGTAGAAGTTGTTGCCCGTGACGTTGGTTCCCAACTGGGCGTAGCTCTTGATATCGGTGTTGACTACCTTGCCCTCAGGGGTCTCAGGCTTGATGGTGGCGGCCTTGCCGTCTTCGAGGGTGAAGTTCACGCCCTCGATCCCGTTGTTCAGCAGGACGGCGGTGTCTTTGGAGTTCATCTTGTCCAGGAACTCCAGTACGGTCTTCAGCTCAGCCTCGGTGCGGACGCTGGTCTTGGGGATGGCCAGGAAGCCGGAGTAGCCGTCGGTGGGGTGCGTGTTCAGTTCACCGTCCGGGCCTTCGAGCCCACCAACAAAGCCCACCTTGTTCTCGAAGTCGTTCGGGTTGGCCTGCTTGAACAGGTTGATCAGGACGCTGACGCGAGAGTCGACGTCCACGATGATCCCACCCTTGCCGTTGAAGAACGGCTCGTTCCACTTGGTGCCATCGAACGTGGCGAAGTCAGGGTTGATGAGCTTCTCATCCACCATCTTCTTGACGAAGCGGTTGGCTTCGATGAACTCTTCGGTCTCGAAGCTCGGGATCAGCTTCCCGTCCCGCTCGGTCCAGCGGTTGCCGGCGCCGTACCAGGTCTCGATCATGTCGTAAGGGCTGTTGGACCCCAAGGCACCCCACTTCGGGATGGTGATGCCCCAGGTGTCGGCCTGGCCGTTGCCGTCCGGGTCCTGTTCAGTGAAGGCCTTAGCCACCTTGTAAAGGTCCTCGGTGGTCTTCGGAGCCTCCAAGCCCAGTTTGTCCAGCCAATCCTGGCGGAACATCACGGCCGAGCGGATCGGATTCCGGGCACGGAAGACACCGTAGACCTTGCCGTTAATGCTGGCGTTCTGTTCCACCTCCGGGAAGGTGGACTTCAGGTTGGGGTACGCGTCGAGCTTGTCGGTGAGGTCCCAGAATGCCCCCGCCTCGGCGTTTTTGACGAACCCCGGGGACTTGCTCTGCACCACCAGGACGTGCGGAATCTCGGAGGACGCCAGCGTGATGTTCATCTTGTCCTCGTAGGAGGCGTTGGGCGTCCAGGTGATATTGACGTCCTTGCCGGTGAGTTCTTCCAGTTTCTGCTGCACGGCCCCATCAGGTGTGGGCGGCTGCGCTTCCAGGAACGGAGCCATCACATTAATGGTGGCCAGGTCCGCTGACTGGGTTTCCCCGGCACCGCACGCGGTCAGGGTCAGGGCGGTGGCGGTCACGACGGCGGCGGCCAGGCTGAATTTCCTAGTGATCATGTTGTTCCTTTTCCACTTCTTTGGGGTTGGTTCCGGTATTTTTCCCGGCGGATCAGTTGCTGCGGTTCAGGTGTAACTTGGTGCCGGCTGGGGCCAGCTTTTGATACGTTTCACTGCAACTCACGAGGACTCTGCCTGCGCTGAGCAGGGCAACATCCCGGGGGCTTCCGAAGGAGGCCGCGCTTTGGTGCAGCCCGGTGGCGTGCGGCTCATCCAACGGGTGCCCCCTGGGGCCTGGAATGTCCGACGGCGATGCTGCCGCCACCCGTGCGGGCCCCGGAATCCCCGGCGCCCTCCTCCGCCAGGGCAAGGGCCGCGACGGACTCGTCGTTGGCGGCAAAGAACCGGTCGCAAAGCCAGCCGGTCACGTACAGCCAGGCGCCGATACTGAAGAACGGGATGAGTCCCGGCAACGCGCGGCTCGCGTAGACAGCCGCAGCCGTAACGAACAGCAGGATCACAGTGCCCGCCAGATGGCGGATAGCGAAGCGGGAGCAGGTCATCAGGTACTGGCCCAGAGGCAGTTCGTAGCGGGCATACATGGGGAAGAGGTAGCAGACCACGCCGGCAAGGAAGATAGCCGCCACAAATGTGCCGGCCGCGACCAGTTGGGACATCAGGTCCCCCGTGCCGGACGAGTAGTTCCAGTTCATGGCCAAGGCCAAAGCCACCGCCATGACGGGCAGCGCCAGCGCGTTAGCACGGATGAAGTTCGCGAAGTACTCCCTGGCAAAGGACCTGAGCAACGGCGCCGCTTCCCCCCGAGCCCTCCGCCGAACCAGGATTTGAGCCGCAGCCGTCGCCGGTCCGGCCCCGAGTACGCCAAGGCCAAACAGGGTGAAGAGGATCCACAGCAGGTTGAGGCAGGCGATCCACAGCAGGGTGTCAAAGAACGAGTAGGCGCGTGAACTGAAACTTCCAGCCAGCATGGCAAAGCTCCCTTCGGTTCTCCATCGTTGCAGAAACGCTTCCAGAGTGGCGGGCGTCACGTGAGTAATCGGTTTCTCGCAATCTAGACCCCTCATGGCGGGCAGGTCAAGCTAGTTTTTGAATCGTTACATTGCTGGACTCACCACCCCGGCGTGGTCCACACTGGATCTTGGAAAGCGTTTGCTGGGAAACCTCCCGCAAGGGCCCAGGGCGTTTCGGCCCCGTTCCCGCGTGCCAACGCCGGCATGAAGGGAGCGGCGCAACGTCTGCTCCGGCGCCATCCCGACGCTGCCGCCGGACCTGAGTTTTGATGCCTGCGGGCAGAAACGGAGACCGATGGGAAAGCCAGCCGGCACAGCCGCCGAGTCACAGTCCCGAAATGAAGAGCCTGTCCAGGCCGACGAGCCTGCCCCCTCCCGTCGACGGAGCCCCGAAACCGCGGCTGGGCCTCTACGCCCGGCCCGAGTTGCGCTGGTCGGCGTCCACGGCTTCGGCACCCATCACCTGCGCAACCTTGAGCGGCTGCAGGCTGCCGGCGTCGTCGAACTCGTTGCGGTTGCCGATCCCCAGCCACCGGCGCCGGGATCCGTTCCGGACACTGCGGCCGTTTTCCCCGGGCTCACCGACTTGCTTGCCGCCACATCAGGCCTGGAACTGATCATTGTGGCCACCCCCATCCAGACCCACGCCCCGCTGGGCCTCGCCGCGCTCACCGCCAACGCCGACCTGTACCTGGAGAAGCCGCCGGTGGCGTCCCTGGCCGACTTCAACACCCTCTGCGATGCCGCACGGGCGTCCGGCCGGAGCGTGCAGATCGGCTTCCAGAGCCTGGGCTCACACGCGCTGCAGGCCATCGAGGAACTACTGGCCAGCGGAGACATCGGCACGCTGCAGGGCATCTCTGCCACCGGCCGCTGGGTCCGCGACAAGGCCTACTACCAGCGCTCCCGCTGGGCCGGGAAGCGAAGCATTGACGGCGTGGACGTGGTTGATGGCGTGGCTACCAATCCACTGGCGCATGCCGTGGCCACCGCGCTGCGCATCGCCGGCGCCCGCACGGTCGAGGACGTTGCCTCCGTGGAAACGGACCTCTATCATGCCAACGACATCGAGTCCGACGACACCTCGGTTATCCGGATCCGCACCATCATGGGACTGCCCGTCACGTGTGCGCTCACTATCTGCGCCACGGAATCTGTGGAACCGTATGTGACGTTGCAGGGCTCCCAGGGCGAGGCAGTGTTCCACTACACCGAGGACCGCCTCACTGTACGCACGCCCTCAGGGGAAACCGAGCAGGTCTTCGGCCGGGACGACCTCACGGAGAACCTCCTCGCCCACCGCCGCGAAGGCACAACACTCATCAGCCCGCTCGTGGACAGCGGCGCCTTCATGCTGGTGCTGGAAGCCATCCGGACGGCACCCCAGCCAGCCCTGATCAGAGCTGACTATGTCCAGTGGGAAGGTGAGGGCGACGCCGCCCACGCCGTCGTCGTCGGAATCGAGGATGCGCTGGAGCGCGCCACGCAAGAGCACGCAACCTTCAGCGAACTCGGACTTCCCTGGGCACTTCCGGCTTACGGATCAGCTTCCTGATGGGCCTCTCCCCCGTCCAGGAAACAACTCCGACTCTTACCCGCCAAGGCGAACTGCAGGCTTCCGGCTTGCTGACTCACGGCCTGACCCCCTGCCTTACTGCTTCCCTGCGGCCGGTATTCGGGTGGCGGGTGAACCAGCCGCAGGATGCCGATCCCGCCGCGGCCCGCCAAACCGGCTACGAAATTGCCGTCAAGGATTCGGCGGGAGCCGAAGTCTGGTTCTCCGGCCCCGTTCCCTCGGCCCGCCAATCCGGGGTTCCTTATGGCGGTCCGGACCTGGCCGAGGATGCGGATTACACCTGGCGGGTCCGGGTGAGCGACGCCGGAGGCAATCCCGGGCCATGGTCTGAAGCAGAGCCATTCAGCACCGGACTTTCGGACCGTGGGTGGGGTGCCGATTGGATCCACCGGGCACCTGGCGGCCAGGCTCCGCTGGAGGTCCTCGAAGACGCCCTCCGCGTTGCCGGCTCGCCGTTCATCCCGGTTCCGTGCACTCCCGTTCGCCGGTTCACACTGGAGGCCCGCCTCCGGCCCGTCATGGGCTGGGCCGGATTGCTCTTCCGCAGCAGCGGCGCGGGCACTGGACTGTTGCTGGAACTGAACACCGCGGGCCACGTAGTACTCCGCCGCGCCCCCGCTTGGGAAATCCCCGCCGCCGCCACTCCGCCGACCGACGTCCTGGCCAGCGCCCAGCTTGACCGCAGAGCCGTGGCCAGCCAGGACAGGCTGCCCGGCAAGGACCTGTTCCCCGGCACGTGGCAGGACCTGGCTGTGGCCGACGACGGCACCACAATCACCGTTGCCCTCGACGGCGTCGAGCTGCTCACCGTTAATGAGCCGCTCCCCGCGGGGTTTGAGGGCCGTCTCGCCCTGCACCAGGGTCCGCGTAGCCAAGCCGAGTACGCTTCGCTGCGGATCACTGGAGGGACCAACGCCGGCGCCACAACCGGTGGCGCTGGCGGCACTGTGACTAACGACATTCCTGGCGATGAAGTACTCCTGGACCACCAGTTCAGCAACAGCGCTGACGAGGCCCGCGCGTTCCTCGGGCACTGGGCCCGCACCACGGCGCACCGGCAGCCCGACGAATGGACGCTTTTCCGCAGCACGCTCCGGCTTACGGGGACCGTCGCCCGGGCACGCCTTTTCGCTGCAGCCAGCCATCACACGCAGATCGCCCTGGGCGGAACTGCCTGCCTCAGCACCACTTCCTTCGCCTACCCCGGTGAGGGATATTACGACGCCGCCGACGTCACCGCGCTGCTCGCTGCGCAGCCTCCGGGACCGCCCGAACCCTCGGGAGAGCAACACCAGCCCGGCAAAAGGGCGCAACCAGCCCCGCTTGACCAACCCGTCGAGGTTCCCCTGACCGCCCTCCTGCACTGGTATGGCCCCGGCCAAGGCAGGGCCGCTGGCCTGCCCGGACTGCTGGTCCGGCTCAGCGTGGACTACACCGACGGCCGCCGCGAAGTCTTCGGATCCGGCCCGGAATGGACGGCCACCGAGGCGCCGTACCGGCAGGCCGGCTACCGCAACGATGAGGGCGATCCCGTGGAACACTTCGACGGGCAAGCCGCGGCAACGCTGGATGCCGGCCAGGACATGCCACCGGCCCTGAGCTACGGCCGCCACCCGGTCCCACAGTTTCCGGCGCTGCACCCCCGGCGAACCTCCGTGTCCGAGACGTTTGTCGCCCCGCAGTCGTTCCTGACTGCCACTGACGGCACGCTTGTGGCGGACTTCGGCAAGGTCATCCCGGCCCGCCCGGAAGTGGACTTCCTCACAGGCGTGTCCGGGCGGACGCTGATCATCCGGGCCGGCTACAGCCTGGACGCGAACGGCCGGGTAGACCAGGGCAAAACGGCCAGCCAGAACACTGATATGTCCTTCCCCTACACGCAGGCAGACGGACTGCAGCAGTTCCGCGCCACCGTGCATCTGGGCTTCCGCTACCTGGAACTCCCCGGCGTGGAGGCCTCGGACCTGTCCCGGGTGGGCGCCGTCGTCGTCCACGGACGGCACCCGGACGAGGGAAGCTTCAGCAGCTCCGACCCAACCCTGGACTCGGTATTCGGGCTGCTGCGCGACTCCGCGCTGCACGGGATCCAGGAACAGTTCGTGGACACACCCACACGGGAGAAAGGCCAGTTCCTGGCCGACGCCGTCAACATCTCCTACGCCACCATGGCCCTGTTCGGCGAACACGCCTACACCGCCCAGGCACTGCGCGAATTCGGCTGGTCCGCCTCCCGTTACTGGACCGAGGGCGAGGACCTGGGCCGCTACAACGCCGTCTACCCCAACGGTGACGGCAAACGGGACATCCCCGACTTCTCGCTCATGATGCCCGAATGGGCCGAGGAATACCACCACCGCACCGCAGACCTCGCCCTCGTATCGGAACTGCTCCCCCACCTCCGGAACACCGCGGACTACGCCCTGCGGTACCTCGCCACGGCGGGCCCGACGGCGGGACTGGTCACCGACCTCGGCGGCGGCTCCGGCCCCTACCTGCACGGCATCGTGGACTGGCCAGCCCCCGGCCGCTTCGGCTACGACATGGACTGCGCCGCCAAAACCACCGTCAACGCCCAGGCCTACTCAGCGCTGATCTCCACGGCACGGTTGTGCAGCCTGGCCGGGCAGGAGGACGCGGCCGTCCGGTACGCCAGCCACGCCGGCGCCCTCGCGGAAACCATCCGCACCCGCCTGCGCGTGAACGGCGTGATGGTTGACGGGCTACACGCCGACGGAACCCCCAGCACCCACGCCTCCCAACACGCCACGTCCTTCCCGCTGTCCCTCGGAATCACCGACTCCTCCCACGCAGCCGCAGATGCGCAAAGGATCGCAGGCCAGGGCATGCGGCAGGGACCCATGACCGTGCACCGCCTGGTCCGAGCCCTCCTGGCCCAGAGGCAGATCGACGCGGTCCTGGACCTGCTCACGTCTGCGGACCAGCCGGGGTGGGCGCGGCTCCTCAAGCAGGGCGCCAGTTTCACGTGGGAAGCCTGGGACCTCGTCGACGGCACCGACTACAGCCAGTCCCACGCCTGGTCGGCCTCCGTGGTGAAGGAAATCCTGGAGTTCCTGCTAGGCGTCCGGGTCACCGTACCCGGAGGCAGTGAGCTGCTCATCGAACCGCCGATCTGCCGGCTGGAACATGCTAAGGGACGAGTCCCAGTGCCCAACGGCGCGGTATTTGTCAGCTGGCGGCGGACATCCGCCGGCATGCAGCTCGAATGCACGGTTCCGGCCGGCGTCACGGCGACCGTACGGCTGCCGGCCGGCACCTACGCAATCCAAGGCCCGACGGCGGGACCCGCCGTCGTGCGTTCCGGTCCAGGCGGTGCCGCGCACCCTGGCGCCGGGGGCGGAACCGCTGACCTTGGCAATCAGGCGCCGCGTGATTTCCGGATCCACAGCGGCACGTGGATCTTCACGCCAGCCAAGGAATCCTCACCAGCGTCCCCCATCCCAACTAGGTAGCAGCAGATGTCGTTTTGACCGTCCAAAACGACATTAACTGCTACCCAGTTGGGCCAATCCGACGTGAATTCCTCCACAGCAGGAAGCCAATGACAAGGGCAGAGCACATGCCCAGGGCGCCGGTGACCACCAGGCCTGTACGGACGCCGAACTGTTCAGTAAGCCAGCCGGCCAGCAGGCCACCCAGGGCGTGGCCGCCGAGCAGCAACGGCAGGTACAGGGCCATGACCCGGCCGCGGACTTCCGGGCCGGCTTCGAGCTGGACGGCCGTAGCGGCACTGGTCAGGAACAGGAGGGTCATCAGGCCCACCACCACCAGCATCACTGTAAAGAGAACCAGGTTGGGCATGAGCGCCGCTACGAGCTGCGCCAGGCCGAACAGGCCGGCGGCGGCCACGATCCCCTTCCGCCCAAAAGTCCGGAGGCGGGCGGCCAGCAGGGCGCCAGCCAGGGCACCGACGGCACTCACCGTATTGAACAGGCCAAAACCTTCCACGCCGTTATGCCACTCACGCTCCGCAAAGGCCGCCAGCACTACCGGTCCGTTCATGCCAAATGCACCCAGCAATCCTGCCAGGGCAATAATGAGCAGCAGCGAAGGCCTGTCCCGGACATACCGGAACCCGGCCAGGAGCTGGCCGTGTCCGCGGACAGCCGGGGCGTCCGTGTGCAGGAGGGCCGGCCGGATGCCGGCAATCATGCCCAGGACCAGCAGTCCGAGGAAAGCGTTCGACGCGAAGGCCGCCGCGGATCCGGCGTAGGCGATGACCGCCCCGCCCAGGGCTGGCCCGGCCATGGCGCCGAGCTGTCCGATGGCGTTGTTGAGGCCGATTGCCGGCCGGAGACCTGCGTCGCCCACTACTTCATTGACGAAGACCTGCCGGGCAGGACCGTCGATCGCGGAGGTGATGCCCAGCGCGATGCAGCTTCCATAGACAATCCACACGGTGATGTTGCCGGTGGCGGCCGACGCTGCCAGTCCCGCGGCCAGGAGGACAATCACGGACTGGCAGACCATCATGACGCGGCGCTTGGGGAAGATGTCCACCAGCAGGCCGCTGAGCGGACCCACGATCAGCATGGGCAGGAACTGCAGTGCCACGGCGACGCCAACGGCAGCCGGGCTGCCTGTCAGCTGGAGCACCAGCCAATCCTGGGCCAGGCGCTGCATCCAGACACCCATGCTGCCTGCCAGGGTCATCCCCATATAGAGGCGATAGTTGTGCTGCGTCAGCGGGAAGTACCAGCGAACCGGGCCTTTAGGGTGACGAAGGGACTCTGCGGACTGGGGGCGGTCGGAAGACACGTCGGACTCAACTCGGTAGGAAAGGTGAAGGGCAGAGAATTACTGGACGCGGGTGGAACGCATTTTTACCGACGCCGCAGCCAGGATCAGCGTGCCGGGCACTACCACGAAGAGCGCTACAAGCATCCACACGAAAACAACGGCGGCGAACAGTGCTGCCACGAGGAGGAGGGAGCCGGTCCAATCGCGGAGCGACAGGGCCTTCGCGGTTTCCAGGGCGGAGGACCAGGACGCGGACTTGGAGGCGGACGACGGCGGAGCTTCGGCGGGTGCGCCGGGGGCCGCCGGGGTGTTTCGGGCGGCGGAGGCAGGGCCGGCAAAGTCGGACCAGGCTGCGGTGGTGCGCAGGAGCAGGACCGCACCGGCCGTTGCCAGGATGAGCGTGGCCGGGAGGACCACGGCACTGCCGGGCAGTTGCCCAACTGTTGCGAGCAACAGGTTCAGGACAATCACGACGGCGGCTGCCGCCGTCGTGATTCCCAGTTTCCAACTGCCGGGCAGGGCAGCCTTGAAGGTGCCCCAGAGGCCGCGGAGGGAATCGTCCCGCCCGGAGAGGTGCCGCTCCAGGTGGGCGATACCGGCCGCGTAGGCAGCGGGAATGGTGACAAGCGGAATGGACAGCACCAGCACCAACAGTCCGGCCAGCAGGGTCTCGGAAAACAGTGCGAAGCGGTTTACCGGGATCGGTTCATTGCGGCCTGAAGCGGGCGTGGTGCTGTCCATAGTGCTCATATTCTCTATCAGCCCTTGAGGCCTTGGGTGGAGACGCCTTCGACGATGTAGCGCTGGAACACCAGGAAGAAGATCAGTACGGGCAGCAGGGCCAGGACGGACATGGCGATCATGGCTCCGTAGTCCGAGGACTGGGTCTGGTCCACGAACAGGCGCAGGGCCAGGGGCAGCGGGTACTTTTCCGGGGTGTTCAGGTAGAGCAGGGGGCCGAGGAAGTCGTTCCAGCTCCAGATGAAGGAGAAGATCGAGGTGGAGATCAGCGCCGGCTTCATCAGCGGGAGCATGATGGAGGTGAAGATCCGGACATGGCCTGCACCGTCGATGCGTGCCGCCTCGTCCAGTTCGGCCGGGAGGTTGCGCATGAACTGGACCATGAGGAAGACGAAGAACGCGTCAGCGGCGAGGAATTTGCCGATCAGCAGCGGGATGTAGGTGTCCACCAGGCCGAGCTGGTTGAAGATGATGTACTGCGGAATGATCACCACGTGGAAGGGCAGCAGCAGGGTGGCGATCATCATGCCGAAGAAGATGCTGCGGCCGGGGAACTTGATCCTCGCGAACGCGTACGCGGAGACGGACGCGGAGAGGATGGTGCCGACGACGGCGCCGATGGCCAGGATCAGGGAGTTGGTGAAGAACTGCAGGGTGGTCACCCCGCCGATTCCGTCCATGGCCGTGACGAAGTTGTCGAAGCTGAAGTTGTTGGACCACAGCGAGGTGTTCGTTCCGCCGATTTCGGAGTTCGGCTTGAAGGACGAGGCGATCATCCACAGGCCCGGGTAGAGGACTATTGCCGTGAGGGCGATGGCGACGATGTGGAAGGCTGCGCTCTTGGCCCGTTTAGCCGTGACCGATTCGGACTTGGGGTTGTAGTGCGGCGCCTGCGCGTCCGGTGTGGACTGGGTGGGGGTTGCCATGGTTGTCATTTTGCGTCTCCGCTGTAGTGGACCCAGGACTTGGAGGTGCGGAAGATGATCAGGGTGATGATGCCGACGACGATCAGGAGCAGCCAGGCCATCGCCGAGGCGTAACCCATCCGGAAGTCGCTGAAGCCGCGCAGGTACAGGTAGAGGGTGTAGAAGAGGGTGGAGCCGGCGGGGCCGCCTTCACCGTTGGAAATGATGTAGGCCGAGCTGAAGATCTGGAACGCGTGG
>NZ_JBLWIJ010000048.1:0-755 GCF_051365025.1 Arthrobacter sp. R4
GATCAGGAGCAGCCAGGCCATCGCCGAGGCGTAACCCATCCGGAAGTCGCTGAAGCCGCGCAGGTACAGGTAGAGGGTGTAGAAGAGGGTGGAGCCGGCGGGGCCGCCTTCACCGTTGGAAATGATGTAGGCCGAGCTGAAGATCTGGAACGCGTGGATGGTTTCCATCAGCAGGTTGAAGAAGACCACCGGGGAGAGCATGGGCCAGGTGATGTTGAAGAACTTCCGCACCAGGCCGGCACCGTCCATAGACGCTGCTTCGTACAGGTCAGCCGGGATCTGCTTGAGGCCGGCGAGGAAGATCACCATCGGGGCACCGAACTGCCAGACGGTCAGCAGGATGAACATCGGCATGGTCATGGACGGGTTGCCCACCCAGCCGCCGAGGTTGATCCCGAAGAAGGACAGGCCCTGGTCCACCGGACCGGAATCGCCGAACATCGCCTTCCAGACGATGGCGATGGAAACGGACGCGCCGATCAGGGACGGGGCGTAGAACGCGGAGCGGTAGAAGCCCTGGCCCTTCCGCGCACTGTTCAACAGCATCGCCACGGCCAGAGCGGCGGCGAGCTTGAGCGGAGTACCGAAGACCACGTAGCCGACGGTCACGCCCACCGACTGCAGGAACCGCTCGTCCTGGAACATAGTGGTGTAGTTGTCCAGGCCGATCCACTTGGGCGGATCGAAGAGGTTGTAGTTGGTGAAGGACAGGTACAGCGAGGAAACCATCGGACCTATGGTCAGGACGATGAATC
>NZ_JBLWIJ010000049.1:0-34998 GCF_051365025.1 Arthrobacter sp. R4
GGACGGCCGCCATCCAGGGGATGTAGTTGCCGAAGAAGTTCATGTACAGGGCCGCGGCGGTGATATCCACGATGGTGGTCGTGGCCCAGTTGATCCAGTAGAACCAGCCGGAGACGAACGCGGCCTTCTCACCGAAGAACTCCCTCGCGTAGGACACGAACGAGCCCGAGGACGGCCGGTGCAGGACCAGTTCGCCCAACGCCCGCAGGATCAGGAACGCGAAGAACCCGCACACCGCGTAAGCGATGACCAGCGACGGGCCCGCGGCATTCAACCGGCCGCCCGCACCAAGGAACAACCCGGTCCCGATCGCACCGCCAATCGCGATCATCTGGATCTGCCGGGGCTTGAGGTTCTTGTGATAACCCTTATCCTCCGCATGCAACGCCGACTCGCTGGCATGCGCATGCCCGCCGTCGATGAGGTGGTCAGGGATGGGGGAATTTGTCATGGGGTGTCCTTCGGGAGAGCGGTGGGTGGGCCCACGACCGCAGGGATCCCTGGCTGAGCTTGCGGGACCAGGGGCGGTGGGGGATTACTTGCTGAGGTTGGCACTGCCCGGATGGGTGTTCAGGGCGATGGCCAGGCCGATGGATGTGTGCCACCGTGATCCGGAGATGTTCGGGGTAGGTGGTGGCAGGTCGTGCCCGGACCGGGTCAGCGGTACGGGCATCAAGGGCGGTCAGGCCGGTGGTCACCGACTTCCCGCAGGGCTTCGTTGGGCGTGGACAGGAAGTCTGTGGGCTGCAGCAGGCCAACTTTGTGACCGCCGCCCAGTATTGGGGCAGTGGCGATTCCGGCCAGCGGCGCTATGTCCACACCAATGGAATCGAGCAGGCGGACGGTGGCGGGCATCCGGGCGCGGTCGCCGCCGTCTGAAATCTTGACACCCACGGCACGGCCATCGGGCAGGCCTACGAGCTGAATACCTTCAAAACCGTCTTTCGCCACGGATCCGGGAAGCAGCCGCATCAGATCGGTGACGTCGCGGCGTTCGCCGGCCACCATGTCCGGGTGCTGGCGCATGGCCAGTCCGACGGCGGCTTCCGCCGCAGGTGCGGCGGTTCCGGCGTCGTCGGAGGTTTTTCCGGCGGCGTTCCCGGCGGCGACAGCTATGCGGCCGAAGGCGCGGGCCATCCCTCGAAGGGTGAGGGCGAAGAGCGGGGTGCCGCAGCCGTCCGTGCTGCGGGCAAAGGGTACCTCGCCCGTCAGCTCGGTGATGGTGGCGGCAACGAGCTGCTGGAGTGGATGGGACGGGTCCAGGTAGCCCTTGACCGGCCAGCCGTTGATGACGCACGTGGCAGCCATGGCGGCATGCTTGCCGGAGCAGTTTTGGGTCAGCTGGGTGGCGTGGAAACCGGAGCGCAGCCAGTCCTCGCGCTCTGCGCTGCCATAGGGAAGGTCGGTGCTGTTCTCCAGGTCGCGGGTCGTGAGCCCGTGCATGGCGAGGATGCGCTGGGTGCCGCCGCGGTGAATGGCAGCTCCGGAGTGGCTCGCTGCGGAGAGGGCCAGCAGGTCGGCGGGGAGGTTAAGGCCGGCGCGGACCATGGCCACGGCCTGCAGGGGCTTAAGGGAAGAGCGCGGGTAGAACGGTGCCATGGGATTGCCCGCCGTTGCCAAGGTTGAGCCGTCCGGTGCCGTGGCAATAGCCGAGCCGTAATGGACGCTCTCCACTAGGCCGTCGCGGGTGGCGACCACCAGGGGAGCGTGCTGCGGAAGTGTGCCGGATGCTGCTTCGGCGGTGCCGGGGGCAGCGGTGTGGGCAGCGGGCATGGCGGGGGCTGGCATGAAGTCCTTGGGGTGGCTGGTACTTGTTAACGCGGTTATTTATTGAGGATGGAATCGAGGGCAACGCCGACGGCGCGCAGGTGTTCGGCCATTGCTGTGCTCGCGGCGTCAGCGGAGCCCGCCTCGATTGCGGCGAGGATGTGCTGGTGCTCGATGTCCGACGCGTGCTGGCGGTCGGCCACCATGTTCAGGGTTTCTGACTGGAACGCCAGGGCGCCCCGGATATCGGCGACGACGCTGGCGAACACTTTGTTGCCGCTGGCGCGGGCGATGGCTTCGTGGAAGCTGGAGTCCAGGGCAACCCATGATTCCGGGTCCGTTTCGGCGGTCATTGCTTCGACAATGTGCCGCAGGGTCTCCAGTTCTTCCTCACTCCGACGCTCGGCGGCCAATCCTGCTGCAGGGACCTCGATGTGCGGACGGGCCTCGGTGAGGTCCCGGGCGGAGTACTGGCCCAGCGTGAGGTCGTTGGCCACCTTGTCGGCCACCACAAAGGTGCCCTTGCCCGTCTTGGTAACGGTCAGCCCCAGCGCGGTGCAGGAGCGCAGGGCTTCCCGGATGACTGAGCGGCTGACGCCGTACTGCTGCGAGAGCATGGCCTCCGAGCTCAGTTTGCCGCCGACCGGAACCTGCCCTGATTCGATGTCGCTCCGAATGGCGTTGAACACTGCTTCGGCAGCGCTGAGCCGGGCGAGAGGCTGGGGCAGGCGCGGGATGGCGCTGGTGCCCGGGGCCATTGGCTCCGCGGCGGACTCGGCAGGCTGTCCTGCTGTCCGGCTGTCTGACAGGTTCACGCTTAAAATATGGCACGGGTCACAAGGGGGTGTCAAGATCCGTGCGTGGCTCACCCAGATGTATAAGCCCAGCGGCACGTTCGTGCCGTTCCACCCTTTTCCCCGGGAAAGTATCGGCGTAGGCTCTTCCCAGGACATTGAATCGGCACGATCGTACCTATGGGAGTGTTATGGCGGCATCGATCAGCGATCACTTGGCCAGAGAGGTCCGCTCGCGCCGTATAGGCATGCGCCTCACCCAGCAGGATCTCGCGGACATGGCAGGTGTATCAGAGCGTTTTGTCCGGTTTGTTGAACAGGGCAAGCCGAGTATTCAGCTGGATTCCCTGACCGCCCTGCTCGAAACCCTGGGGCTGGAGCTGCAACTGGCCACCAGAACCAGCCAGGCCGCCCGCGCGCTCAGCGGCACCGCCAGGGAACAAGAACCAGCGCCATGAAACACCGCATTGCTGATGTCTACAAGGCCGGTGTGCTTGCCGCGCGGCTGGAACGGCACGACGGCGGCACGCGGTTCAGCTATCTGCCGGCGTACCTCGCGTCCGGGGGACCCGCCGTCGCCAGTTCCCTGCCGCTCACCAGCAGCCCCGTCCTGTCGGCGGCAGGAGCGGCGCCGCCCTATTTCACCGGGCTGCTGCCGGAGGGCCGCAGGCTCAACGCGCTCCGGCGCTCCATCAAGACAAGCGCCGACGACGACCTCTCGCTGCTCATCGCTGCCGGCGGCAATCCGGTGGGCGACGTCCAGATTGTTGGCCACGGCGAACCGCTGGACCCGGACGAGCACGCCGTCCAGCTGGATCCGAAGCTGCCGGTGGACTTCGACCAGCTGCTGGGCGACCCGGACCTGATCGACCCGGTGGCGTTGGCAGGCGTGCAGGACAAGCTCTCGGCCGGCATGATCTCGCTGCCGGTGGCCAGCGCCGGCAGGCGGTTTATCCTCAAACTCAATGCCCCGGAGTTTCCGCACGTGGTGGAAAACGAGCTGGTGATGTTCCGGTACGCCGCCAAACTGCGGCTCCCGCTCAGCCGGGTGCAACTGATCCGGGACGTAGCGGGCCGGCCGGGCCTGCTGGGGGAGCGTTTCGACCGGGTGCCCATCGCGGGCGGCGGTCCGGACGAGGTGCGGCGACTGGCCGTGGAGGACGGGGCGCAGGTGCTCAAGCTCTATCCGGCGGACAAGTACAACGTGGGCTATGGCCAGGTGTGCCAGGCGCTTGCGGACTACTGTTCGGCGCCCCTGCCCGCCCTGAGGAACCTGGCCATCCAGGGCGCGTTTGCGTGGCTCAGCGGCAACGGCGACCTCCACGCCAAGAATGTCTCGATGGTTCAGCAGCCGCACGGCGAGTGGACCATCGCCCCGGTCTACGACATCCCCTCCACCGTGGTGTACGGCGACAAAACCCTGGCGCTGACGTTGGCGGGAAAGCGGAGCGGGATTTCGCGACGGCACTTCCTGGGCTGGGCCACGGCACTGGGGCTCTCGGACCGCACAGCGGTCCAGGTGGTGGAACTGGCCCTGAAAGCGTCAGGCCCGTTGATCGCAGACTTGGAGGCGGGCACCGCCTTCGCCGGTGTAGGGGGCCCGGCAACCAACGACGACGGCGGCTCGCCATTCCCCGACATGGTCACCCGGGCGTGGGTCAAGGAGTTGAAGCACCGCCGAAGGTTGCTCGAGGGCTAAGCGGGGCAGCGTGGCGCATCGTCACGGCCCGTCGTACCACCTGAGGGTCCGCAGGGCGCGGAGGGTGTTCCAACGGCTGGGATTCCCGTCGCCGTCCTCCAGTTGGAAGTGGACCTTGCCCGCGTGGGTGTTTTCCAGCAGCCACCGGCCATTTGGTTGCCGCTTGGAGCGGACTACCTCCACGGCTTCTTCCAGCCGTTTGTCGGGAGCGCCGCCAGCAGCCCGGAAGTAGTCCAGCCCGCGGAGCACGTCGTAGAACCAGCGGGTGGGGTAGGAGAACTGGAGCCAGTGACCGTTGATTAGCTCGCCATTGCTCTTTCGCCTCAGCAGGCTTCGGGCCAGGAGGTATTCTTCGCCCCGCCGCCGTGCCTGCCGCGATGGGGAGGTCCCGCCGGTGGAACGTTCGTGCTCAAGAAGCCCCTCAAGCACGCAGATGGTGGTGTGGAAGGACGAGCGTGTGGAACCCCTCTCGGCCTCGCAGTTCCATCCGCCGTCCGAGAGCTGTTCCCGAACCAGCCGCTCCACCACCGGGTCCACGTTCTCACCGAAGTAGGCGCCGAGGGCTACGACCATGCCGTTGATGCAGGGCTCCACCTCGCCATCGAAGAAAGGCTGGTTGCCTTGCTCCCAGCGGCTGTTGTCGCGGACCCGGCTGATTGCGTGCCGGGCTTGAGGGCTGGCAGGGTTCAGGCCGAACCCGCGCAGCAGCAGGAGGCTGTACGTGGTTGCGGTCCACGGCTGGCTGTCCGGGTCATCGTCCTGCGCCGGCCAGTACGTGCCGCCGTCCCATTGTCCGTCGGTGCCCTGCAGTGCAAGGAGCCGGGCGCCCCAACCGGATGTGGCAACACGGTCCCGCTCGGCGGCAACCCCCCGGGCCGGGGCATCAACGAGGTCACGCAGGACCTGCCAGCGGATGGAGGGATCGGAGTCGAGCAACCAGTCGAGCACTTCCATTGGCCCAACCTACACCGCAGTGGCTCGCACCACAGGGGATCATGCCGTCGAGCGTTCCCGGCTGGCTAGAGGTGCTGGATGCCTGCGCGCTGCATGGCGTCCTTGTAGACCTCGACGCTCTTCGTGAGCAGCTCTTCCTGCTTGGCTTCAGAAACAGCAAAGGCCCGCCCGCCGAGCGCGCTGGCCTTGTAGATCTTGATGCCGCTGTTCTTCAGGGATGAGTGGTAGGTCTTCTCGAAGAGGGTCAGGAACGTGGAGGCATCGGTGCCGTGGGCGATGATGGCCGAAACACGGGAGTTGATTTTAAGGAACTGGCGGAAGGGACGCAGACCGTCGGTCTTTTCCTGGACGTTGAGCGCGGTGGGGAGATCGGGGTCGCGCACCCACGGGTAGGCGTTCCAGGGCATCACATAGCGGGGGTCAAGTTCAGCGAGTTCGTAGATCTGGGTAGCGCGGCGGGCGGCTTCGTCGTCGTTGTAATGGGAGACGAACCCGGATTCCGTGCCTTTGCCCGGGCTGACCTGGAGGCTCACGATCCGGCATTCGTCCTCGTCGTGGACGGGGTCGATATACGGGACGATGGACCCTGGCTTCTTTTCCATCAGTTCGTCACAAAGCTGCGTCACGGCCGCGATGTTCGGTTCCTGTAGCAGGGCCTTTTTTTCGTCCCAGTCAATCGTCACGGTTTCTCCCTCAGCAGCACGGCGTCCAGAATCAGGCGTCTTAGGCCACTCTACGCTTTTGGACGTGGGGGTGCGCGGGCGGGAATTATTCTATTCCCTTGAGTTCAAGGATGGTGCCGCGTTGGGGAACAATGGAAAGGCATCCCCACACCGCGGGCCTCCCCGACTTAAGGAACCGTCGCCATGGTCAGCAGGGCATCCCTTAGGGCCGAGGGGTTCGCAGGATTCAGGGCGGTCGGCAGCCTCGAGATCATGCGGATCCCGCAGGGCACGGGAGTCTTCGCCGTGCTCCGACCGGACGGCTTCGAGCCGAGGTTCCTGAAAAAGAGCACGGCCGGCATCTTCAAAAAGAAGGACCCCTCGCTACCGGAACCTGCATTGGCTGCGGAGTGGGTTCAGGACGCCGACGTCCTCTATCTCGGCAAGGCGGGTCCCGGCAGCAAGGGAAACCGTGGACTCCGCCGGCAGATCCAGGAGTTCCTTGACTTCGGCAAGGGTAAGCCGCCGGGCCACTGGGACGGCCGGCTGGTGTGGCAGCTCGCGGCACCCGAATCGCTGGTCATCGCCTGGAAAGAGGTCCCCACCGACCAAGTGAACAGCACCGAAGCCAGGCTCCACGCGGACTTTGTGGCGGAGTTTGGGCGGCTGCCGTTCGCGAACCTCATCCAGGCCCGGACCAGGAACTAAGCCAGGCCGCCGTCGTACGTGAAGCGGCCCGCCAGCAGCGTTGCCGCAACTGGTAGGGCGCCGAATTCCGCGTCGGACACAGCCAGCGGATCGGCGTCGAGCACCACCAGGTCCGCCAGGTCCCCCACCCGGATCCGGCTCCTGCCCCTCGCGGAGGCCGCCAGCGCCTGCCTTCTGCTGATGCATTCCTGGGGATGCCAGGGCCCGCGGCCGTCCTGCCGGGACCTGGTGGTGGCCGCCGACATCCCAGCCCACGGATCCAGCGGCGCAACCGGTGCGTCCGAACCCAGCGCCAACGTGGCCCCTGCGTCGAGGAGCGACCTCAGCGGAAAGGCCCGCTGCGTACGGCCGCTCCAGTTGGACTCTGCGGCGTCGCGATCATCCAGTGCATGGACCGGCTGCACGCTGGCAGTAACCCCCAGGGACCCAAAGCGCGCCAGATCCTCCGCCCCGACAAACTGCGCGTGCTCAATTCGGCCACCGATCCCCGCGCGCTCAAACACGTCCAGGGCCACCCGGTTGGCGGCGTCGCCGATGGCATGGACCGCCGGGACAAAACCGTACTCCCGCCCCCGCCGAAGCAGGGACAGTAACTCGCCTTCGCTGACGGTCAGCAGCCCGTAGCTGCCGTCGGGGTACGGATCCGAACAAAAAGCCGTCCGGGTATTCAGCGATCCGTCGATGAGGACTTTCAGCGGGCCGACCCGCAGGAGCCCCCTGCCGCCGTCGAGCTCCAATCCTGTGCGCATGCCATCGTTGCGTGCCCGCTCCAGGTCCTTGGGGTAGACGCCGGCGTCCACGCGGACGGCATCGAAGCCATCAGCGAGGCGCCGCAGCCAGACGTCACGGTTCCAGGTCATCTCGAAATCAACGACGCCCACGACGCCCCGGGCTGCAGCTGCCCGGGCGGCATCGCGGACCCAGCCGTCCACCAGTGAATCGGGAAGTTTGCCCAGATCGCGGGTGACGGCAAAGGCAGGTTCCTCCCGGAGCAGGCCACCGGCGTCAACCTCCACCCCATACCGCCGGGCAGCAGCGCTGTTCAGCCAGACACAATGCAGGTCGTGGCTGATCAGTGCGGTGGGCTGGTTCCCTGTGGCGGCGTCGAGCATTTCCAGCGTGGGGACGTCGGGCCACAGGGCGTCGCGGAAGCCCACCCCCACGCTGGTGACCGACGGATCGGCGTGATGAACATAAAGTCCGACGGCGGCGGCAGCCTCGTGCGCGGACGCCGCGGCGGACAGGTCCAGCCTGTTTGAGTGCAGCGCCCACTGGGTCATGTGGACGTGCTCGTCCCAGAGCCCCGGAATGACATAGCGTCCGTCCAGGTGGACCACGCGCGCGCCGCGCGGGATTCCGCCGCCGGCACTGACCCGGGTCACCACGCCCTCAGCGATGTGCAGGTCAGAGACGGTATCCTCGCCTGGCTGGCGGATGGAGGCCAGAATGAGTTCGGTCATGGAGCCAGCCCTATAAGTTCGCCGGCGGCGCAGGTTTCCGATTCGACTGGAACGCTGAACGCCAACTCGACCCAGGTCCGTCCGAAAATACGCACCCTCGCGCCCTGGGCGTTGCCCGACGTGACTGACCACCACCCCTGGGAGCCCTCGTCGAGAACTGAGACGGGGCCGAAGCCGTTTGGTTCCAGGACAGGGTTGATGGCGTCCGTGACCTTTTGGAACTCTTTCGAGGCTCCCACTATGTCGCCGTCGCTGCGCAGTGTTGGCAGGCGAAGAGAGCATTGGCCGTCGGTCCGCTCTCCGATGGAGTAGGGATCTCCTGCGCGCCAGCCCAGCCCGGCCTTGACGCGCGGATGACCCTTGACCCTGAACGGTTTCGCAGCAGTCCCCATGATTCCCCCAGATTCGCGGCCTGCGCTCGCAGCCGCAATTTTCCAACCCGAGCGCGGGGCCTATCCCGCCCGCCTACCAGCCTAGCCATTCGGCTCGCATTGACCGATGGGCAGCGCTGCCCATCACCGCCGACCCGGCCGTGGGACTAGATGGCGTCGCCCCGGAGCCGCTCCATCTCGCGGCGGTCCTTCTTGGTGGGGCGCCCAGCACCACGGTCCCGCTGCGGGAGGCCAAGGGCCGGGGCAATGGGACGCGGCGGAGTGTGATCGGTGAAGCAATGGGATGCCGGCTCGGCGCCGACGCGCTTGGCGATCAGGCGCCGGACCTCAAGAATCCGTTCGTAGCCGGACATCCGGACGGTGACGGTGTCGCCTGTGACCAGGGTTGCAGATGCTTTGGCGGGACTGCCGTTCAGCCGAACGTGGCCTGCGCGGCAGGCGGCAGTGGCGGCAGAACGTGTCTTGTAGGCGCGGATCGCCCACAGCCACGCATCGATGCGGACGCTGGCGGGTGAGGAAGGAAGGATGGTCATGGCTGGCACTGAGTATACGGCGTGGGTCTTGCGCGAATCTTCCCTGCTCCCTCCGGCCGCTCACGCCAGCGCGCTTAGTCGACGGTGACGTGTACCCGCTGCACCACGTTGTTGCCCATCCCCTGATAATTCCAGTTCTGCTCAAGTGGCTGGGTGGCTCCGGTGGCGTCCGTGGCCCGGCAGGCCAACTCGTGTTCGCCTGGATCAGCCACCCACGGCAGCGTCCACTTGCACCAGGCAAAGGGCCCGGCCGGCTTTTCGAGCTGGGCGGCCACCCACTTGCCGTCGATCCCCACCTCAACGCCGGTCACCGCACCGTGGCCGGACCAGGCCCTGCCCTGAAGCATCACCGGCCCGTGCGTCAGCACCCGGCGGCGCGTGAAGAAATCCGGTATGCCCGGCGGAACCATCAGCGAACGGACCCTGATCCGCGAAACCGGTGTGCCGGCGTCGTCCGCGTTGTCCTGGTACCGGTACGCCTGCTGCTGCTGGAACCCAGTGAACGGGTGCGTCACCACATCGATGGACTCCAGCCACTTGACGCTGGTCATGCCGTACCAGCCCGGTACCACCAGGCGGAGGGGATAACCGTGCTGCGGCGGCAGGTCGGTGCCGTTCATCCGGTAAGCGAGCACGACGTCGGGACGCATTGCCTCGCGGATCGGAAGGCTCCGTGCGTAGCGGTGCCGGACGCCGCCCTGGATGCCGGCATCGGCCCCGGTGAACACCACTTCCACGGCCTCGGGCAGCACGCCGGCCTTCGCGAGCAGGTAGGCCAAGGGCACCCCGGTCCACTCTGCTGTCCCCACCCCTTCCATGATCCAGGGCTGGCTCAGCGGACGTGGCTTGAGCAGGGACCTGCCATTGCCCGCACATTCAAGCGTGACCGGAAGGGTGATGGCCGGATCCTTCCTGAGCGCCGCCAGGCTAAGCTCCAGTGACCTCTCCACAGCGCCCTTGACCTGCAGGTGCCAGGAAGCGGCCTCAAGGTCGGGGATGTCGAAGTGCGTGAGGACATAGTGGAGGCCGGGTGGCGTGATGTCACGGCGGAGCGCCTCGAGCGGCATCGAATGGTTCCGCGCAGCCAGCTGGAGCTCCTCGGGGGTCAACGGCCCCGACGTGGGCGCGCCGGCCTGCGGCACGGGGCGGGCTGACTGGCGTTGCCGGTAGATCTGCTTCATGGCCGTACGATTCTGCTCGATGAGGCTGGAGGGTCCCCTCTGACAGGTTTACGCCCGGGCGGACGGCCCCGTCAACGGCAGTTCCCGGGCGCTTAGGCTTCGCGGGCCGCGGGCGACTTGGTCTCCGCCGGATCGCGTTCGGCGAGGGATCCGATCGCGTCGTCGATGTTCTTCAGGACCTCCGGCTCGAGGACCACGCCTGAGGCGGCCACGCTGTCCCCGATCTGCTCCGGGCGGGATGCGCCCACGATGGCCGAGGCGACGTTCGGGTTCTGCAGGACCCAGGCCACCGCGAGCTGCGGCATGGAGAGACCAGCTTCCGCGGCGATCGGCTTGAGCTTCTGGACGCCGGCAAGCACGTCGTCGCGCATCCAGCGCTGGATCATCTTGGCGCCGCCCTTGTCGTCCGCGGCGCGGCTGCCTTCGGGGGCAGGCTGGCCGGGAAGGTACTTTCCGCTGAGCACGCCCTGCGCCATGGGGGACCAGACGATCTGGGACACGCCCAGTTCTTCCGACGCCGGCACAACCTCTGCCTCAATGACCCGCCAGAGCATGGAGTACTGCGGCTGGTTGGAGATCAGCTGGAAGCCCAGTTCCCTGGACAATGCGTGGCCTTCGCGGAGCTGTTCGGCCGTCCACTCGCTCACGCCGATGTACAGCGCCTTGCCCTGCCGCACGATGTCCGCGAATGCCTGCATGGTCTCTTCCAGCGGCGTCTCGAAGTCGTAGCGGTGGGCCTGGTAAAGGTCAACGTAGTCCGTCTGGAGCCTTTGGAGCGAGCCGTTGATGGACTCCATGATGTGCTTGCGGGACAGGCCCAGATCGTTCTTGCCCTTGGGGCCGGTGGGGCCGTAGACCTTCGTGAAGATCTCCAGGGACTCGCGGCGCTCGCCCTTAAGCGCCTCGCCGAGGACGGTTTCCGCGGCCGTGTTGGCGTAGACGTCCGCCGTGTCGAAGGTGCTGATGCCGGCGTCGAGCGCTGCCCGCACGCACTGGGTGGCGACGTCGTTCTCTACCTGTGAGCCGTGGGTCAGCCAGTTGCCGAAGGTGATTTCCGAGACTTTGAAGCCGCTGTTTCCGAGGTATCTGAATTCCATGGTTTTCAGGCTAGCGGAGATGGCGGCTCACGGAAAGGGCTTTCCAAAAACCACGACGGCGATGCCGGCGCCTCGGCGCCTCAGCGGCGCCTGAGCTCCGCGTACTCCAGGGACGGGACGATCGCGCCGGCATCGCGTTCCACGAAGTTGGTTCCCGGAGGCACCAACTCGTCGATCGCGTCCAGCACGGATTCGCCCAGCAGGGTGTCTGCTGCCTTCAGGTAGGCGTGCAGGTGCTCCTCGGTGCGTGGGCCGATGATCACGCTGCTGATGGCCGGGTGGTTCAGCGCAAAGCCGATGGCCAGTTCCACCAAGGAGATCTCCAGCTTGTCCGCGAGCCGCGCCAGCGCATCCGACGCCAGCAGCTTCCGTTCACTGGCAGGCCCGGAAATGTCGTAGCGGCCCGGCAGGGAATGCACCCGTGCCGGGGGTTTGCCGGCATCCAGCACGAAGTCCCCGGAGAGCCAACCCCCGGCCAGTGGCCCGTAGGCAAGCACGCCGAGCCCGTACTGCTGGGAGATGGGGAGCACGTCGCGCTCGTTGCCGCGAACCAGCATGGAATAGGGCACCTGGTTGCCCACCGGCGGGATGAGGTGGTTGGTAGTGGCAAGCCACTGTGCCTCCACCAGCTGAGCAGGCGTGAACACCGAGGTGCCGTAGTAAAGGATCTTGCCTTGCCGGATGAGGTCGTTCAGGGCGGTGATGGTCTCCAACACGTCGGTGTTGTAGTCCGGCCGATGCGCCTGGTACAGGTCGATCCGGTCCGTCTGGAGTCGTCGGAGGCTGCCCTCCACGGCCTGCATGATCCAGCGCCGTGAGTTCCCCGAGTGCGCGGGGTTGGCGCTCATCTGGCCGTGGAACTTGGTAGCGAGGAAGACGTCGTCGCGCCGGCCGCGGAGTGCACGGCCCACCACCTGTTCGGACTCTCCCTGGGAGTAGACGTCGGCGGTGTCCACCGCGGTGATGCCAGCGTCCAGGGCGGCCTGGATGATACGGATGCTTTCGTCTGCTCCGGTGGGCGGGCCGCCGGGTACGCCGCCAGGTCCCTCGCCAAAGTTCATGGTGCCCAGCGTGAGCGGGCTGATCGGCGTGCCGGACCGCCCGAACACACGAAGTTCGCTGAGGCTCATCCCCTGCTCCTCACGGTCGATTTCCCACGGCGGATTGCTGTGGATCGTCACGACGCTACACAAATTCCGCGCCGCGTCGCGGGAAAGCGCCATACAGCTTCGCTTTTCGTAGCGCGGGGTAACGCGGCCGGTGGTGATGACGGTTTGTGAAGACCGCGCTGAGGTCGGGGCCCGTCAGAATGCGTTCGGCGGGCGTGGCGCCCGGCCTCCCTCAATGCCGGTCGGCGGGCAGCTTGCCTTTAATGACCTTGGCGTGGCCGGAGAGTGACACGAGGGAGCCGGTATCCAAAGGGGAAAGTGGCGGAGCGGCGGAGGGCTTCTTGAAGGACCGCGGTACATCCCGCGCCGGGTGGTCCTGGTGCAGTGCCGACTCCACCAGCGGAGCGACGGCCACCACTTTCTCTGCAGGCACTCCGGGATCCGGCAAGTCACGGACGGAGACCTTGATTTGCGGTGCGGCGGCGCGTGCGCGCGCAAGGGCCCGGGCATCGGCTTCCGCGACGGCCGCGGCCCAGTCTTCTGCCAGCACCGGCGGTACACGGCGTGCGGCCGTGAGCAGCGGGTGGTGTTCGACGGCGTGTTGGAACCGCGGCTTGAATTCGGACGGTTTCAGGGCAGTGCGGGCGTCGCGCAGCACCTTGCGCCAGTCGCGCGGCGCCCTCAGGGTGGCGACGGCGGCACTCCCGTGGGTGCGTGCGGCCGACACGGCAGCGCCGGTCGTCGTCCGCGTCTTCGTCTGCAGGGCAGCGGCTTTGGCGCGAAGCACCCCGGCGCTCGCCGTTTTCGCGGGGGAGGTGGCGGCAGCGCCGTCGTCGTGACCTGGCATTTCCGCATCCGCGGCCGAAGCCGATGATGCCGTCCCCGATGCCCCGGTCAGGCGGACGAGCGGCAAGGTTTCATGCCGGGGAAGCTTGCCTAAGAGGACCATGACCGTCAGGGCGACCAGCCGGCCGACCCCCGCCAGGACAAGGGTGGCTACCACCAGGAGGAAGAGGCCAAAAAACATCAGGAATGCGAGGCCGAGCGTGCCAAAAAAGGTCAGGTTCAGAGCGAGCGTCGTTGAATCTCCCACGTCACCTCTCCTATCTGCCAGCAGCGGAGTCCGTGCCGGCACTCATCACCACGGGCAACAGCCCCTCCACTACCTTACGGACTATTTGAGGCCCGTCGCGCCGCAGGGAGGGGTGCGTCCGGTGTTGTTTCAAACCTGTTACCGGATATGACAAGGCCGCAGCCACCTATAGTCGGAAGGAGACCCCAAAAGCCCTCTGGACTGCGGGCCCGGACCAGCCTGACAGGAGCATCATGCCCGAGAATCCAACCGCCGCACGACGTTGTTTCTGCTTGTCGGGTGAGGAGTACGCGCAGTGCTGCGGGCGGTTCCATACTGGCCAGTCCGAGGCCGCCACCGCCGAGCAGTTGATGCGGTCCCGGTACAGCGCGTTTGTCCTGCTCGACGCGGCCTACCTCATGCGTACCTGGCATCCGGACACCGCGCCGTCGGAGCTGGAACTGGACCCCGCCATGGAATGGCGCCGCCTCGATATCGTCTCCACGAGCCGGGGCGGACCGCTGGACACCGCGGGGACCGTGGAGTTCAAAGCCCATTTCCGGCACGACGGCGTACGCGGAGTCCACCACGAAACCAGCCGTTTCGTGCGCGAGAACCGCCGCTGGTACTACGTAGATGCTGTGCTCCTTGCCTAGCCCTCGCTGTACGTTTCGTCCGGGGTGAAGCCTGCCCTGTCCACCTTGCGGTGGAAATGCATGCCCGCCAGGCCGCCCAGGACGGCACCAACGAGCGCCACCAAAGCCACCACCACGGCGGCAATGATGCTGGTGATAGTCAGTTCGCCTTCGTTGATGGGGATCCGCGGGAAGGTGTTCAGGTTGGCCAGGACGTTGAACTGCTGTCCGGCAACCAGGCCAAGGATAGCGATGACGACGGCGGCAATAAGGGCCCAGATCCACACCATGAAACCCTGTTTGGCGCCGTTGAACCGTGCCATCCGGCCTGCCACGTACCCGCCGGAATAGTACGACGCGAACAGGATCACCAGCAGGACGATGATGCCCACCAGCCCCACAGTGCCGTTGGTTGCCACCTGGTTGACCGCCTCGTTGACGTCTGTGTTGTTGGCCAGTCCCACGGCGGTGCCCGCTGCTGCCACGAACGCGGTGAGCAGCACGGCCATGCCCATGGCGGCCAGCCAGCCGAAGAACGCGGAGCCCACCTTGATTCCGCCGAACTTTTCCTTTTCCCGTGCGACGGCGGTCTGCCGGTCGGTGACGTTCGGGTCCGCCACGCTCGGGTAGGCCGCGGTGCTGTCGGCTGCGTCAGGGTCCGCTACGTATGCGCGCTCACCGTACGTGGGCGGAGTCTGTTGATAGGCCTGCGTAGGCTGCCCGCCGGCGAAGCTTTCATCACGAGCAGTCTCATTCCGTAGATTCTCGTTCCGGGCACGCCGCGGAAGACTGTCCTCTGGGTTCGTTTGGTTGCTCATGGCTCAACTCAACCACCGCTGACCTGCGATAACAAGGGTGCTTATTAGTTGCTAGCGGTATCGGCGGTGCTGGTTTTCCTTCGTAGAGGCCCCGGGAGTAGCGTCCGCGATCCATGGCCCGGTGCCCTCGGACTGGTCAAAGACACCGGCCTCAAGCCACGTGTAGTCCCCGGCCAGGACCTTGCGCGAGAGGTGGTGGTCGCCGTCGTCGGTGTTGCGCCAGAGCTGATCGAAATACTCCTCGACGCGGACCCGGGCCTGCTCGCAGTACGCCTCAGCAAGCTCATAGGCGCTGGCTGCACGTTCCGGCGCGGTGTGGAGCATCATCTCGGCCCGTGAACAGCATGCTGCCATGGCGTAAAGCTCCGCACCGATATCAACAATTCGGCCCAGGAAGGCCTGCTTGTGCTCTAGCCTGGCCTGCCAGCGGCCCATACCGTAGAAGGTCTGCCGGGCCAGCTTGCGCGAAGACCTCTCCACAAAGCGCAACTGCTTGGCGAGACGTCCGAACTCGCTGTAGGAGCGGGGGTCCATTCCCGCGCCCGCCACCAGCTTCGGCAGCCACCGGGCATAGAAGCCGGAAGCTCCGACGGCGGCCTTCGCCTTGTCCTGCAGGCTTGCGTCCAGCGATGCGAGGTCGCCGGCCGCAGCCAGGTGGGCGTCCACGGCTTCCCGGGCGATCAGGAGTTTCATGATCTCCGATGAGCCCTCGAAAATCCGGTTGATCCGGAGGTCGCGCAGTTGCTGCTCGGCTGGAACAGCGCGTTCGCCGCGGGCTTCCAGTGACTCTGCCGTCTCGAAGCCCCGGCCACCGCGGATCTGCACGAGTTCATCGGCAATCCGATAACTGATCTCCGTGGACCACAACTTGGCCAGGGCGGCTTCGATCCTGACGTCCTTCTGCCCGGCGTCGGCGAGTTCGGCCGATAGTTCAAAGACCGCGTCCAAGGCAAAAGCAGTGGCTGCGATGAAGGCGATCTTCTTGCCCACGGCTTCATGCTTTCCCACCGGCTGGCCCCACTGTGTGCGTGCATTGGACCACTCGCGGGCAATCTTCAGGCTCCAGCGGCCCGACGCGACGCACAGCGCCGGAATGGAGAGCCGGCCGGTGTTCAGCGTGGTCAGCGCGATCTTCAGTCCCTGGCCTTCACGTCCCAGGCGGTTGGCCGCGGGCACCCGCACCTGATGGAACCGTGTCACTCCGTTTTCGATGCCGCGCAGCCCCATGAAGCTGTTGCGGTTCTCCACGGTGATGCCGGGGGAGTCCATTTCCACCACAAAGGCGCTGATCCCGCCCTTGTGCTTGGTGCCGTCCGCGTCGGTGTGGGCCGGCACCAGGGCCATCACCACCATCAGCTCGGCAATCACGCCGTTGGTGGTCCAAAGCTTCACGCCGTCCAGGATGTAAGACTCGCCATCGTCCGTGGGAACTGCCGTGCTGCCCATTCGGGCAGGATCGCTGCCCACGTCCGGTTCCGTCAACAGGAAGGCGGTAATGGCCCCGGCGGCGCAGCGCGGCAGGTATTCCCGTTTCTGTTCCGGGGTTCCGAACACCTTTACGGGTTCGGGGACGCCGATGGACTGGTGGGCGGACAGGAGGGCCCCGATGCTGGGGTGCACGCTGCCCAGCAGGGCCAGGGCGCGACCGTAGTAAACCAAGGACAACCCCAAACCGCCGTATTCCTGCGGGATCTTCATGCCAAAGGCCCCGAGGTCCGCCAGTCCCTTGAGGTATTCGTCCGGAATCTTGTCTTCGCGCTCTATCACGCGGCCGGACATCGTGCGGGCGTAGGCCTCGAGGCGTGCCATGAAGGCTTCGCCGCGTTCAACGTCGTCCTCCTTGGCGGTAGGCCAGGGGTGGACCAGGCTGAGGTCGAAATTGCCCAGGTACAGTCCCTTGGCGAAACTTGGCCGATCCCAGTCCGTCTGGCGGGCTGCCTCGGTTATTGCGCGGGCGTCCGCCGCGGTTGCTTCGGATCCGATGTTGCTCGCGGCAACGGGAACATCCGCGTCCGGGGCGTCGGAGGCAAATGCGCTGGCGGCGGGACTGTCAGTGGCGGAACTCATGGGGTATCTCCTCTGCCCGGGATGGCCGGTTCAAGCCATGGATCCGCCGGGTTGGAGAACCCTTTAGCTGTCTCTCAATATTACCCGCGGGTAGCTTCCGGTGCTAGGGGATGGCTGGCCCGGGAAGTCCCCGGGAATCTCCACTGCCGACGCATGGTGCACCAGCCTGTCCCAGCCGTTATTGATGCCATGGACCACGGCCAGCAGCGTGGTGGAGGCGAGGAACCAGCCGAGTTTGCCGACGCCTACCAGGACCAGGGCCAGAAACCCTGCCACCAGGACGAAGGCTGCCAGGACCAGGGCAATCACCAGCGTTCCGGTGAACACCATGGTGGCCGTTTCCACTGCACTTAGGTCGAACTGCATTCTTCCCCCTGCTGCGCCATTGCTTCGGTTGGATCAGTAGCACTGAGCGTAGGGGCTTTGGGGCGAGTCCAACCAGACCCGCCCCGCCAGCAACAACGGGTTGATATGGGATCGCAATGCTACCGGGAGGTAGGTCACGGAGCGGTCGCGGAACCTTTGCCGTTAGGGGTAGGAAGGCTCTGCGTTAACCTTGTAGTTGGCAGTTTTCGTCTTTCGTAGATTCTCGCTGCCCAACCATCCCCCATCAGCTGAAGGAGAGTGCGTGCCCCGCTCCGCCAGGTCATCCGCTGACGCGATCAGTGCCCGGCTCAGGGACCTCGAACTCCTCACCCAGGGACCCGCCTGGGCACTCACGCGCTCCGCGCCCTGGGTGATCGCCGTGCTCCAGGCGTCCTTTACCCGCACCCGCCCGCAGGTTCAGCTTGAAGAGTTCCATGCCGACGTCGACTCCTTCCTTGAGCAGTTGCGGCGCGAGGAGCCGGCGCTGGGCGGTGCCGCCGGGGCGCCGTCGGGAAAAAAATACGCAGACGAATGGACCCGGAAGCACTTCCTGACCCGCCGCAACCAATCGGGGCAGATCGTCTACGAGGTCACCGAGCCGGCCGCCCGTGTGCTCGCATTCCTGGACAGCCTCTCCAGCGAGCGGTCCACGCTGAACGGTTCCAGGCTGGGCACGCTCCTGGGCGACGTGGAGAAGCTGGCCAACGAGACCAACCCGGACCAGAGCGCCCGGCTGGAATCCCTGGAGGAAGAGATCGGGGAGCGGCAGCAGCTGATCCAGGACATCAGCTCCGGCGATTTCGATGGCCTGCTGGACGACGACGAAGCCGTGGAGGCCGCCGGTAACATCCTGGACCTGGCCGCGAGCCTGCCCGCCGACTACAAGAAGATGCGTGACCGGATCGAGGAGCTCGTGGGCGAGCTCCGCAACCAGATCATCGAGGAGTCGCTCAGCAAAGGTGCCACCATGGCCCAGGTGCTTGAGGCCGACAAGCGGCTCCGGCAAAGTCCCGAAGGCAGGACGTTCCGCTCCTTCACCGCATTCCTGGAGGACCCGCAGCAGCAGCTGCGTTTCCGTTCGGCAATCGGCGAGGTGCTCAGCCGGCAGTTCGCCGATGACCTCTCGGCGGAGGACCGCGAAACGCTTAAGAACCTCGTGGCCGAGCTCCGCCACCAGCACAGCCAGATCCAGCGGATCTACGGCAAGCTCAGCGAAAGCCTGAACACCTACGTCCAGAGTGATGACTTCCGCCAATCCGTCCGGCTCCGGAAGGTGCTGCGCGAGGCCGAGCAGGCTATCCGGTCCCTGCCCTATGAACGTGAACGGCCAGGCCTGGTCCGCGGTCCGGTGCTGTTCAACGCGGGGTTCGAATCGCTGGCCATGGTCAAGCTCTATGATCCGGACGAGTTTGCCGTTCCGCCCAAGCTCGCGGACCCCATCGCGTTCAGCGACTCCGACCGCGTGCGCTCGCCGAGGACGGGCAAGGCCCGGCCCGAGGCCATCAAGGCAGCTGCCGCCGGTGCCGCCACGCTGGCCGAGGCCTGGGCCCAGCTGCCGCCCGAGGAGCAGCACATCAACTCCATCCGGGCGCTCCTCTCGCACGCCCTCCAGGAAGGTGCGGCCTTTGACCGTGACGCCTGGGACGGCCTCGACTACGAACAGATAGACGGCACCACCCGCAAGGCATACCTGCCGGTGGTTACCCTCAAGAAGGATTGACGATGACTGAAGAAACCACGACGGCGCCACCTTCCGTTGCGGAGGAAGCCACCCTTGCCGAGGCCCCGCCGCACGCAGAGCGACCTTTCTCCGTCACACCCAGGGACACGTTTGTGGACGGTGCGGCCCTGTTCCCCGGCGACACCGGCGTGCTCTCGATGAAGGTGCGCCAGGCCCTGGTGAAGCTGCTCAAGGGCCCGTACGTCGACGGCGGACGGGACGAAAAACTGTGGACCACCCTGCTGGATCACCAGCTCATCCTGCGCAGCCGCCTCTCGGAACTCTTCCTCACCCTGCAGCTGGACCACGAACGCAAGATCGCCGTCCTGCGCCCGGTGGACCCGGAGGCCATCGGCGGCAGCACACGCTCCAGCATCCTGCGCCAGCAACGTGCCTTGAGCCGGGTGGAGACCATTGTCCTGCTCCGCCTGCGGCTGCTGCTGGACCGCCACGTAACGGCCCAGACGGACCCCACCATCACGCGCGAAGAAATTGCAGACCTCGTGGCCCACTACCAGCCAGCCGGGCAGCAGGACGCATTGAGGGATTCGGACGTGGTCACCCGTGCCATCACCAAGCTCCTGGCCCGTCAACTGCTCCTCACCACCGGCCTGGACGACGTCTACACCATCTCCAACGCACTCCCCCTTGCCCTGCCTTTCGAAAACATCGGCGATATTCCGGCCCAAATCGAAGCCCTGGTAGCGGCCACAGCAGACCCGACGGGTACCGAGGCGCTGATAGAGCTCGACGGTGACGCGGGTGCGGAGGACGGTGGGGACGACGACGCCGATGCCGAGGGGGCGGGGGCGGCAGCACCGTCGTCGTACTCAGCCACGACCACGGAGGAGGCCAAGTGAGCATCGCATCCATGCTGCCGATGGGCGAGCTCACGAATCCGGGCCAGATGCGCCTTGCCTTGGTGCAGGTGGTCAACTGGGGCACGTTCCATGGGGCGCACACGATGCACGTGGACCGCAACGGAACCCTGTTGACGGGCAACTCCGGCGTAGGTAAGTCCACGCTGTTTGATGCCATGCTGCGGGTGTTTGATGCCCGGCCGCGCTCCAATGAGGCGGCGGCCCAGCGTGCCGGCGGTGCGGTGGAGGACAAGAGGACCACGTTCACGTACATGCGCGGCAAGGTGGGTGACAAGGCCGTGGGCGAAGGCTCCGCCAGTGCCTTCCAGCGGCCGGGTGCCACGTGGTCCGCCGTCGCCCTGACGTTCGATAACGCGGCGGGTACGCGCGTCACGGTGTCGGCGCTGTTCGACCTGCCCAAGAACGGCACGGAGTCCAGTGTGGGGCGCTTTTACCTGATCGACAGCAAGCCGCTGGACTTGCCGGCCATTGAGGACATCGCCGAGAAACGCTTCACCAAGGCCTCGCTGGAGACCGTCTTCCCGGACGCGCAGATCTTCGACGTCCACAAGGCATTCGCCGAGCGTTTCCGCCGGCTCCTGGGCATCAGTTCGGACCAGGCCCTGCCACTGCTCCGCGTGATCCAGGCCGGCAAAGGCCTTGGAGGCAGCGTGAACACGTTTTTCCGCGACCAGGTCCTGGACGCCCCGGCAACCCTTGCCGCGGCGGATGACGTGGTGGAGGAATTCAGCAACCTGATGTCCATCCGGCAGCGGCTGGAGGATGTACGGCAGCAGCGGGACCAGCTGGCCCCGGTACCCGGACTGAACAAGGAGTACGCGCAGTCGCTGCTGGACGCCAACCGGCTCCGTGAGCTGTCAGGCGAGGAGTTCGAAGCCTATAGGCAGCAGCTCTCGGTCACGGTGCACCAGAAGACCCTGGCCCGGATCAAGGACCTGGCCCAGGTCAAGGCCAAGGAACTGGGCGCGGAACGTTCTGTCCGCGACGGGCTGGCCAAGGAACTGCGCGAGCTTGAGGCCGACTACAACAACCAGGGCGGCAACGCGATCTCCGCGATCGAGCAGTCACTGGAAAACGCCCGCGTTGGCCTCCGGCTCCGCGAGCAGGTGGAGGAAGCGGCCCGCAAGGCACTGTCCGACGCCGGCCTGCAGCTTGAGTGGACGGCCAAGGGCTGGGAGCAGGCCCACGAGCAGGCGGCCGCCCGGTCTGCCGAGCTCAAGGATGACTCCCAGGCGCTGCAGGAACTCCGCTTCGAGGCATTCGACGGCCACGCCACGAAAAAACGCGAGCTGGCTGCAGCCCAACAGGAGCTGGTGTCGCTGAAGACGCGCAAGTCCCTGCTGCCGCCGTCGAGCATTGAAAACCGGGCGGCGATCGCCGCAGCCACCGGCATTCCCGAAGACCGGATGCCGTTTGCAGGCGAACTGATCGACCTCGCCGAAGGGGAGGAGCAGTGGCGGCCGGCTGCCGAGCGGGCACTCCGGAACCTCGCCACCACGCTCCTGGTTCCCGGCGAATACTTCGCCGCAGTGACCCGCTTCCTGAATGACCACAAGGTGCGCGGCTCCCTGCGCGCCGTGGACGTGTCCAAGCCGCTCGCCGGCGGCGCGCTTGCCGTTGAGGACGTGCGCGACGGCGACCTGCTCACCAAGCTGGACATCCTCGCCAGCGGCGCGGTGGCGGACGCCGGGGAGTGGATCCGGGAGCGGATCGCGCTCGATTTCGCGTATCCGTGCGTCGAGGACGCCGACAGTCTGGCCACCCTGGACAAGGGCCTGAGCCTGGGCGGCGTGGTCAAGCGCAACCGGCACACGGTCGAAAAAGATGACCGTTTCACCGGGCGCCAGGACTACGTGCTCGGGTTCGACAACGCCGCCAAACTGGAACTCGTGGCCGCCCAAGTGGAGGACCTGCAACAGGAGCTGGCCAAGGCAGCCGAACTGGCGCAGAGCCGAGAAGAGTCGCACCAGGGCATGAGCCGGCAACTCGATGCCCTGAGGTTGATTGCGGAGGACCACCGCCCCTGGGAACAGGTATCGGCTGCAGTCGCCGCAGAGGAACTCACCAGGATAGAACAGCGGCTTAAGGACGCCCTCGCAGCACAGGCGGATCTGGAACCGCTGCGCGCCAACATCGAAGCGGCGCGGCAGAAACACCAGGCCAGCACTGAAGCTGCGGCTGTCCTGCAAAGCGAATACAAGGCACTCGACCGGCAGCTGAGCGCCGCCGATTCACTGCTGGAAGCCGCGCGGGCCCGCCTGGAGCAGGCGCCGCCGTCGGACGCTACCGTCACGGCGCTGGAGCCGTACTTCACGGACTTCGGCGACATCACCGAAATGCATGAACTGGACAACCTCGCCAACCGCGTCCGGACTGCGCTGTTGGGGGAGTTGCACGCCGCCGAGACACGCGGGCAGGCAACCTCCGAGCGGCTGACCCGGATCTTCGAGGGCTTCGTCCGCGAGTGGGGGACCGCAATTTCTGCGGACCACGGCACGTCAATCGGCGCAGCGGGGGAGTTCGAATCGCGCTACCACGCCATCGTCAGTGACGGCCTTCCCGCGCAGGAGACTGAGTTCCGGCAGTTCTTCAACCAGCGCACGCACGAGTCCTTCAGCACGCTGCTGCACCTGCTGGATGAGGAACGGCGTTCCATTACCAGCCGCATCCTGCCGCTCAACGGGATCCTTTCCGAGGTCAACTTCCATGAAGGCAGCTTCTTGGAACTGGACATCAAGCAGACCCTGCCGGCCACGGCCAAGCAGTTCAAGGACGCCATCCAGAACGCGCTGAAGGCCCGGCACACGCGTCCGGCCCGCCCGGGTTCAGGCGCGGAAAATGGAGCGGACGACGCCGAGCTCACTGCCCGCTACAAGACCCTGGAAACACTCGTGAAGAGGCTGGGCTCGCAGACCCCCGAGGACCGGCGCTGGCGTGCCGAGGTGCTGGACGTTCGCGGCCACCTGTTTATCCAATGCAAGGAGCACCGGGAGGTGGCAGACGGCAAAACGGGCGGCAAGCGGACCGATGTCTACATGCACGCCGACACAGGCTCCATGTCCGGCGGGGAGCGGCAGCGCTTTACGGCGTTCATCATGGCCGCGGCCTTGAGCTACCAGCTGGGCATTGCGGAGCAGGGGTTCACTACCTACGGCACGGTGATGATGGACGAGGCGTTTGTGCTGGCGTCGGAGGAGTTCGCTGGCGCGGGCATCAAGGCGCTGCACGAATTCGGATTCCAGCTGCTGCTGGCGGCGCCGGAGAACGTGATCGACCTGTCGCGGCACCTGGGCTCCGTGACGGAGATCCTGCGGGACAAGCGCACCAACCGTTCCGGCGTGCTGAGCGCTCCGGTGATCCGGCCGAGGCCCGGTGCTGAGGGTCAATGGCGGTCGGAGGCCAATCCTGTGGACATCGTTTTGCGCTAATCGTGACCCGGTAAAGGTTTTTATAACAAATCGATGGATTTATTGCTGAAAGTCTGGTGAAGGCCCGGAGCTGCGTGCCAAGGTTATGGGCACCATCACAACTCGCCCCCACGCTCCGCCAAGGGTGATCGCGGAATGCTGGGTCCGCCTTACACCTGTCGAGCCTGACGGCGTCTTCACGAAAGGCACCATCATGCGCCCTGCATTTCGCGCACCGTTCACCGCGGCCCTGGCATTCACAGCCGCACTCACCCTTACAGGCTGCATGGCAAATGCCTCACCAGGCGGCGCCGGAACGCCGACTGCCGGGAGCGCGGCCACGACGTCCGCGAGCACGCCTCCAAACCCCAGCAGCACAGCAGGTCCTTCGACGGAGGGCGGGCAGCCAGCATCGTCCGCCCCGGCGCCGGCGGCCCTGGTGACGTACACGTTCCCGGACGGAATCTCCTTCAAGCACCCGGCGGACTGGCGTGTGGAGCTCTTCAAGGCGGCCGGCTCGCCGTTCGTGGGGACGGCCACGGTTTACGACGCTGGCGGCGCCAAGCAGGCCACTGTCTACACCGGGCAAATCGCCGACGGTGTGACCAGTCCCGTGACCAGGACTGTTTTCGAGTCCGCGCCTGTTCCCGGGCTGCAGGGGCAACCTGCTCCCACGGCCCACTACTCGTTCTACGTTGACAACGTAAACGACATTGCGAAGTACCGGATGCACCTGACGGCCGGGGTGCCTCTTTCCGGGGCGGAGATGGCCCTGGATGGGATCATCCGTGTCGGCGACCGCGTCCTGGTTGCCGACGTCGAATTCATCGACAAGCCCTTCGCCAGCGACGATGCCGCCAAGGCCTGGCTCGCCAGCGCGGAAGGCCAAGCCCTCAAGGCGCTGCTGCTGAGTATGTCCCAAAGCTAGCCGCCGCTTTCCCGGAGCGCTCCTTCATGCGATGTGGGGGAGCGTTTCCGCTGAGTGGCTGTGTGCTTCGTCACGTCGGCGAATTAAGTTACGCAAACCTTGCGTAATGCAGAGGAGGGTAGGCTAGCCTTACTTAGGTTCGCTTCATTCACCTAAGGAGTTCCGTGACTTCCCCCCTCTTTTCCGGCCCCAGTGCCACGCGCCGCACGCTGTTCAAGTCAGCCGGCAAGGCAACGGCCGTCCTCGCCGCAGCGGCACTCACCCTCTCCGCCTGCTCCACCGGACCCGCGTCCTCCACCTCGGACGCCAGCACTTCCAGCTCCAGCAGCTCGCAGTTCCCGGTCACCATCAAGCACGTCTTCGGTGAGACCACCATCAAGGAACAGCCCAAGCGCGTTGTTACGGTCTCCTGGGTCAACGACGACGTTGCCATTGCCCTTGGAGTTGTCCCGGTAGGCGTCCCCAAGAACGAATGGGGCGGCAACGAGCAAGGTTCCACGCCGTGGAAGGACGCAGCCCTGGAGGAACTCGGCGCGGGCTTCGGTTCGGACAAGGCTCCGGTCCAGTTCTCCGAGGCAGACGGCGTCAACTTCACCGAGATCGCCAAGCTCACCCCGGACGTCATCCTGGCCGCCTACTCGGGCCTGACCGAAGAGGACTACAAGAAGCTCACCGAGATCGCCCCAGTGGTGGCCCACCCTGAGATTGCGTACGGAACGTCATGGCAGGATTCCACCTCCATCATTGGCAAGGCCCTGGGCAAGGAAGCCGAAGCCACCAAGCTCATCTCCGACACCGAGGCCACCATCAAGGAAAAGGTCTCCAAGTACCCGCAGCTCGAGGGCAAGAGCTTCATCTACGGCAACCTGGAGCCCGCATCGGCTGAGGGCGTCAACGTCTACACCGCCAACGACAACCGCCCCCGCTTCCTGAGCGAGATTGGCATGAAGCTGGCCTCCGTTGTTGAGGAGAACTCGAAGGGCTCCAAGGAATTCTTCATCCCGTGGTCCGCAGAGAAGGCCAACGAGCTCGAATCCGACATCTTCGTCACCTGGGTCCCGGACGCCGCCACCACCGATTCGATCAAGTCAGACCCACTGCTCGGCCAGATCCCGGCCATCCAGAAGGGCGCCCTGGTTGCCGATTCGGACAACACCCTGACGCTGTCCATCTCGGCTTCCTCCCCGCTGAGCCTGCCGTGGTCCCTGGACACGTTCCTGCCGCAGTTGGCCACTGCAGCGGATGCAGTGAAGTAAGCACCGTCCCATGACGGAAAGTACGACGGCGGCACCCGCCGAGGTGCAACATCCCGGCGCTCTGGTGCCGCGGAAGGCCCGAGACCTCACCCCTCGGAACCGTGACGCCGCCCGCCCGCGCCTCGCAGCCAGGCAGGCCGCCTGGCTGCTGGCCGCCGTCGTCGTACTTGCTTTGCTAACGGCCGCGTCGCTGGCCATCGGTGCCCGTGGACTGACCCTGGCCACCGTATGGCAGGCCCTTACGCAGTTCGACCCCGCCAACGGCGACCACGCCGTGGTCCACGCCCGTATCCCGCGCACCGTCCTCGGCATCCTGGCCGGCGGCGCCCTGGGCCTTGCAGGTGCTGCCATGCAGGGCGTCGCCCGCAACCCGCTGGCGGATCCGGGCATCATGGGCGTCAACGCCGGAGCCGCGCTGGCGGTGGTCACCGGGATCTACCTTTTTGGCGTCACCTCCCTCAGCGGCTACATATGGTTTGCCTTCGTCGGTGCCGCAGCCGCCGCCGTCGTGGTTTACCTCATCGCCTCCATGGGCCGGGATGGTGCGACGCCGGTCAAGCTGGCCCTCGCCGGGGCGGCCCTCAGTGCCGGGCTGTACTCCCTCATGAGCGTTATCCTCGTCTCCAGCCAGGACACACTGGACCGCTTCCGTTTCTGGCAGGTCGGCGGGATCGCTGGCCGCGAATGGTCCGTGGTGCTCCCGGGCTTGCCGTTCCTGGCTGTCGGGGCCCTCATCATTCTGGCCACCGGCCGCGTCCTGAACAGCCTGGCTCTCGGTGACGACATCGCCCGCGGCCTCGGCCAGCGCGTTGGCCTGAGCCGGGCCGTGACGGCCCTGGGCATTGTGCTGCTGTGCGGCTCCGCGACGGCGCTGGCCGGGCCCATCGGCTTCGTTGGCCTGGTCATTCCGCACGCGGTCCGGTCGCTCACCGGTCCCGACTACCGCTGGATCCTGCCGTTCTCCCTGGTGCTGGCCCCGGCACTGCTTCTGGGTGCAGACGTCATCGGCCGCGTGGTGCTGCTCCCGGGCGAGGTCCCGGCCGGCATCATGACGGCCCTGGTGGGTGCGCCCGTCTTCGTCTGGCTGATCCGCCGCGGCAAGGGAGCAGGATTGTGAACCTCGTCGAAACCAAACCCCCCGTTGACCTATCACTTCCGGTTGCCAAAACAGGGTCTAAGCGACCAAAACTGATAGCGCAACACTGGCGGACCGCCGTCCTGGCCTTTGGGGTCGTCCTCCTGTTCGCCGCAACCATCCTGCTGGGCAGTTACACCGTGACCGTGCCGGACTTTTTCAAGATCCTGATCGCCCACCTCACCGGCGGCGAAAGGATACCGGGCGCCAGCTTTATCGTGATGGAGAACAAACTGCCCCGGGCGGTCATCGGCATCATGATCGGCGCCGCCTTCGGCCTGTCCGGCGGACTGTTCCAGACCATGCTCCGTAATCCGCTGGCCAGCCCCGATGTGATCGGCATCAGCTACGGCGCCAGCGCGGCAGCCGTCACCGCCATCGTGGTCTTCGGCGCCACCGGGCCGGCAGTGTCCGGCGCGGCGCTCGGCGGTGCGCTGGGCATCGCGGCGCTCATCTACGCCATCTCCCGTGGACCGTCGCTGGGCTCCGGTGGGGGCAACCGGGGCAACGCTGCCGGCAGCCGCCTCATCCTTGCCGGAGTGGGCATCGCCGCCGCGCTGCACGCGGTGGTCAACTTCCTAATGACCCGTGCGGACATCCGCACGGCAGCGGACGCGCTCGTGTGGCTCAACGGATCGCTCAATTCGGCCAACTGGGAGCGTGCCGGCATGCTGGCGCTGGCGCTACTGGTCCTGGTCCCTGCAGTCATCGCCCTCGCCGGTCCGCTGCGGATCCTGGAACTCGGCGACGACGCCGCGGCCGGGCTGGGAATCCGCGTCGGGTTCACCCGCCTCGCCGTGGTGATCACCGCCGTCGGACTCGCTGCGGTGGCGACGGCGGCCGCCGGCCCGGTCTCGTTCGTCGCCTTCCTCGCCGGTCCCATCGCCAGGCGCTTTACCCGGAAAGCCAGCCTCCCGGCGTCGGCCCTGGTTGGCGCTCTTATTGTCCTCGCCGCCGACTACTTTGCGGCCAACCTTGCTCCCTTGCTGCTGGACGGCACCGTGCTGCCCGTCGGCGTAATCACCGGCGCGCTTGGTGCCCCGTTCCTGCTGTGGCTCCTGGTCACGGCCAACCGAAAGGATGCCTGACATGGCGGTTCTTAGCGCCCAGGACCTCACGCTGAAGTACGACCAGCGCTGCGTCGTGGACGGCCTCACCGCGGAAATCCCGGAGGGGAAGGTGACCATGATCGTGGGCGCCAACGCCTGCGGCAAGTCCACGCTCCTGCGGGGCCTGTCACGCCTTCTCAAACCGGCGGGCGGCGTGGTGACGCTGGACGGCAAGGACATCCACTCCCGCCCGGCCCGGGAACTGGCGCGCACCCTGGGGCTGCTGCCGCAGCATCCCACGGCGCCGGACGGTATCGCCGTGCGCGACCTCGTGGGCCGCGGGCGCTACCCGCACCAGGGCTTCTTCCGCAGCTGGAGCCCGGGTGACTTGTCACACCATGATCTCGCGGTGCAACGGGCGCTGGAAGCCACAGAAACGCTGGAACTCGCTGAGCGGAACGTCGACGAACTCTCCGGCGGCCAGCGCCAGCGCGTCTGGATCGCGATGGCCCTGGCCCAGGAGACCGACGTCCTGCTGCTGGATGAACCCACCACGTACCTGGACTTGGCCCACCAAGTGGAAGTCCTGGACCTGGTCACGGACCTGAACCGCAAGCGCGGTACCACGGTGGCCATCGTCCTGCACGACCTCAACCTTGCCGCCCGTTACGCGGACCACGTGATCGCCATGAAAGGTGGCGAAGTGGTGGCCTTGGGCGACCCCACCACCGTTGTCACCGAAGAGCTGGTCCGTACCGTCTTCGGCCTGGAGTCCCGGGTGATTCCTGATCCGGTCTCGGGCACGCCACTGATCATTCCCATCGGCCGTCACCACGCCACCGCCACCGAATTGGAGCTCGTTTCATGAAAACCCGCGAAGTCGCCGCCACCGAGCCCATGACCCTGGCGTTCGAAGTCACCGTCTCTTCCGTGGAAGAGCTGGGCCCCAACTTCCGCCGGATCACCTTCGGCGGATACTGCCTGCGTGACTTCGGCGTGAACGGGGACACCCTGGACCTGCGGATCAAGCTGATGATTCCTTCACTGGCCGAGGACGGCACGGAGCTTCCCCTGCCGGCCTTCGAAATGACGCAGGCGGGCTGGTACCGCGAATGGTTGGCCATGGACCCAGCCGTGCGCGGCTCCATGCGGACCTACACTGTCCGGAAATCGCGGCTGGATTCGGTCTACCCGGAGATCGACGTCGATTTCGTGATGCATTTCGACGCAGACGGCCACGGAGGTCCGGCCGCCAACTGGGCCCAAAACGCCAAGCCGGGCGATGCGATCACCATCATCGGCCCCAACAACCGGGCCGCCCAGTGCTACACCGCCGAGATCTATGGCGGCATCGAATGGCGGCCCGGCATGGCCCAGCGCGTCCTGCTCGCAGGCGACGAAACCGCGGTCCCCGCCATTTCGGCCATCCTCGAAAGCCTCCCGCCGTATATGACCGGCCACGCCTTCCTGGAAGTGCCGCAGGCAGGGGACTTCCTTGACCTCAAGACGGACGCCAACGTCGAGATCACCTGGCTGGCCCGCGGCGCGGCGATCGGCCGTTCCCGCCCGCACGGCGAACTGCTGCAGCAGGCAGTACGCGCGGCCGTCCCCGTTCCGGGCTGGGTGGGCATCAAAGAGTCCGACGGCGGCGCAGGCCCGGAGCCTGAGGACGTCAATGTGGACGTGGACATCCTCTGGGAAACTCCCGCGCGGATGGAGACTGCCGAGATCGAGGCCACCAAGAACCCCGACATGCCAGCTGGAGCCATGCCGTTCTACGCCTGGATCGCCGGGGAGGCGGCCGTTATCAAGGACATGCGGCGGTACCTCGTGCGGGACGTTGGGATCGACCGCAAGCAGGTCGCGTTCATGGGTTACTGGCGCCAGGGCAAGGCCGAGCTCTAGCCTCGCTTCCAAGACCCTCTCTCACTTCCTGTCGCTTGCCGTTAACCCAGGCGTTGTCTTCGTTGCCTAGGGTGGCGGGGTGTGCGCTGATTCTTTGCTTCCCTCAAGTGGGCGGCGTGTCTTTGTCGCCTTGGGGGACTCGTTTACGGAGGGCGTGGGGGACCGGGACGAACGCCTGCCCAACGGCGTGCGGGGCTGGGCAGACCGGGTAGCCGAGAAACTGGCCAAGGCTGAGCCTGGCTGGAGGTACGCCAACCTCGCCATACGGAGCAAGCGGCTCCGGCAGATCATTGGTGAACAGCTCGAACCCGCCCTGGCGATGCGGCCCACGCTTGTCACGTTGTACGCCGGCGGAAATGACATCCTGGACCTGGGTACAGACATGGCGGCGCTGATGGAGGACTACGAAAAACTGGTAGCCAGCCTCGCCGGGACTGGTGCCACGCTGGTGCTGTTCACTGGGTTCGACGTCAAGGTCTCCGCCCTCCTGGAACCCCTGAAGAAGCGGAACACTGTCTACAACCAGGGTGTGCGGGAGATTGCTGCGAAGTATGGCGCCGTCCTGGTGGATTACTGGTGCCTGGACGCTTTCCACGACCGGCGCATGTGGGACTCAGACCGGTTGCACATGTCCAAAGCAGGCCATAAGTATCTGGCCGGACAGGTCCTGGATCAGCTGGGTGTTCCACACAAGATCAAGCCCAAGGAATGGGACCCGCCCGCCAGGCCCAGCCTGCGCGAATGGGAGAGGCGCCAGCGCCGCTGGGTCAATGACTGGGTCCTGCCACTGTTCGGACGCAAGATCAGGGGCATTACCCTGGGTGATGCCCTCAGCCCGCGCTGGCCCGAGCCGGTGACGGTGCCTCGGAAGGGCGGCCTGAAGAAAATTGTTGGGGAACAGCCGGCGCAGGCCCGTCCTACCTAGGCGTCCAGCAGGTTCTCGAACCCTTTTGCCACGCTGGTGGCTTTGAATTCGATGATTTCGAACTCGGCCACACCGTTGCTGAAGAAAGGGTCCCGGGCCAATGACGCATCAAGGGTGGCGCGGTCCACGCTTGAAAGCAGCACGCCGCCCACCGCGGGAACCCGGCGTCCGGACGCAAGGAAGACGCCGGCGTCGAACGCTTCTTTGACCCAGGCCATATGGGCCGCACGGTGGTAATCCACGATGTCCTGGGGCACCTTGTAGGTCAACGAGACAACAAACATAGGGTCAGCCTACCGGGACGCGCCCACCGCACCCGTGCGTCAGTTGAACTCTCAACCACCTGCAGCTTCTACAATGAGCACATGACCGAACCGCGCTGGCTCAACGCCGATGAACGCCGTGCCTGGCTGGCCCTCCTGAGCATCAACACCATGCTCCCGGCGGCCCTGGATACCCAGCTGCACGCCGCAGGCAAAGTCTCGCTGTTCGACTACAACGTCATGGCTATGCTCTCCGAGGCCGAGGGACGTTTCCTCCCCATGAGCGAACTTGCTGCCCGCACCAGCTCCTCATTGTCACGGCTGTCCCACGTGGTCACCAAGCTGGAGAAGCGCGGCTGGCTGGAGCGGAGGCCGCACCCGGGAGACGCACGAGTCACCACGGCGCACCTGGCCGACGCCGGCATGGCAACCTTGGTGGCGCTCGCACCTGGACATGTGGAAGCCGTCCGGGCGAAGTTCCTCGACGCGCTCACGGAGCGGGACGTGGCGGACCTGGCGAGGATCGGCGAGAAAATCGTGGCCCGCCTGGATGACGACCACTGGATCCTCCGCGAATCCTGAACGTTACCGGCAATCCAGCTTCTCCCCGCCTACAAACTCTGAACAGAGAGCTTCTCCATGCACGCACAAAAGCCTGGTCCCGTCGACTTCTTAGCTAGAAAAAGCAGCGTCCTGGCCGCCTTTGTCGCCATGCACTTCCTGTTCCTGCTCTTGCTCACTCCGCGCATCGCGGCGGGGGAAACGTACGAGGATGTCAGCCTTTACCGAGACTGGGCTTTCCTGGGCCTGGACGAAGGCACCTGGCAAGGTGTCGACGTTCCCTGGGTTTACCCGATCGGAGCAATGTTCCCCATGCTTGCCGCCAGCGTTTTTGGGCCAGGCCAGTACATGCTCGGGTGGTTTCTTTTGTGCACTGTCCTGAACTTAGGGGCCGTGGCGTCGCTCCTGGCACACCCGGCAATCAAATTCGGCTGGCAGGCGGCATATTTATGGATCATCCTGACCGCCGTGCTGGGTCCTCTCAGCTTCTCGCGGGTGGACGGCGTATCCGCCCCCATAGTGGTAGTCGGCCTGGTGCTGGCCGTCAGCCACCCGGCGATTGCCTCCGCTGTGCTTTCCGTGGCGACCTGGATCAAGGTCTGGCCCGCGGCTGTGGTGCTCGCCCTGGTCTTGTCCAGCAAAGCATGGCTCAAGGTTGTGCTGGCTGGCGCCGCAGTGTCTGCATTCATGGTGGCTGGAGTTTTAGCTGGCGGAGGCTCCCGCAACCTGCTGGGCTTCATCCAGGCGCACGGCGAACGGGGCATGCAGCTTGAGGCTCCCCTGACCACCCCTGGACTCTGGCAGGCCGTCCTGGGCCTCGGAACTGTTGTGCACCCGAACTTTGCGATCGAGACGATGGAAATCCGCGGCGAACTGGCGGATCAAGTGGGTGCTTTGATGAACCCCCTCCTTGGCGCCAGCCTGCTGCTCATCGCCATCCTCATCCTTGCCGCTGTCCGCCGGGGCGCTCCCCGCCAAGAGGTCCTGATGGTCGGTGCCCTGGCCCTGGTCTCCGCCATGATCGTGTTCAACAAGGTGGGCTCCCCGCAGTTCATGTTGTGGCTCGTTGCTGTGGTGAGCGTTGGCGTTGCCATGAGTGGTCGGAAATGGGCCGTGCCCGCAATCTCCGTCGGCGCGATTGCGGTCCTCACCACCCTTGTCTATCCGCTGCTGTACATGCAGCTGATTTATGCCCTGAATCCCGGGGCCGCCCTGCTGCTGACGGTGCGCAACGCACTGCTGGTCATGCTTTTGTGGTGGACAGTGGTGGCTCTGTCCAGGATGGCGCGACCACTGCAAACGGGCCGGCGCAGCCAACCGGCCATTACCGAACCCGGATCGGAACAGCACTTGGTTGCTCCCAGCAACTGATGGCACACTGACGCTATGGATTTTTCGGCCCGGTACGTAGCTCTTGGTGACTCCTTCACGGAAGGCGTCGGGGACGAGGACGCCACCCGGCCCAACGGCGTCCGGGGGTGGGCCGACCGGGTGGCAGAGCAACTCGCCGCAGCGAACCCGGGCTTCGGTTACGCCAACCTTGCCATCCGCGGCCGGAAACTCCGCCAGATTATGGCCGAACAGGTGGACGCCGCCGTCGAACTTCAACCCACCTTGGTGACCATCTATGCCGGAGCCAACGACATCCTTCGGCCACGGATCGACATCGACGACCTGCTGGCCGAGTACGACGACGGGATCCGCAAACTGAGCGCCACGGGTGCCACTGTGGTCATGTTCACTGGGTTCGACGCCCGCGGCTCCAAGGTCTTCAGCACCATGCGGGGACGCACCGCCATCTACAACGAGCTCGTCCGGGGAATAGCGGGGGACCACGGCGCCCTGCTGGTGGACTACTGGCGCTTCAACGAGTACTACGACTGGGGAATGTGGGCCCAGGACCGGATGCACATGTCGGCCGCCGGGCACGCAAACATGGCCAGGCGCGTCCTGGATGTGCTCGAACACGACCACTCGATCGAGGTCCCTCCCATGACGCCGGTACCCGAGCTCGGCCGGGTGGACGCCCTCCGCGCCAATGCCCGTTGGGTCAAGGAATTCGCCGGCCCGTGGGTGGTCCGCCGCATTACGGGCAAGTCCTCCGGCGACGGCCTGGCGCCGAAATATGCCCAGCTGATACGACCCTAAACCGGGGAATCCGGAATGGTGTGGCAGGAGGCGCCTATACACCATCGCGGCCGGGATTGGTCTTTAATTGCCCGAACTCGTAGACTTGGTAGGCGCTAAGTGCGCGGAGCGTGCGCAATTGCTCCGGTGGCCCGGTAAATTTCTCCAGGGTAGCCGGTAGTTAGGGGCTCAAGTTGCGTGACTAACCGTTCACCCTGATCACTTTGGGTCGCACTTACACGCATGATCCTGCAGCAGATATGCGGATCATTACATTCAATTCTTTGAGGAGAAGTCATGGCAGCACACTGCCAAGTGACCGGAGCCGAGCCGGGCTTTGGGCACAGCATTTCGCACTCGCACCGCCGCAACAAGCGTCGGTTCGATCCGAACATCCAGAAAAAGCGCTACTGGGTTCCGTCCCTGCGCCGTAATGTCACGCTGCAGGTTTCTGCAAAGGGCATCAAGACCATCGACGTACGCGGCATCGACGTAGTCGTCGCCTCTATCCTTGCTCGGGGAGTGAAGCTCTAATGGCTAAGGACAAGGACGTACGTCCGATCATCAAGCTCAAGTCGACTGCGGGCACGGGTTACACCTACGTAACCCGCAAGAACCGTCGTAACGACCCGGACCGCATGGTTCTGAAGAAGTACGACCCCAAGATCCGCCAGCACGTCGAATTCCGAGAGGAGCGCTAAACCATGGCTAAGAAGTCCAAGATTGCTCGCAACGAGCAGCGCAAGGTCATCGTTGAGCGTTACGCTGCAAAGCGCCTCGAGCTGAAGAAGACCCTGGTTGACGAAAACGCAACCGACGAAGCACGCGAAGCTGCACGCCTCGGCCTGCAGAAGCTGCCCCGCAACGCCTCCCCGATCCGTCTGCGTAACCGCGACATCATCGACGGCCGTCCCCGTGGCACCTTCCAGAAGTTCGGTATCTCCCGTGTTCGCTTCCGCGACATGGCTCACCGCGGTGAGCTCCCGGGCATCACCAAGTCTTCCTGGTAATTCAGCACCGCTGACTCCAGCTGCTTGAGAAGGGCCGGCAACCATTTGGTTGCCGGCCCTTCTGCGTTTAGGCGCAGCCCTCCCGGGCTGTACGCACACGGCTGGATTGCTGTGTTGCAGCCCACAGGAGGAAAGTACGACGGCGGCTGGCCGGCCGGGTGCCCCAGTGGGCCGCCCTGGCGCGCAACGGCGGGGTTTGGGACCCCTTCGAGGATGGATTTGCGGTGGGGGTTGAGTGGGTGTATTGTTTTCTAAGTCGCCGCGAGGGAGACAGCGAAGAGCTGGTTACCGCGGGCGGCCAAACCCCCAAATTCAAGACCAAATTCTGGTAGCTCATTAGAGTGCCTCAATGAGGTGGGAATCGGGTTCCTGCCGATATGAATCCTGAAATACGGATTTGCATCGGGGCTGGAAACCGGGTAAGTTTGAAAAGTTGCTCCGGAGCGATCCATGGCTGTTGTTTGGTTGTGGTGGTGCCGGGTGTGTCTGTTGTTTGAGAACTCAATAGTGTGCCAAG
>NZ_JBLWIJ010000050.1:0-6225 GCF_051365025.1 Arthrobacter sp. R4
CCACGGTGACCTTGCCGTAGTTCAGCTCGGAGCTGATGCGCTTGAAGGAAGCTTCCAGCGTGCCGAAGCCGACGATGGGCGGCTCGGGGGCGTCCTTGAGGTACTTCTCGATGGACTTTTCGTAGTCAACAACCAGCTTGTCGGTGCCCTCAAAGGTGGTGCCGTCGCGCTGGGTCTTGGAGGCCGGAACGCCGCGGGACGTCTTGAAGATCTGGCCTACCTCGGGGTCGTTGACCATGAAGTCGATGAACCGGGCAGCGGCGTCCTTGTACTTGGTCTTGGCGCTGGCGACCATCAGCATCGAGGGCTTCAGGAACAGGCCCAAGTTGTCCGGATCGTCGGAGGGAACGGGCACGAGCTTGAGCTCCTTGGCGCCGCTGTCAGCGAGGTAGCCGGCCATGAAGTTATCCCAGGTGACCTCAGTAGCGGTGACGTTCGAGCCGAACGGGGACTTCGGAGCGAGCTGGGTGGTGCGTTCCTCGGAAACGATGGCGGGAGTGCCGCGCAGGTCGGCGGTGAGGTTCCACCATTTCTTCAGGTCATCCTTGGTGAAGCCAAGCTTGCCCTCATCGGTGAAGGCGGCGATGTCATTCTGGCGGAGCCAGATGTTGAACATCCACCAGACGGAGGTGTAATCGGTGCCGCCGAAGAGCGCGCCGTTGCCCTTGGAGCCGACCTCGGCCAGGAACCCGTTGTATTCCTTGTAGGTCCAGGTGCCGTCCGGTTCGGCGATGCCGAGTGAGGCGAGCTTGGCGGGGTCGTAGTACACGGCAAAGGCGTTAGTACTGGTGGGAATGCCGTAAGTCTTGCCACGGATCTGGCCCGAGGGCAGGAGCGACTTGTCGAAAGCGTCCGTATTGATCTTGACCGTGCCCAGGTCCAGGAGCTGGTTGCGCTGGCCGTAGTCCCGCATGTAGGACAGGTCCCACTGCATGACGTCGGGCAGGCCACCGCCGGCGGCTTCGGTTGCACGCTTCTGCCAGTATCCGGCGAAGTCGGTGAAGTTGCCGTTGACCTTGATGTCCTTGTTCTTTTCCTCGAACAGAGCAATGGCCTTACGGGTGCGCTCAGCACGGTCGTCGTTGCCCCACCAGGTGTAGTTGATGGTGACGGGGTTCTCCGCGGAGCCGGTTTCCCCGGCGGTGGTGGAGCCGGTACCGCAGGCCGCGAGTGCAGCGGCAGATGCGGTGCCGATGGCCACGGTGGTGAGGAAATGCCTTCTGTTGATCATGAGAGCCTCCTTGCTCGTTCTGTGTAAGCCCGTACCCATTTATCTACAACGCGAGCAGTGAGCTGGCTTACACACCTTCTGAAACGATACAATAGCCGGATTATTCGCAGTGGGCAAGCGTTTTCCAAACATCGGTTTTCATGTACGTTTTAATCCAAGCATCAGACAAAGGAGTCACATGACTTTGCAGGAACGATCAGGCCCGGCGAGCGTCTGGGACGGTGTCGAAGGGATCGCCTACGGCGGCGACTACAACCCTGAGCAGTGGCCCGCCAGTGTCCGGTTGGAAGACCTGGAGCTGATGAAGGAAGCCGGCCTCACCTTCCTCAGTGTTGGAATCTTCTCCTGGGCACTGCTGGAACCTGCCGAAGGCGTATACGACTTCGGCTGGCTGGACGAAGTCCTGGACAACCTCGCCGCCAACGGGATCAAGGTGGCCCTGGCAACGGCAACGGCCGCTCCCCCGGCCTGGCTGGTCCGCAAGCACCCCGAGATCCTGCCAGTCACGGCTGACGGGACCGTGCTGGGACCGGGCTCCCGGCGGCACTACTCGCCGTCGTCGGCCGTTTTCCGCCGTTATGCAACGGGTATCACCCGCATCATCGCCGAACGCTACAAGAACCATCCCGCCGTGGCGCTGTGGCACGTAGACAACGAACTTGGCTGCCACGTTTCCGAGTTCTACGGCCCGGAGGACGCCGCCGCGTTCCGCAGCTGGCTGGAACGCCGCTACGGCAGCATAGCTGCCCTCAACGCAGCCTGGGGAACGGCATTCTGGTCCCAGAACTACGGTTCCTTCGACGAAATCCTGCCGCCCGCCGTCGCCCCCTCCACCCTCAACCCGGGCCAGCAACTGGACTTCCAGCGCTTCAACTCGTGGGCGCTGATGGACTACTACCGCGAGCTGGTGGCGGTGCTGCGGGAAGTCACTCCCAACATTCCGGCCACCACCAACCTGATGGCCTCCAGCGCCACCAAGTCGATGGACTACTTCGAGTGGGCCAAGGACCTGGACGTCATCGCCAACGACCACTACCTCGTGGCCGCCGATCCCGAGCGCCAGATCGAACTCGCGTTCAGCGCGGACCTCACCCGGGGTATTGCCAGCGGCGACCCATGGATCCTGATGGAACATTCGACGTCGGCCGTCAACTGGCAGCCGCGCAACCAGCCCAAGATGCCCGGGGAAATGCTGCGCAACTCCCTGGCGCATGTGGCACGCGGGGCGGATGCCGTCATGTTCTTCCAATGGCGCCAAAGCTTTGCCGGGTCGGAAAAGTTCCACTCGGCCATGGTTCCGCACGGCGGCCGGGATACGCGGGTGTGGCGCGAAGTGGTGGAGCTGGGGTCTGCACTGAAGCGGCTCGCGCCAGTCCGGGGTTCCCGCGTGGAGTCCAAGGCTGCCATCGTTTTCGATTACGAGGCATGGTGGGCCAGCGAGATCGACTCCAAGCCAAGCCAGGACGTGAAGTACCTCGACGTCCTGCGCGCATTCCACCGTTCGCTGTTCCTGCGCGGGATCTCCGTGGACATCGTCCACCCCTCCGCCTCGCTGGAGGGGTACGACCTGGTCCTCGTCTGCACCCTGTACTCCGTCACCGACCACGCGGCCACCAACATCGCGGCTGCCGCTCAGGCGGGCGCCACCGTTCTGGTGACCTACTTCAGCGGGATAGTTGACGAAAAGGACCACATCCGGCTGGGTGGCTATCCTGGCGCATTCCGTGACCTGCTGGGCATTCGTGTGGAGGAGTTCCACCCGCTGCTGGCGGACTCCCAACTGAAGTTGAGCGACGGCGGTGTCTCGTCCGTGTGGAGTGAGCACCTCCACCTGGCCGGGGCGGAAGCGCTGCAGACCTTCACCGATTACCCCCTCGAGGGTGTGCCCTCGCTGACCCGGCATGCTGTAGGGTCTGGGGCTGCGTGGTACCTGGCCACATTCCCGGACCATGACGGTATCGAGTCAGTGGTGGACAGGCTGCTGGCTGAATCCGGAGTTGCGCCTCTGACACAGGCAGATTCCGGGGTGGAACTCACGCGCCGCCGCGCCGCTGACGGCAGCTCCTTCCTCTTCGCCATCAACCACTCGCGCTCGTCGGCCTCGGTCCGGGCCGTTGGAACGGACCTGCTCAGCGGAGACCGCTTTGGGGGCACCATTGAGGCCGGTGGCGTGGCGGTGATCGCGGAGGACTAAGGCCCTTCTTTTCGTTGGCGGTCTATGTGAGAGCAAGATTGTCGTACCCCTTTGGCAGGGTATTCCTATGGAAGCTCTTAGGGTTCAGCGGGTGGGGCACGGCGGCGCAGCCGCCCTGCTCACCCGCGCTGACACGTCTGTTGGGGCCGCTTCCAGGGGCAGGGCGTTCGACGGCGGCATCAGGGCTGCCCGGTCCGACAAGCAGTTCGTTCCAACCTCGGAGGTAGCTGCTTCGTGCCTGCCCAGCCCTGCCGGGCTGCCGGATGCTTCAGCGCTTGCGGAGGCCATCGCCGTCGTGAAAGCGGCCGCGGCGGCCGGGCCGGGCTTCCTGGCAATGGCGGGCTACGCGGAAGCCGCCGATTACGCCAGCCAGGTCGAGGACCTCTCCCGGTCCGTGGAGTACCTGCAGGTCCTCGGTGCGGGCGCGGTGGACCGCACCCGCACCCAGGCCATCGCCGACGCAGCAACCGCTAGGACCCGGAACGGCGGTTCCTGGATCACCGGGTGGGATGACGGCACCGAAACGCTTGATGAGACCGATGCTTCCTGGCCTCATGGCACTGCCGATCGCGCCACCGTTGGCCGCGCCGGCTTCACCGCGCAGCCTGTTCAGCCTGTTCCGGCGTCGCCGGCCGATGACGGTTGCAAGAACACCGCCGAGTTCCTTCGTGCCCGGCTCCGGATCAGCGTCGCCGAAGCCCACCGCCGGATCAGTCTCGCCGCCGCGGTGCTGCCCCGGACCGGGATCACCGGGGATACCCAGCCCGCCGAACGCCCCGAACTCGCTACCGCCCTCGCAGCAGGGACCGTCGCGTCCCACCCCGCAAGCATCATCACCCTGGCACTGGACCGCGTCCGGCACCACGCCCCCGCGCACACCACCACCCGGATGGAACACGCCCTAACCCGCACCGCCGCAGAAAACGACACCGACTTCCTCACCCGAATCGCCCGCCGCTGGACCGAGGCGATCGACCAGGACGGCACCGAACCCACCGAACACGAACTCCGCCACCGGCAGGGCGCCTTCCTCCGCCAGGCCCGCCGCGGGCTGCACATGTGGAAATCTTCGCAACCGCCGACCAATACGAACACCTCATCACCGTCATGAACACCGCCACCAATCCCCGCACCCAGGCAGGCAATCCCCACACCACCACCACCGGTACCGGCGGCAGCGACGCCACCAGCACGCCAGACAGCGGGGCCGGCAGCACGGACGAGGGGGACAACGGGGATACCGGTGCCGCCCCTCAACCCGACCTGGACCGGCGCACTCGGCCACAACAACTTCTCGACGGCCTCGTCGGCGCCTGCAAGGCAGCACTGGCCACCGGCACCCTCCCCGCAACCGGAGGACTCCGCCCCCAAGTCATGGTCACCATCGATTACCGCGACCTCCTGGACCGCCTCGAACACGCCACCACCCAAGGACCCCGCTACCGCCCTCAACCAACCAACCCCACCCCGCAGCACCACAACACTCGCGACACCGGCAGGGTCCCCCGCACCGGGACCCCGGATCCCGGCAGCATTCCCGGCACCGGATCGTTCGCGTTCACGGGCCCCGCCGCCCCCGCCACGGTCCGCAAGATCACCTGCGACGCCGACATCATCCCCGTCCTGCTCGGCAGCGAAGGACGCATCCTGGACATCGGCCGCACCACCCGGATCTTCCCGCCCCACATCCGCAAAGCCATCACCGCCCGCGATCACGGCTGCGCCTTCCCCGGCTGCAACGTCCCCGCACCCTGGTGCGAAGCCCACCACATCACCTACTGGTCACACGGCGGATCCACCAGCACCGACAACGGCACCCTGCTCTGCACCCATCACCACCACCTCGTCCACAAAGAACAATGGCAAATCCAGGTCAAAACCGGCATCCCCTGGTTCATCCCCCCACCCCACATCGACCCCCACCAAAAACCCCAACGCAACCACCACCAAACTTAGGCAACGCACGTCCAACGCAGATCAAGGCTGCCCGGCAAGGCTGTACACGCAGTCGAGCCGCCATGTCGACGTAACGCCCGGCAAGCTGATTCCGCACGCCAAGGAAATCCGGAGCCTCCCAGAAGAGGCCATCTGGGCAATACTGGACAGGTGATCAGGGAGGCCAAGCCAGAAGACATCTCCGGAATCCGTGACATTGAGATCGCCGCCGGAGTACTCTTTCGCGGGCTCGGGATGGACGCCGTAGCGGACGACGCCCCACCGTCTCAGAGCGATCTGGCGCCCTACCTGCGCGATGGCAGGGCTTGGGTGGCCACAGACCCGGCCGACAATCCCGTCGCGTACATCCTCGTAGACGTTATTGACAGCAGGGCCCACATCGAACAGGTCAGCGTCCACCCTGCGCACAGCCGCAAAGGCCTCGGCAGCGCCCTCATCGACCATGTGGAACGGTGGGCCGCCGCACGCAGCCTCCAGGGAATGACGTTGACAACTTTCAGCGAGGTCCCATGGAACGCACCCTACTATGAGCGCCTCGGCTTCAGGACCCTGCCCGAACAAGCCTGGTCCAACGGTCTAAAGGAGATCGTGAGGGAGGAAGCCCGGCATGGGTTGGGCGCGTGGCCGCGCGTAGTGATGGAAAAAGAGATTAATGCGTAAACAGCTCCGTCCCGGCAGGGAACCAGTGGTTCCTGCCGGGACGGAGCTGCCACCCGCCGTCGGACGTTCTTAGAGGAGGCTGAGGACGTCCGGAGCCTTTACGGCGGTATGCGGACTAGACGGTGTGAGGACCAGTCGGTCTGCGCTTTAGCTGCTGATAGCCGACTTCATTTCGTCGTGGGCT
>NZ_JBLWIJ010000051.1:0-13688 GCF_051365025.1 Arthrobacter sp. R4
ACCCGCCGTCGGACGTTCTTAGAGGAGGCTGAGGACGTCCGGAGCCTTTACGGCGGTATGCGGACTAGACGGTGTGAGGACCAGTCGGTCTGCGCTTTAGCTGCTGATAGCCGACTTCATTTCGTCGTGGGCTTTCTTGCCGGCCTCATCCGTTGAGAGCCTGTTGAAGAGGACCTCTGAGGTGTACCGCTTGATGATCTCCTGGATTGCACCGGCGCCCTTCGGTGGCGCGGCAGGAGCCTCACCGAGCTCGCCCTTGATCTGGTCGATGAACTTGACCACCTTGATGTCAGCGGGAGTCAGTTTCGATTCAATGGCATCACGGACGTCTGTGTTGGGGTACACGCCACGGTCAGCCAAGAGAGCTTCTCCGGCTTTTTCATTGTTGGCCAGGAAGTCAATGAATTTGGCCGTTTCCTCAGGGTGCTTGGTCCGGGAGGAAGCGGACCAGAACTGGGATGCCTTGTACCAGAGCTGTGTGTCGGCAGCCTTCCCGGTCTTGGATGGGAACCGCAGGATCTGGAGGTCACTTCCAGCCGCTTTCTCGAGTGCCGGCAACTGGTTGGACCACCAGAAGGCCAGCCCGTTCTTGCCGGTGGCCAGGCCGCTCTGGTCCAGCGGCGCGGCTTCGGCTTCCACAACTTCCGACGCCGACGGAACGGCCTTCTTCTCGCTAAGCTCCTTCAGGAACTCCCACCACTGGGCAATATCGGCCGGCTCGAAACCCAGCTTGCCGTCGGAGGTGTAAAGGGATTTGTCGTTCTGTCGCAACCAGACGCCCAAGGAGGCCTCGTCCGTGCCGTAGGCGGCAGAGCCGTACGTGCCCTTCGGGGACTTCTCGGTGAGCTCGGCGGAGATGCGGCCGAAGTCTTCCCAGGTCCAGGTCGTGTCATCCGGAAGCGGCACGCCGGCGGCCTGGAACACGGCCGGGTTGGCGATGATCGTGGCCGCATTGATTCCTGCAGCAATACCGGTCAGGCCATCCTCGCTCTTGCCCGCATTCAGGGCGGCCTCGTCCAGCTTTGACGTGTCGATCTGGTACTTGGAGAGATCCAGCAGGGCGCCGCGGCTGGAGTACTCGGTGATGTACTTTTCGTCCATCTGGATGATGTCCGGAGCGTCGTTGGCGGCTACCTGGGTGGCCAACTTGTCCCAATAGCCGCTCCAGTCGCCGTACTCGGGCTTGATCTTGATCTTGGGGTTCTCAGCCTCGAAGGCAGCGATTGCGGCCTGCGTCAGCTGGGCGCGCTTGTCGCTGCCCCACCAGGAAAAGCGCAGTTCAACGGTGCCGTCGGCACTCTGTGGAGCGGCTCCCCCACCGCAGGCGCTCAGGGCAAGAACGGCGGCGGCTGCGGCAGCCACTACGCCTGTCTTGCGGAACCTGCGGTGTGCGCCGTTGGAGGGTGTCTCTGCCGAATGGTTCCGGGCAGCAGACTCAGAACGGGGAAAAAGCGGCACTGGATACTCCGATCTTCTTTGATCTTGTTGCTGGGGATGTGAAAACGAGGAAGCGTTTTCTTAAGTCTGATACTACAAGTTGGATACTTGTATTACAAGAGGTTGCCCGGTAGCTCTTGAGAACCTCTCTTATGAGGAAAGCGCGACGTCGAATGTTCCGTAGGCAGGGACGTGCGGCTGCCTGCCTGCGCCCCAACCCCTAACAGCCGACGGCCCGTCCCTTGGCGGGACAGGCCGTCGGTTCGAGTCGGTTTCGAGTCGGGGTTTCGAGCGACGGGCTCGTAGGAGGCAGCCGCCGGTGGAGGCTATTTGATGCCGGTGGTGGCGATGCCCTTGATCAGGAACCGCTGGCCGAAGAGGAAGACCAGGAAGACCGGCAGCAGGGACACGATGGACATGGCGAACAGCGAGCCCCAGCTGGTGGCGGACTGCGAATCCACGAAGGCGCGCAAGGCCACCGGGACAGTGAACATATCGGGGTCCGTGAGGTAGATCAGGGCGCCGAAGAAGTCGTTCCAGGTCCAGATGAACGTGAAAATGGTGGTAGTGGCCAGTGCCGGCACCATCAGCGGAAGGATCACGCGCAGGAAGATGCGGGGGTGGCCTGCGCCATCGATGCGTGCGGCCTCGTCCAGGTCCTTTGGAATACCGCGGATGAACTGGACCATCAGGAAGACAAAGAACGCCTCGGTGGCCAGCAACTTGGGGACGATCAACGGCCAGAACGTGTTGACCCAGCCGATCTGGGAGAACAGGATGTACTGCGGCACGATGACCACGTGGAACGGAAGCATGATGGTCAGCAGCATGATGCCGAAGAAGAGCTTCTTGCCGGTGAACTGCAGCCGGGCGAAAGCGTACGCGGCCATCGAGCAGGAGATCAGGCTACCCAGGATGGAGCCGATGACCACGATCGCGGAGTTGATCATGTAATGCCCGAAGGGGTGGGTCAGGGCTGACCAGCCGTCGGTGTAGTTGCTCATCTCCAGGCTGTTGAGCCAGAGTCCCGGTTCGCGGAAGATCAACTCGTTGGCCCGGAGGGAAGAGACCACCATCCACAGCAGCGGGTAGATCATCAGGGCCCCGGCGAGGATCAGGATGGCATGCTTGCCAAGTGCTTTGGTCCGCTGTTTCCGGCTGAAGGCCAGCGTCCCGCGGGATTCCCGGGGTTTGCGGTGATTCGTAGGCTTACCGGCGCCGGATGTCTTCCTGTCCGGGGCGGGCAGCGTCTGCAGCTTAGTCGTCATAGAAAACCCAATACTTGGAAGCGATGAAGTTGATGGCGGTGAACACACCGATGATGACCAGCAGGAACCAGGCCATGGCCGAGGCGTAGCCCATGTCGAACTGGCCGAAGCCCTTTTGGTAGAGGTACAGGGTGAAGAACATGGTCGAGTCGGAGGGTCCGCCGTTTCCGCCCGAGACGATGAACGCTTGGGTGAACGACTGGAACGAACCGATGATCTGCAGGACCAGATTGAAGAAGAGGATCGGGCTCAGCATTGGCATGGTGATCTTCCAGAACTGCTGAAGAGTGCTGGCGCCATCGACCTTGGCGGCCTCGTAGTACATCACCGGGATCTGTCGCAGACCGGCCAGGAAGATGATCATCGGGGCGCCGAACGTCCAGACGTGCAGCAGGATGATGGAGCCCAGCGCCGTGCTGGGGTCTGAAATCCAGCCGGGGCCCTGGATGCCGAACATCGCCAGGACCTGGTTGACCAGGCCGGTGGTGCCGAAGATCTGCTTCCAGAGGATAGCGACAGCCACCGAGCCGCCCAGCAGGGACGGAAGGTAGAACACGGAGCGGTAGAACGGCAGGCCGCGCAGGCCCTTGTCCAGGACCAGCGCGATCAGGAGTGCCACGGCCAATTGGAGCGGAACGCCGACCAGGACGTAGGTGAATGTCACGCCAAGTGAGTTGTGCAGCCGGGCGTCCGAGAACATCCGCGTGAAGTTGTCCAGCCCCACCCATTCCGGCGGCTGGAGGAGGTTGTAGTCCGTGAAGGACAGGTACAAGGACATCAGCATCGGGCCGATGGTGATGGCAACCAGGCCCACCAGCCAAGGCAGCAGGAAGATGTAGGCGGCCTTGTTGTCCCGGCCGTTGGCCTTCTTCTCTTCGGCAGTGGCCTTGCCCTTACGCCGGGAAATCGAGCTCAGTTCACTGATGGCGCTCATTGCGGCGACTCCATTTCACGCAGCAGGACCGCCGGTGCCGGCAAGCATGCCGGCCGGGGCGTCCTGGGGATGTGTTTAGCGGCCATGTGGTCTCCTTTGGTCATCGTGGCCCTCCACGTCGGGGGTGTGATCGCCGGGCGATCGGGATGCGTCCCGCCTCCGGTGGCGCGGACTCCGGTGCTGCGGCGGAGCAGCTGAGGCTGTTTCCGCGGTCCGGTTCCGCCGCCCCGGGCGGGACGTGTAAAAAGCGGCTCCGTACCAAAGTAAACGGTTTCTTGACTCCTGTATAGCCCTTTGTTAGTTTTTGAGAAAGCGTTTTCTGTTACCAGGATCACTCTATCCACACTTCGACACCTGAGGGGCACAACAATGCGGTTTGGTCTCAATAAGTCTTTACTGGGCATCGCCGGAACGACGGCGGCACTCGCACTGGTCCTCACCGGCTGCGGGGGCAACCCTGAAGCCGGAAAAGTGGGCACCGTGGAAGATCCGGTCACCATCCGGTTCGCTTGGTGGGGGAACGACTCCCGTGCCAAGACCACCCTGGAAGTCATCAAGGACTTCGAAGCCGCCAACCCCACCATCAAGGTCCAGGGCGAAAACACTGAGTTCAGCTCGTACTGGGACAAGATGGCCACGCAGATCGCTGGCGGGACCACCCCCGATGTCTTCGCCATGAGCGGTTCCTATCCCAGCGAATACTCCAGCCGCGGCGTCCTGCTGGACCTGGACAAGGTAAAAGACCAGTTGGACACCTCCAAGTTCGCCGAGGGCACTGTGGACCTGGGTAAGATCGACGGCACGCAGTACACCATCACTGCCGGGGTGAACTCAATGTCGATGGTCATCGATCCCATGGTCTTCGAAAAAGCCGGCGTGGAACTCCCGGATGACGAGACCTGGACCTGGGACGACTTCGCGGATATCGCCGCGGAAATCACCAAGAAATCGCCGGCGGGAACTTTCGGCACCACCCCCATGGCCAACGATTCGTTCCTGGCAGTGTGGGCACGCCAGAACGGCGAAGACCTCTACACCGAGGACGGCAAGAAGATGGGCATCAGCGAGGACACGCTGACCAAGTGGTTCGAGCTGAACAAGAACCTGATGGAATCCGGCGGGGCGCCGTCGGCCTCCCAGACGGTGGAAGACGGATCCGCACAGCCTGAACTGACCCTGATGGGCCAGGGCAAGCAGGCTATGAAGATCTCCTGGAGCAACCAGATGACCTCCTACTCGGGCTCGCCCCTGGTCATGATGAAGATGCCCGGTGAAAGCACGGAACCGGGTGCGTGGCTGCGCTCATCCATGGAGTACGCCATCTCCTCCAAGTCGGCCCACCCCAAGGAAGCGGCACTGTTCATCAACTACCTGGTGAACAACATGGATGCAGCCAAGAAGATCAAGAGTGACCGCGGAATGCCCGCCAACACCGAGCTGAAGGCCGGCATCACCCCGCTCCTGAAGGATTCCCAGCAGAAGGAAGCCGCCTACCTGGATCGGATCGCTGAGTTGAACATCGCAGCGCCGAAGCCGTTCCCCGCAGGGTCATCCGCAACGCTCGAAGTTTTGAACCGATTCAATACAGATGTACTCTTCGGTAAGGTTTCCCCGCGGGACGCCGCCAAGGGCATGATTTCCGAGGTCAACCAGAACCTGGGCTGACCGCCGCCCACGCCGACAACTCCCACCTTTCGAACAACAGGCAGGCCAGTGACTACACCAGAGGAGCCCGCACGGCCCAGCGCCATCGCCGGCTATGAGGACTGGCCCGGCTATGTCCAAAACCAGCCCCGCCACCGGGCCGCCACCCCGGCAGCCCAGGAGCTTGCGGATGCTCTGGGCGTTCCGGCCGCCGTCCCCCCGGTGGAGGTCACCGTCCACTGGGAGGAGACGTACGACGGCGTCACCACCTCCCAGCTTAGCTGGCAGTTGGGCTTTGGCCCCCGCAGTACGGCCTGGCTCGTGCGTCCGGGCGGGGCTTCCGGGCCGCTGCCGGGCGTGCTCGCCCTGCATTGCCACGGCGGAAACAAGTTCGGCGGTGCGGACCGGCTGGTGGAGCTTCCGCAGTCCCACCCGTCCGCCGCGGCGGCGCGGGCGGGCCACTACGACGGCCAGGCACTGGCTACGGAGGTGGCCCGCGCCGGCTTTGCCGTGCTGGCCCATGACACGTTTGCGTGGGGCAGCCGCCGGTTCGACCTCTCCGTCCCGCCGTGGCGAACGGCCGCAGCGCTGGACGCGAGGAAGTCGCAATGGCGGGAGGACGGCGTCGTACCAACCGACGCGGACCTGTACAACGCCGCTGCCGGCATCCATGAAGACACCGTGGCTAAGGCCGCTGGCCTGCTGGGCACCAGCCTGGCAGGAATGGTTGCCCATGATGACCTCGCGGCACTGGACATCCTTGCCTCCCTGCCGGGGGTGGATCCGGAGCGGCTGGGCTGCATCGGCTTCTCGGGCGGCGGCGGCCGGTCGCTCGCACTGGCTGCGCTGAGCCCGCGGATCAAGAACTACGTGGTGACCTGCATGATGGCCACGTTCGAGTCACTCCTGCCCGCCTACCTGGACGCCCATTCCTGGCTGCTCCAGACGCCGGGGCTCTGGAAACTGGGCGAATGGCCGGAACTTACCGCAAGATCCGAAGCGGAGGGTTTCCTGGTGCAGTTTGCCGTAGCGGACCAGCTTTTCCCCGAAAGCGGCATGCGCGAGGCCCACCGAATACTGGAGTCACTGCACCCGGCCGGCACCTACATAGGAAGTTTCTGGCCGGGCGGTCACGTCTTCACCGCCGGGATGCAGAATGAAGCCATCAGGTACTTAGCCAGGACTTTAGGCGCCGAGAGCCCCGCCGCCCAGCATCATTTAACCCTTTCAACTCCCATCGGCACCGAGGACCATCGATGACTCAAAAATCCGCCTTCGCGGCACCTGGCACCACAGCGCCGCACTCCGCCGCGAAACCCGGCACCGACTCAGCTCCAACTGACCGTCCGCGGATAGCCCTGGTGGGCGTCCATGGCTTTGGTGAGCGGCACCTGGCCAACCTGGCCCGGCTGGAGGCTGTCGGCGTCGTCGATCTGGTGGCCGTGGCTGATCCGCATCCGCCGCAGGAGGGGGCACTGGGGGCTTCCGTGGCGGTTTTCACCACCCTGGAGCAGTTGCTGGCGTCGGGAACGGCCCCGGATGTGGTCATCCTGGCCACGCCGATCCAGACGCACGCTCCCCTGGCGTTGGCTGCATTGGCAGCAGGGGCGGACGTGTATGTGGAAAAGCCTCCGGTGGCTTCCCTGGCGCAGTTCCACGAGGTTTTGGATGCGGCCAATGCGTCGGGAAAGCTGGTCCAGGTGGGCTTCCAGAGCCTGGGGTCCCTGGCCCTGCCCGCGATCCGCGAGTCGATCGCTTCCGGCGAGATCGGGGATGTCCTCGGTTTGAGCGCCCAGGGCATGTGGCTGCGGACCAAGGGCTACTTCCAGCGGTCCCGCTGGGCCGGGAAACGCAGCCTCGCTGGCACCGACGTTGTGGACGGCGTGGCCACGAACGCCCTGGCGCATGCCGTAGCTACCGGGCTGCATCTGGCCGGCGCGCATACCGTTGCCGACGTCGCATCGGTGGAGACTGACCTTTACCGGGCCAATGACACCCAGAGCGACGACACCTCTGTGATCCGCGTCCGCACCGCGGCCGGGCAGACCCTGCTGTGCGGCCTGACGCTCTGCGCCCCGGAGCAGCAGAACCCTTCCGTGACGGTCCACGGCACTCAGGGGGACATCATGTTCTTCTACACGGAGGACGAGGTAATCACCACCACGGCAGCCGGCGAGCGCCGCGAGACCTTCGGGCGGACCGACCTGCTGGAGAACCTGCTCGATGCCCGCAGCACCGGCGCTCCCCTGCTGTGCAGCCTGTCGGACACTGGTGCTTTCACGTCCGTGCTGGAAGCCATCCGCACGGCTCCCGACCCGCAGGAGATTCCCGCCGCGCACCTCACCTGGGAAGGCGACGGCGACGACGCACACCCCGTAGTAAACGGCATCCCTGAACTCATCGAGCGCGCGGCCAAGGCACAGGCGACGTTCGCCGAGCTCGGTGTCCCCTGGGCCCGCAGCGTACCTCCAGTGCAGACGTTCGACCTCGCCGGGCACCCAGTGGCCGAATACCAGGACGGCAGCCACATCCGCGCCGTGTCCTCGCCCCGCCCCTACCTCCACCCGGTCCGCACCCTCAGCGGGACTGTAGTCACCGATCACCAGCCGCTGGACCACGTCTGGCACCTGGGCGTTGGCGTGGCCTTGCAGGATGTGGACGGCGTCAACTTCTGGGGCGGCCGCACGTACACCCGGGCAGCCGGCGAATACGTCTGGCGGCCGGACCACGGCACCATCGTCCGAACGGATCAGACGCAAGGTGGAACCGTCGTCGAACAGTCCCCGGCGGGCGGCCGGCTGGCCGAATCCCTGTCCTGGAACGGGCCCGACGGCGCTCCCATCCTGACTGAACAGCGCACCTGGACGTGGGCCTCAGCAGGCTCCTCCACCTGGCGCCTCAGCCTGGACTTTGCGCTCTCCCCCGCGGGCGGGAACCCGGTGAGCCTGGGCAGCCCCGGCTCCAACGGCCGCCACCAGGGCGGCTACGGCGGGTTCTTCTGGCGCCTTCCGGAATGCTCCGGGGCGACAGTCTGGACGCCATCGGGCACCGGTGAGGCCTCAGTGCACGGGAGCGTCACGCCGTGGCTCGCCTGGTCCGGCAGGTTCAGTACGGGAACTGACGACGGCGGTACGCTGGCCGGACCTGCGGGCGGCGGTACCGCCACTCTCGTGTTCGTCGCCGCGGCGGATTCCACGGATCCGTGGTTCGTCCGGGTGGACGGCTACCCGGGTGTTGGCCAGTCACTGGCCTGGGACGCCCCCGTGATTGCCCAGCCTGGAACGCCGGTGCGCCGCAGCGTCACCGTGTTCATCGCCGACGGAATTTTGGGCACGGAAGACATTGAGACATTGATCAAAACGCAGGGGGACAATTCATGAGCCAGACCACCGCCACACCCGCACCGCACCATTCGCCGCCCGCCGGCAAACGGACGGCACCCGCCTCCACAGCCGACCGCGAGGTCAAACGGCGGCGCGTGCTGGATATCCTCGACGCGAAGGGCCAGGACTCGCTCCTGCTGACCACCCACACCGCGCTGACCTGGTACCTCGATGGCAGCCGCGTGCATATCAGCCTGGCGGGAGATCCCATCGCCGCCCTGCTGGTGGACCGCTCAGGCGACCACCTGGTCACGTTCAACAATGAGGCCGGACGCATAGCTGCCGAGGAACTCCCGGCGGGAGTTTCCCTGCACACCGTCCCCTGGTACGGGAACCTGCACGAGGCCGCTGTCGCCGTCGGACGTTCTGCTGGCAGCAGCGCGGGCACTCCGCTCGCCGAGGCGGCGGTGGCTACCGAGCTGAGGGCTGCCCGGCAGCAGCTGCTCCCCGGCGAGAGCGCCCGCTACGCCCACCTGAGCGCGGAACTGGCGGGCATCGTGACTGATGTGCTGTCCACCGCCCGGCCGGAAACCACTGAATTCGAGCTCGCATCCGCCCTAGCCGGCCGTGTAGTGGCCGCCGGCGCGGAGCCGCTGGTCCTCTTGTGCAACGGCAGTTCGCGAAGCGATTTCCGCCACCCGCTGGCTACCCACGCGCCGCTTGGCCGCCGGGCCATGGCAGTGGTGTGCGCACGACGGGATGGCTTGGTTGCCAACATCACCCGCTGGGTAAGGTTCGACGGCGGCACGCCCGCGGAGCTCGACGCCGAGTCCCGGATCGCTGCCGTTGAGGCGGACATCTTTGACGCGACAGTCCCCGGCACCCGGCTTGACCGCATCTTCGGAGAGATTAAGGCCTCGTACGTCCGCCACGGCTTCGGCTCGGAGCAGTGGGAGCAGCACCACCAGGGCGGACCGGCCGGCTATGCCGGGCGGGACCCGCGCGTCACCGCTGCCGCCACCGACGCCGTGGTGCTCAACCAGCCGTTCACCTGGAACCCATCAGGGCCCGGTGTGAAGATCGAGGATACGGTCCAGCTCACCGAGTCGGGGGTAAAGGTCCTGACCGTTGATGACCGCTGGCCCACCACCACCGTCAACGGGCTCAAGCGCCCCCTCACGCTGCAGCTCTAGCCAAAACGCTCTCTCACATAGAACTGCTCCCCGGAAGTCGGAACTGAATTTCTCAGTCCAACTTCCGGGGAGCAGTTCACAACGGAGAGAGCGTTTCGTTTAAACCGACGTTATCTGCGAGAGCGTTTTTACGGAAGAACCAGCTCACCGTCCACGCGGCGCGGAATTCCCAGCGGGTTGCTTTCGCGGAGCGCCGGGTGCAGGACCGTTTCCGGAGCATCCTGGTAGGCGACAGGCCGCTGGAAACGACGGACCGCCGTCGCGCCTACCGAGGTGAAAAGCGATGTGGTGGCGGGGTACGGGCCGCCGTGCTGCTGGGCCCAGTTCACTGCGACCCCGGTGGGCCAGCCGTCGAAAAGGACCCTGCCTGCAAGGCCGGACAGCTGCTCCACGAGTTCTGCGACATCCTCGCCCGGCTGGGCGTGGACCGTGGCGGTCAGGCTGCCGGGAACCTTGGCCAGGACAGCGGATAGCTCTTCCTGGCTCGCGTATTCGATCAGCAGCGTGGTGGGGCCGAAGCATTCCTCAAGCAGTTCGTCCGGGCGCTCCAGGACGTTGGCGGCGGAAGTGGAGAAGACCACTGGTGCGGCGCCGTCGCGGGTGGCGTCCTGGTCTGCTGTGCCGCTGACGATGGTCACGTCGGGCAGCGACGCCACGCTGCGCAGGCCATCCGGGTAGGCATCGGAGATGCGGGTGGTGAGCATGGCCGCCGTCGGCTTGTCCTTGCTGGCCTCTGCGAGTTCTGCGGCGAAGCCCGAACCCGACGGAATGAACACCAGGCCCGGCTTGGTGCAGAATTGGCCGGCACCCATGGTGAACGAGGCTGCGAGGCCCGCCGCGAGCTGGCTGGAGCGCTCGGCCAGCGCCGCAGCGGTGATGACCACCGGGTTCAGGCTGCCAAGCTCGCCGTAGAAGGGGATGGGATCGGGCCTGGAGACGGCGAGGTCAAAGAGCGCCCGGCCGCCCGGGATGGAGCCCGTGAAGCCTACAGCCTTGATGGCGGAATCCTGCACCAGCGCGGTGCCCACCTCGCGCCCGCTGACCAGGGCAAACAGGCCATCCGGGGCACCGGCGGAACGCAGGGCTTCCGTGACCACCTCGGCCGTCCGCTCGGAAAGCTTCAGGTGCCCCGAGTGGGCCTTGACGATGACCGGGCAACCCACGGCCAGGGCGGAAGCGGTGTCCCCGCCGGCAACGGAGAACGCGAACGGAAAGTTGGAGGCTGAGAAGACGGCCACCGGACCGATGGGGCGCAGGATTCGGCGCAGGTCCGGCTTGGGCGGAGTGGCGGACGGGTCCGCATGGTCAATGATCGCCTCAAGATAGGAGCCTTCGGTGATCACGCGGGCGAAAAGCCGAAGTTGTCCGGACGTGCGGGCCACCTCGCCGGTGAGCCGGACCATGCCGAGCCGGGTCTCCGAGTCGGCGATCTCCACCAGTTCGGCCACGTTGGCGTCAAGCGCGTCGGCGACGGCGTTGAGCCAGCCTGCCCGCTCCTTGTCCGTCGCCGCAGCGGCGACGGAGGCTGCCCGGGCGGCGGCAGCGGTGAGTTCGGAAAGTGAAAGGGTTGCAGTAGTCACTGGGGTACCTGTATTTCGTCGGGAAGTGTCGTATCGGCGGTCATAGGATCTGCATCAGGGCGAGGGCGTGTCCTTGAAGCGGAAGCCAAGGCCCGGCTGGTCCGTCAGGGTCAGGCGGCTGTTGCTGAAGCGGACCGGTGAGGGCCCCGCCAGGATGCCCAGCCGTTCGAAGGAAGCATCCTCCACGTCTTCCACCAGCGTGGGCTCCGCCAGGGTGAGGGCCAGCTGGCCGGAAAGTTCCGGCAGCAGGTGGGGCATCACGCGAATGCTGTTGGTCCGGGCCAGTTCCACGATCCGCCGGAACGGAGTGATGCCGCCAACCCGGATGATGTTGGGCTGGATGATGTCCACCGCGTCCGCCTCAATGAAATCGCGGAACCGGTAGATGGTGTGCAGGTTTTCGCCGAGCGCAATGGGAACGGGCGAGTGCTTCCGCAGCCTCCTGTAAGCCCAGAGGTCGTCCGCGCGGATGGGTTCCTCGAGCCATTCCAGGCCGAACTCCGCGAGGACGTCCAACGCTTTGAAGGTTGTGGGCAGGTCCCAGCGCTGGTTGGCGTCAATCATGAGTTTCCGGTCCGGACCGAGCACGGTCCGGACCGCGGCCACGCGTTCGGCGTCCTCACGGATGTCGGGTTTGCCCACCTTGATCTTGACGGCCCGGTGTCCGGCTGCGACCCAGCGTTCGGCCTGGGCCACCAGCTCCTCCAGCGTGTAGTGCAGGTTCACCCCGGAGCCGTACACCTCCGCGGACTCCTGCCGCTGGCCCAGAAGCCCGGTGACCGAGGTCTGTGCGCGGCGGGCCTGGAGGTCCCAGAGGGCAAGGTCGACGCCGGCCATCGCGATGGTGGTCAGTCCCCCGCCGCCGGCCTCATGCAGCCGCTTCCACAGTGCGTCCCACACCGTCTCGGGGTTGGCGGGCATACCCGTCACGAAAGGTGCGATGTCGTAGTCGAGGAGTGCTTTGACGGCCTGCGGGCCAATGGTTGGCGTCCAGGAAAAACCATGCCCCGCACCGCCGTCGTCCGTCTGGATTTCCGTAACGATCACGTGGTTTTCCGGGGCTTCCACTCCCCAGCTGCGGCGCAGCGGGACGGTGAGGAGCCGAGTGGACAGACCGGTGATGAGCGGTGCCGTCCGGACGCTTTCGACGGCGGGCGCGCTCATCAGCGGCCGGCCAGCTCGTAGCCCTTGGCCAGGATGGACTTCAGCTGGACCAGTTGATCCTCGGTGGGGTCCACCAGCGGCGGGCGGACGCCCCCAACAGCCAAGCCGCCCAGGCGCAGGCCAGCCTTGATCAGCGAGACGCCGAAACCCGGGGTCTGGTCACGGAGCCGCACCAGTGGAGCGTAGAAACCCTCGAGAAGGGCGTTGCGGCGCTCCTCGTCACCGGACATGTAGGCGTCGTAGTACGCCTTGGCGATCTCCGGTGCCATGGCGAACGCGGCCGAAGAGTAGAGCGGGATGCCCAGGCCACGGTAGGCGCCCTGGGTCAGTTCGGCGGTCAGCAGGCCGTTGAAGAAGGCGAAGTCCTCGCGTCCGGTGGCGCGGACCGCGGAGACGATCTCCTGGGCCAGGCCCACGTCTCCCAAGCCGTCCTTGAAACCGATCACCTTGGGGTTGGCTGCGAGGTGTGCCATGGAGGCGGCAGTGAACTTGGCGTTGCCGCGGTGGTAGACGATCACTGGCAGGCTGCTGGCGTCAGCAATTGCTTCGATGTACGCCACCAGGCCGTCGGTGGGGCCGGTGACCAGGTACGGCGGCAGGACCAGGAGTGCGTCGGCACCGGCTTCCTCCGCCACGCGGGCAGCAGCCAGGGCGTGGCCCAGCGGTCCGCCGGCTCCGGCGACCACCGGCACCTTTCCTGCCACAACCTCGACGGCGGCAGTCACCACGGTGCGCACCTCATCGATGCTCAAGGCATGGAATTCACCGGTCCCACAAGCGGGAAAAACGCCGCCGGGCCCGAAGGGAAGCCGCGAGCCGATGTGCTCCTTGAGGAGCTTCAAATCAACAAGACCTTCCGGCGTGAACGGGGTGACGGGGAAAAACAAAACGCCGTCGAATTTCATGGTGTCTCCTTGGATCCGGCTCCGGCTGTGACCAGCGAGGCGGCTGTCTCGTCGTTGAGGTTGGTGGTGGTTTTCAGTTCGGTCCGCCAGCTGCGTTGGGGTTCCCAGCCGAGCAGGTCGCGGGCCTTGGCGATGGAGAAGGCGGGGCTGGTGCCGGTCAGGCCGGCGGCCAGGGCTTCGCTTCCGGGCAGGAAGCGCGGCATCAGCTCGGCCAGTGGCGCCGTTGCGAGGGCGTCAGCT
>NZ_JBLWIJ010000052.1:0-16274 GCF_051365025.1 Arthrobacter sp. R4
TGGGTGACTTCTGTCAGACACTCCTGGGCGCCAAAACCGACGCAAAAACCGCCCTGACCAAACTCCAAAACGAAATCAAGTCAGTCATATCATGAGCTCCTCATCACTTATCCACACACCCGCCAAGCGGGTGAAAGCAGAGCCTACGCCGCCACCAAAGAAAGCGCGAGGGCGGAAATCGCGCAAACCGCGTGAACGTGTCCCGGGCCAGTCGCGGTCAACCTTTGCCATTCTGATCGCTCCTTCTGTAATCATCCTGTTGCTGACAAATGCGTACCCGATTGCCTATGCAACCTTCCAAAGCGTTCATGACGGCTCCTTGATTCACGCCGGGGAGTTTGTCGGGCTGGACAATTTCGCGAAGGTCCTCGCCAGCGAAACCTTCTGGCAGGCTGCCGGTTTCACCGTCACTTTCACGGTCGTGGGCGTCTTCGGCAGTTGGACGGCCGGTCTGGGGTTGGCGTTGCTCCTGCAGAAGAGGATTCCTGGCCGGGGCCTGCTGAAGACACTGCTGTTGCTGCCATGGGTTGTTCCCGTCGTGGTCTCAGCGACTTCATGGAATTGGCTTTTGGCAACAGATACCAGTCCCGTACCGACTTTAATGCGTTCCCTCGGGTTGGGGGACCAGAGGTTCCTTTCCGATCCATTCCTGGCTCAAGTCACTGTCTGCCTCTTCATCGTTTGGTTGAACTTTCCATTCATGATGCTGATGATGAGCGCGGCGCTGACTTCTGTTGACGAAAGCGTCTACGAAGCCGCGAAAATTGACGGCGCCACTCCTCGCCAACAATTTCTGCACATGACGCTTCCGATTATCGCCAAGCCGACCTACATCTCGTGGGTACTAATGACCATCTTCTGCGTCAACGAATTCCCGGCGATCTGGCTGCTCACTCACGGCGGCCCCGTCGGTTCAACAAGCACACTGGTAGTCCTGGCGTATCGGACAGTATTCCAGAACTTCCAGACAGGCCCAGGTGTTGCCATTGCCTTCATCATGACTATCACCTTGGCCACTATCGCAACGGTACTCTTCCGCCAGATTCGAAAGTCGACAATCGAATGACCGCTCTCAACGCAGCCCGGGCGGCAACAGCTCTGCCCGGCAAGAATCTTGATCCAGCTGAGAAGGGCAAGTGGAAACGATTCTCGGTCCTCCTCGTCATTGCCCTGTTGGCCCTTATTCCCATCATGGGAACCGTCATCCTCTCCCTGCGCGCCAACAACGGCACCGGAGGATTGACACTGGACAACTTCATCTCCGTGGCAACGGAGACCCAGGTTCTCGCCTGGCTGCTGAACAGCTTGCAGGTAACGCTCGCCACAGTTGTCGTGTCAGTGTGCGTGGCCGCGCCGGCAGGCTATGTCCTCTCACGGGGACGGAGTCGGCTGGTTGAAGGGTACTCACTGCTGTTGTTCGTCATTCAGTCCCTGCCAGTGATTACATCCGTGATTCCGTTGTTCATTCTTTTCAGTGGCATCGGTTTGGCGGACAACCTGGTCGGCATCACTATCCTGTACGTCGGGACTTCTATGTCTGTCGCCACTTGGATGATGGCTTCCTACATGGACGGGATACCGGGCAGCTTGGAGGAAGCTGCCTGGATCGATGGTGCCTCCGTGTTCGGAAGTTTCTGGCACATCGTGCTGCGAAACTCCCTCCCTGGTGTCCTTTCCACGGCGATTTTCACATTCCTTATTTCATGGAATGACTACCTGATAGCCTCGATCTTCCTTCGGTCAGCTGGCACTTTCACGCTTCCGATCGGTGTCCAGACGTTCTTCCAGCAGTATTCAACGGACTGGGGCTCCGTGATGGCCGTTGCGGTCATCATGATGCTTCCGCCAACAATCATTTTTGTGTTCTTGAACAAATATTTCAGCGTTGGAGGCGTAGCCGGCTCCCTCGCCGGACGCTAGCACCCTGCGTGAGTCGAGAATGACTGTGGCCCCGTCCTTTCCTGGACGGGGCCACAGTCTTTTTTTCACCAGCGGGTCTTGAGCTGTTGTCGGTGGAATGACCCGCTGCGGCAGCCATCCTTGGCCGCGTCCGCCATTACTACCCCGGATGCCTTTTCTGGGTTGAGCAGTGCGGGCAGGACTGACAAACAGAAGCCCCAAGGTAAGCCGTCAACTTCTGCGCACTTTGCGCCTCGCCCTCGAAAAATCTGGCACTCGGGGGCTCAGCGTGCCTCTTCCAGGAATGCCTCGATATCGTGTCCGCCGTCGAGTATTGCGGCCGTTCCATGATCTGAGGTCTGATGATCTATCAGCGCGGCATGCGCCAGTCTCGCCATTTCCTTTGTGGCAGGTGACAGGAGCTGACCATGGCGCTTGATGAGAGCGAGCGTGTCGTACATCGGTTCCGCGAGCGACACAGTGTGCAACCCGCGGGGCAGCACCTCAGACTCGATAGCTGCCCGGCAGGCAATGGTGTCACCGAAGCCGTCGGCCGCCAGCGAGAGTGCAGCGGAGAGATATTCCACCTCGATGCTGGCATTCAGCGAAAGTCCCTCAAGTTGTGCCCTGGCGGATAGCTGCTTACGGGCCGGGTCCGTTTGCGCATAGTGGGCGTCATAGAGGATGAGCGAGGTGCTGCAGATGGCCTTGATGCTCGGCGGGGTCTTCGCCCTCTCCGGGCTTGCACTTACATAAACGACTTCATCGCGTGCCAAGGGCAGGACGTCAAGTCTGTCATCGTCGACAGGTAGGGTCACTAGACCTGCTTCCAGATGGCCGTTGACGACATCACTAACGGTTTCAGCACTGTTTTGGCCCACGAGCCGGATACGCACATCGGGATGCTTTTGACGGAAGCGTTTTGCAAGATCCTGTCGGATGTAAAACTCAGCGTTGCGGAGCAGGCCAAAGGTAGCTGTCCCTCCCCCCAGAGAAAGAAGAGCGTTGACCGCTTCGGTTCCCTGCTTCGCCGAAAATACTGTCTGTTCAGCGTAGGGAAGCAGCTGCTCACCGGCCGCCGTCAGTACCAGTGATCGACCGCTCCTGTTGAAAAGCGAAGTGCCGAATTCAGTTTCCAGCCGACGGATCAAGTCAGATACTGCGGGCTGAGTCATGCCAAGTGTGACCGCAGCTGCAGTAAACGTCTGTCCGGTCGCTGCAGCGACAAAAGCTTCTAATTGGGCCAGAGTCATAAGTCAATCCTATAGCTAGCCAAGAAAATCTTAGAGAACTGCCCTGCGGAGTTTCAAAGTAAGAGTTGGCTAATGCCTATTCGTCGATGCCGATGGTCCGCTGACTATGCTCCGTGAGCGGTGCCATCCTTCCATAGCCTCCCGCAGCAATGGATTGCGGCTTGAGAACGAGCTCCAGAAGGTCTCGCTCGAGCAAATTCTGCTCCAATACAAGGTCCACGACGGGCGTCCCTGTCCGCAGCGCCTCTGCCGCGATTCTCCCTGATTCCTGATACCCGAGATAGGGGCTGAGCGCTGTAACAATGCCGATGCTGCGAGCCACATGATCTTCCAATGTCGTCTCGTTGGCACTGATTCCGGCGATGCAGTAGTCCGCAAGGGTGATTGAAGCCTCAGACAGGTGATCAATGCTGCGGAAAATGCATGCTGCGATGATGGGCTCGAATGGGTTGAGCTGCAGTTGTCCCGACTCGGCGGCAAGGGAGACGGTGACATCAAATCCAATGATTTCGAAGGCAACCTGATTGACCAGTTCAGGGATCACCGGGTTCACCTTCCCTGGCATGATGCTGGAGCCCGCTTGTCTGGGCGGCAGGTTGATCTCATTAAGGCCCGCCCGCGGCCCGGAGGAGAGGAGTCTCAGATCGCTGCTGATTTTAGACAGTTTTACAGCCGCCCTTTTGATGGTGGCCGAGAGGAGAACGAATACCCCGCAATCCTGTGTCGCCTCGACAAGATCGGGACTGATGAGGACGGGAAAGCCGGTAATGCACTCAAGCCTCTCCCGAACAGCGGCCGAGAACTCAGGATGCGTATTCAGTCCGGTGCCAATGGCTGTGGCACCAAGATTGATCTCATGCAGGTGGGCGGCTGCTTCTTTCAGCCGCTCAACATCCTCGCGGATAGTTACGGCATAACTCCTAAACTCTTGCCCGAGTGTCATCGGCACCGCGTCCTGCAGCTGAGTGCGGCCCATCTTGACGATATGGTCAAACTCACTGGCCTTCGCTTCACACGCACGGCAGAAGTGCTCCAAAGCCCTGCTAAGGCGGCTGCAGCCGGCAATGGCGGCAACTTTCAGTGCGGTCGGGTATACGTCGTTCGTGGATTGGCCAAGATTGACGTGATCAGTAGGGCTAACCACCTGGTATTCGCCTTTGGGGTGGCCCAGGTGCTCCAATGCAAGGTTGGCTATCACCTCGTTTGCATTCATGTTCGTCGATGTTCCAGCGCCTCCCTGAATCAGAGAAACCGGGAATTGGTCAGAGTGCTGGCCGGAGCGAAGTTGCTCGCAGGCGACGACGATAGCGTCGCCCACTTCCGGGGCCAGCAACCCGAGAGCAACGTTGGCCTCGGCACTGGCCTGTTTCACTGCAGCGAGGGCAGGGACCAGGCCGGCAACGCTTCCGACTGAATCACCCGCTAGGCGAAAGTTTTCCTTCGCCCTCAGCGTGTGGACTCCCCAATAGGCATCCCCGGGCACCTCACGGGCACCCAGAAGGTCAGTCTCCCGGCGGACACGCGGAGAACTTACTGATTCCATGCTGCTTCACCCAACCATCTGTAGATCCGCGGCACTCAATTGCGCCGCAACATAACTAAAGCTTTTAGAACTTGGCTTTAGCATAAGTGTTAGCTGTGAAGCTGTGAAGAGCCCTAAACATAAGGAAACCTTAGAGACTATGGTCGGATGAGGGGCAGAATGCTATGGTTAAGTCGTTTCTGAGACATGGAGCACACGCACTTCCGCGCTTTGGCTCCACAAACGAAAGAGAAATCCATTGCGCACTTTCCTGAAAAACGCAGAAGTCACGGTCTCCGAACCAACTTCCACCGCCGGTGTCCGCGAGACCGTTGAGGGCGTCATTGCTGACGTACGGGCCAGGGGCGATGAAGCCGTCCGCGCCTACTCCGAAAAGTTCGATTCCTGGTCCCCGGAGTCCTTCCTCCTCTCCCAAGATGAGATCCAGGCAGCTATCGCCCGCCTTCCCGAGCAGACAGTGACGGACATCAAGACGGTCCAGCACAATGTGGAATGCTTTGCCCAATTGCAGCTCGCGTCCTTGAAGGATTTCGAATCAGAAGTCGAGCCTGGTGTCATTCTGGGGCAGAAGAACATCCCGATTGACGCCGTTGGCGCCTATGTGCCCGGAGGCCGGTACCCGTTGCTCGCATCGGCGCACATGACCATCGTGACGGCAAAGGTTGCTGGAGTTCGGCGGGTCGCTGCCGCCACACCTGCCGCCGGCGGAGTTGTGCCAGACGCCTCGATCGCCGCTATGCACTTTGCCGGTGCAGACGAAATCTACCTTCTTGGAGGTGTCCAGGCAGTAGCCGCCCTGGCGGTCGGAACCGAAACGATTGCCCCTGTGGACTTCCTGGCAGGGCCCGGTAACGCCTACGTTGCAGAAGCAAAACGCCAGCTTTTCGGCGAAGTTGGCATCGACCTCTTTGCTGGCCCAACCGAGGTGCTCATCATCGCCGATGAATCAGCAGATCCGTTCCTGATCGCTGTGGACCTCATCAGCCAGGCCGAACACGGCCCCGACTCACCCGCCATCCTGGTCACGACTTCCGAGGAGGTCGGACGGCGAGTCCTGGAGGAAGTTGACCAGCAGCTTATTGGATTGTCTACCCGGGCAGTAGCCGAAGCAGCATGGCGTGATCATGGCCAAATCATCCGTGTGGACGACCTGACGGAGGCTTACGCGGTATCAGACGAATTCGCCAGTGAGCACGTTCAGGTCCTGACACGTGAACCACGCGAGGCACTTGCGAAGCTGGTGAACTACGGCGCCCTGTTCCTTGGTGAAAACACCTGCGTTTCCTACGGCGACAAGGTAATCGGCACCAACCACGTCCTGCCCACACGGAAAGCAGCGCGCTACACAGGCGGGCTGTGGGTCGGCAAATACCTGAAGACAGTCACCTACCAGGAAATTACCAACGAAGCTGCAAGCGCAGAACTGGGCGAACTTTTGGGTCGCGCCGCACGAGCCGAGAACTTTGAAGGGCATGCCCGCTCAGGGGACATCCGGGCTGCTCGGCTCGCCGGGGCCCGTCCCACCTGGGCCTCCTAGAAGCTTCGTCCCGGCGGTGGCCGCCGTCGGCGGCTCCGCCGGGACTCCCGTGAACCTGCTTGCCGGGTGACGAGCACCCTCTGAAAGACCCGGTTGGTGGATCCGCAAAGTCCACCAGCTCTGGAGCTCTCAAGGACACGTCGGGATACGCTCCCGGTGCAGTTGATCATAAAGGAGGCGGAATGGCCGCAAAAGCAGCTGCGGAGAACGAGGACTACACGGCCACGGCTCCTGAAGACAAGGACGCCGTCGCAGTTCCGGAGATTACGTACGACGAACAGTTTTACCCGGCCAGGCCACGGCCGTTGCGGCCAGCCGCACGCCGTCGCCAGTCGATATCAGAAGGCAAGCCGCCCTTCGATCCCGATGGCCGGAACAGTGTCTACGTTGAGTGGCTCCGGAACCAGTCCATGCTGGGGGACGCGGATGCTTTGGCACGGCAGCTGTCAGGACAGGCGAGCATGTGGCAGAACCCTTACGCCCATCCGGACCCGCGAACCGCGCTGGAACGCGCCTCTGTCTGGTTTACCGCCTACCCGCTCTCGTACATCACAGGAAGCGGCCAGTCGTTCTTGTCGGCGCTGGCCCAAAGCGATCTGTGGGACGCTTTCCAGGAAATCGGCATAGAGGCCTTGCATACCGGACCGGTTAAGCGTGCAGGAGGGCTCTCTGGCTGGGACTACACCCCTAGTGTTGACGGCCACTTTGATCGCATCAGCATGGGTATCGACCCAATCTTCGGCAACGAGGAAGAGTTCCGGGCCATGTGCAAAGCTGCCGTCGAACATGGTGCCACGATTATTGACGACATCGTTCCGGGTCACACCGGTAAGGGCGCAGATTTCCGTCTGGCTGAAATGAACTATCGGGACTACCCGGGTATCTATCACATGATTGACATCCCGGAGGAAGACTGGCACCTGCTGCCTGACGTTCCCGAGGGCCACGACTCGGTGAACATCAGCATCGATGACGAGCGCGCACTCCAGGATGCCGGTTACATCATCGGAGCGCTTCAGCGCGTCATCTTCTACGAGCCGGGCATTAAGGAGACAAACTGGAGCGCCACCAAACCAGTAGTCGATACCACGGGCAAGCTCCGTCGGTGGGTCTACCTTCATTACTTCACGGCTGGCCAGCCTTCCATCAACTGGCTGGATCCCACCTTCTCAGGAATGCGCCTCGTCATGGGCGACGCCCTGCATTCACTTGTCGATTTGGGCACCGGTGCCTTGCGCCTGGACGCGAACGGCTTCCTCGGAGTTGAAAAAAGTGCCGATCAAAGGCCCGGGTGGTCAGAAGGTCACCCGTTGTCGGAGGCTGCCAACCAGCTCCTGGCAAGCATGGTGCGCAAGGTCGGGGGTTTCACCTTCCAGGAGCTGAACCTCACCATCGATGACATCAAGTCCACCTCCCAGACAGGACCGGACTTGTCCTACGATTTCGTCACACGGCCGGCCTACCATCATGCGCTGGTCACATCGGACACAGAATTCCTGCGCCTAACCCTCCGGCTGGCCATGGAACTCGGCGTAGACCAGGCTTCGCTCGTTCACGGACTTCAAAATCATGACGAACTCACCTATGAGTTGGTCCATTTCACGACGAAGCATAAGGACAATTCATTTCAGATCTTCGGAGGCGAACTGACAGGCGCGGAGCTGGCAGCCAGGATCCAAGATGATCTGCGGGAGGGAATCACCGGGGAGTCTGCCCCGTATAACCTCACCTTCACCACCAACGGGATTGCCTGCACTACTGCCAGCGTGATTACCGCCAGCCTGGGCATAACCGACCTCTCGGCTATCTCCGAGGACGACGGGGAACGGATTCGGGACGTCCACATCCTTCTTTCCATGTACAACGCGCTGCAGCCGGGCGTTTTTGCCCTTTCCGGCTGGGACCTCTGCGGCATAGTCACCTTGGAGCGCTCAGAGGTTCGGCCCCTCATAGCTGCCGGCGACACCAGGTGGATCAACCGCGGAGCTCATGACCTGATGGGCATCAATGCGGGCGCCACTGAATCAACCTCGGGCATTCCTAAAGGCAGGAGCCTCTACGGAACGCTCCCCGAGCAACTCAAGAACGATGCATCCTTCGCCCGGAAGCTTTCAAGGGTCCTGGCGGTAAGAAAGGAATTGGGGATAGATAAGGGGGCGCTCATCGACGTTCCCGATGTTTCCCACCCCGGTCTGCTGGTGATGGTCCATCGACTCCCCTCGGAGGCAATCGCGCTCACCGTTCTCAACTTCACTCACCAGGAGCTGTCAGGAACCGTGCGTTCCGAGCAACTCGCGTCAGGTATGGAAATTCGAGACGCCTTCACGGGTGACATCCTCGGCACCGTCGATGACCTTCACAGCTTCTATATCAATCTGCACCCCTATCAAGGCACAGCCTTGACCGCCCACGAAGCGGCCAGTGCTGAACGCAGCCTCCAAGAAGCTTCAGCACCTGATCAGTGATTACCAGTCCGCGGCAAGACCACGAAGGAGAAATGACGTGACACGTATCAACGCAGAAAGTGGCACTACGGGCCAGGACCCCGCGCGTGGGTTTTTTGCCCGGGTACTTCAAGCATTCGGCGGCCGCGGCCAGCAACAATCGTCTCAGCGAAACGATCCGCCCGACTTGCCGCCACCTTGGACGGACACCATGCTTCCTACGGGAAGCCTCTTCAGCACGATCCAGGCTGCCCGCAGGATGTCTTTGGAAAAATGAGCTCGGCGGCGATCGATCGTTAGCTGACCGCAGCCCCCTCGTCGGGTTCTCATTTCCCGTCAGGGTGGATACAACCTCGGTCCAGAACTACAGGAACGACATCATGATCTTTGAAAAAGTCACTGAAGAACTCACGGCCCAGGACCGAAACCTGCGAATCCAACACGACTGGATTTCGGCGAAAGGCAGTTATGTGCAGGTGCGGCATGAGGACCGACCCCGACAACAGGGAGTCGTAGAGGATGTCACAGATGACGGCGCAATACTTTGGATCGCCGCCCACGGTCCCTACACGCGCAGGATGATCCTTCGTTCCGAGGGCTATGAAGTCTGGATAGCACCACTGTAGGTTCTGCGCCGGGCGGTCTTAAGATTCCCGGGAGCTCGCCAGCTTTCGACCCTGGCACTCCGGCCTCCGAGAGGCTGCAGGCAGCAATCGACAAGAACAGTAGTGCAGCCACCGCCAGGATGCCTAGGGCGAAGAGCACCGGGACGTCCGTGTAGCTGGGGCGGATCGTCAGGAGTAGAGCGGAGGAAGCGACCAGACACGCAAGAGCTCCCGCAAAGCTTCCGGCAGCAACGGCGGCGGATCCGCACAAGGCACGCCGCTCCGGTCCTTTGAACATGTAGTTCTGATCCACAGAGTCCTCTCGGGGTGCTCCCGTGAGCAACCAATAGATTCTGCTTTGAATCTACACACCCGTTGTATCGGCAACACTTCCTGACGATTGCAGGGACGTTACACCGCAGGGGCAACCATTAGGGTTTACAAAGTCAGCTCAACCAGAAGCACGACCACGTGGAGGAAAAGCTTGGCGGCAGGTACAGAAAACCTTCAGCGGCCATGGGAAGTTATGCCGCTACAAGCGCTCGTCACCCGGCTTTTCCTGCCAGCGGAAGCGCCGACGGGCAGGCCCAAAGTCATTGCCATCGATGGCCGCGGCGGAGCCGGAAAGACCCATCTTGCCTCACGTCTTCAACAACACATTCCCCGCTCTACGGTCGTCCACACCGATGACGTTGCCTGGTACCATTCCTTCTTCGGCTGGCAGGCACTGATGATTGATGGCGTCCTGAAGCCCGTCTGGCAGGGCGAAGAAGTCTATTACCGGCCGCCGGGCTGGGTAAGCAAGGACAGGGCCGGGTCAATCAAGGTGCCAGCGGGGTTGGGCCTTGTGGTTGTAGAGGGAACGGGTGCTTCACGGCCGGAGCTGCAGCCATGGCTTGACGCGTCCATATGGGTACACTCGGACCCCTATACGGCGGCAGACAGGCTCGTCCAACGCGATGGCGACGCGGAGGCTGAAAGGCTTCTCCGGCAAGAGTGGGATGCAGAAGAAGAGCCCTTCTTGCGTTCATACCAGCCTTGGAGCGGAGCAACGATAATCATCGATGGCACGTCGGCTCTTACTCATTCAGAGCACGAAGTTGTTGTCGCCGGCACCGCATAGTAGAGAAGACTGCAACTATTGCGGAGTGCCACCAGGGACACCAGGGACGGGCTCCAGATACGGGTGGGCGATAACCAACTCCCTTAGAGCCTCTTGGGCAGCGCGGATCCGGGCCAGCCGTTGCAGCTCCCGAGGAACAGCCAGCCAATACTTGCGCTTTATGGACACCGAGCCCTCGAGGATTCGGACAAGGCGGCGGTCAGGCTCAGCAATAAAAGACGGAAGTACGGCAACGCCAAGCCCTGCGGCTGCAGCCATCCACTGCCCCGTGATGTTGTTCGTCTGGATGCCTGGGCGGACACCAGGAAGTGCTGCGTCCAAGAAACGAAGTGCCGGGATATCCAAGAGAGAATCAACGTAGCCGATGAGGGAATGATGAACGAGCTCATCTACATCGGATATTGGCCCGCATCGCTGCAGGTACTGTGTGCTTGCATAGAGTCCTAACGGATACTCGGCAAGTTCGGAGGCCTCCACTCCACGGATCGTCGGTCTTGCCAGTGAGATACCCACATCGAATTCCTTTGACGCCAGCAGGTTCAGGCGGGTTGCGGTAACTATCTCCACATTCAGGTCCGGGTACCTTCTTCGCAGATTTCCCAGCCCAGGGCTGATAACAAACGCTCCAAACCCGTCAGGGGTTGCAATCCGCAAAGTGCCAGACAACCGCCCTGGCGAGGAACCCAGCTCCTCGGCTGCAGCAAGCAACGATGATTCAACGGCCTCGGCGTGCACGGCGAGGCGTTCTCCGGCCTCGGTGAGCTCCCACCCTCCAGGGGCCCGCACGAACAGTCGCGCACCACTGGCCTTTTCCAGCTGCGTGATCCGTCGGCCTACCGTCGTGTGATCAACTCCCAAGCCCCGTGCGGCGGCGACCAGTCTGCCCGTTCGGGATACTTCCAGGAAAAACCGCAGGTCATCAGCAGAGATCAGCATTCGTTTATCCTATCGTGCAGATTTGCACAGGCGAGTGCCTTTTTAGGCATTGTCTGGGCATGAATGCCATGCCACGCTTGGTGGAGTTTCTTATTCGAAGTCCGCTTGTCGCGGCGAAACAAAACAAAGGTGTTTCATGGTTGCCAGCATCGCTCTTCCCCGTCTTATGCGTGCCGGCGGGGGCGCCGTCGACGAGACGGGGACCTTGGTCAAGGACCTCGGCGGAAAGCGTCCTCTGATTGTTACCGATGCTTTTATGGTCACTTCTGGCCTCGTTGAGATCATTACAGGGGCACTGCACAAGAGCGGGCTGGAAGCGGCGGTATTCTCAGGAACGGTGCCTGATCCCACGACCGACTCTTTGCGGGCGGGCGTGGCCGCTGTTAAAGAACATAGCGCGGATATCATCATCGGCCTCGGCGGTGGAAGCGCCATAGATACAGCCAAAGCACTTGGCATCTTGAGCCGGCAAGGCGGCGAGATGCGCGACTACAAGGCGCCGAGGAACAACATTGGGCCCGCGCTTCCGGTAGTGGCAATTCCCACGACCGCAGGGAGCGGCTCTGAAGCCACGCAATTTACGATCATCAGCGACTCGGAGACGAGCGAAAAAATGCTGTGCGCCGGCATAGCATTCCTGCCCGCGGCTGCCATCATCGACCACACACTTACTTTGTCTATGCCACCTCGGTTGACTGCTGACACGGGCATCGATGCTTTGACCCACGCCATTGAAGCCTTCGTGAGCAAGAAGGCCAATCCCTTCTCGGATGCTTTCGCATTGTCGGCCATTAGGACTATCGGGACGAACCTGAGAAAAGTCTACAAAGACGGTTCCGATCAGGCAGCCCGGGAAGCCATGATGCTGGCGGCGACACAAGCAGGCATCGCCTTTTCCAACTCCAGCGTCGCTCTGGTTCATGGCATGAGCAGGCCCATAGGTGCTCACTTCCATGTGGCACACGGCCTGGCCAACGCCATGCTGTTCCCGGCCGTCACAGAGTTCTCTGTAACAGCAGCCGAGGCTCGGTATGCCGAATGTGCGCGGGCCCTGGGAGTCGCTTCTTCAGCTGCATCTGATAAGGAAGCCTCAGCGGCGCTCGTGACAGAACTTCACTCCATCAATGCGGACCTCGACGTTCCCACCCCGGAAGTGTTCGGGATTGATCGTCACGCGTGGGAATCCAAGCTCCCGCTCATGGCCGAACAGGCGCTGTCTTCCGGTTCCCCGGCGAACAACCCCGTCATCCCTGATGCACAGCAAATTCAGGAGATTTACGCGGGCATTTACGCCTAATTCCTGCGCCCCTTCTCAGGCTCCGCCTGAGCGGGGGGAACCAACCCTTTCATCCAGATCCTTAACATCCGGGGTGCTTTCGGCACCCCCCGGCGCTCTAGCCAGAAAGACCAAAAAATGACTACGACGACCACCGTCATCAACCACTTCATCAACGGCACGGTAAACGCTGGCTCTGGTACCCGCACGCAGCCCGTCTACAACCCGGCTACCGGGCAGGTCTCCGCCCAGCTGCGCCTGGCCAACCGGGCGGACCTGGACGCCACCGTTGCCGCCGCCCGGAAAGCCGCCGACACCTGGGGCGACATCTCCCTGGCCAAGCGCACCGCCGTGCTGTTCAAGTTCCGCGAACTCGTCGCAGCCCACGTGGACGACCTCGCCCAGCTGATCACCGCCGAGCACGGCAAGGTCCTCTCCGACGCCAAGGGCGAGATCGGACGCGGCCTGGAAGTCATCGAATACGCCTGCGGCATCCCCACGCTGGTCAAGGGTGACTACTCGGACCAGGTGTCCACCGGCATCGACGTGTTCAACTTCCGCGAGCCCCTCGGCGTGGTGGCCGGGATTACCCCGTTCAACTTCCCTGTGATGGTGCCGCTGTGGATGGCCCCGATGGCGATCGCCACCGGCAACGCCTTCATCCTCAAGCCCTCCGAGCGCGACCCCTCGGCCTCCATGCTCCTGGCCAAGCTGTGGAAGGACGCCGGTCTGCCCGATGGCGTGTTCCAGGTCCTGCACGGCGACAAGGAAACCGTTGACGGGCTCCTGACCCACCCTGACGTGGACGGCATCTCCTTCGTCGGCTCCACGCCGATCGCACAGTACGTCCACGAAACCGCCACCAGGCACGGCAAGCGCGTCCAGGCCCTGGGCGGGGCGAAGAACCACGCCATCGTCATGCCGGACGCGGACCTGGACAACGCAGCCGACCACCTCGCAGCAGCCGCCTTCGGTTCCGCCGGGGAGCGGTGCATGGCCATCTCCGTTGCCGTCGCCGTCGCAGACGCCGCGGACCTGATCGTCAAGAAGGTCGAAGAGCGCGCCCTCGCCGTCAAGGTCAACAACGGCACCGCCCCCGACGCCGAGATGGGTCCTGTCATCACTCCGGCGTCCAAGGACCGCATCGTCAGGATCGTCACGGAAGCCGAAGCCGCCGGCGCGGCCATGGTGGTTGACGGCCGCGACCTCGTGGTTCCCGGCCACGAAGACGGTTTCTGGGTCGGCCCCACCGTGATCGACCACGTCAAAACCGAAATGACCGCCTACACCGAGGAAATCTTCGGACCTGTCCTCGTGGTGGTCCGGGTCGACACCCTCGAGGACGGCATCACGCTCATCAACGCCAACCCCTACGGCAACGGCACCGCCATCTTCACCTCCTCCGGCGCCTCCGCCCGCAAGTTCCAGCGATCCGTCACCGTCGGCATGATCGGGATCAACGTGCCCCTGCCCGTCCCCGTGGCCTACCACTCCTTCGGCGGCTGGAAAGCCTCCCTCTTCGGCGACAAGCACATCTACGGCCCCGAAGGCGTGTCCTTCTACACCCGCGGCAAGGTCATCACCTCCCGCTGGCCCGAACCCACCCACGCCTCCGGCGCCTCCTACAACTTCCCCTCAAACTAGCCACGACATACGTAACCAGGCCTCGGTGCACGGATGAAACGACTCACGACAAATGCCCGCCCCGGGGGAAGAGCCCAGAGGAACATTCACTCAGCCTTCGATGCCCTGAAAATCCTTCGTTATCTGATGGCCGGTCTTGCGCTTGCAGGCGTTGCTGTCTGCTTCCAAGCGCAGGGGACATTGATGCTCGCGGGTGGCCTGGTTGCGCTGGTCACTGGTTGCGGTTGGTTGTCAGCCGATTGGGTCAGCCAGGTAGACCGGCCGGTCCTCGTCACGCACCGCAAAAAAATGAACTACGAAAGGACGCAAAATGGGAGGCCATGACGCCTTGCGTTGGGGGCTCATCGGCGCCAGCGACATAGCCGAAACCCGGATGATCCCCGCCATCGACCGCGTAGGTGACGGGATTCTCGCGGTTGCCAGCGGGGCCCCGGAACACGGTAACGCCTTCGCGCACCGAAACGGCATCCCGCGCTATTGCCAGGGACTGGACGAGCTACTTGAGGATCCCCTCATAGATGCCGTCTACATTTCCAGCAAAAACGATCGTCACGCGGAGCAAACCATTGCAGCTGCCGCGGCGGGGAAGCACGTGCTGTGCGAAAAGCCTCTTGCCACATCGCTTAGTGATGCCCGGTCTATGATTGCTGCCTGCCAAGCTGCTGGCGTCGTGCTGGCCGTGAACCACCACCTTCCCGCCGCAGGAACCCATCAGACCATACGTCGTCTACTGCAGTCCGGTTCTATCGGCCGCCCTCTTTCGGTCAGCGTCAGACATTCGACTCTCCTGCCCGAGCGGCTGCGGAAGTGGCGTCTCGCAGGGGAGCCGGGTGCAGGAGTGGTCATGGACCTGTCCTGTCACAACGCGTCCGTAGTCAATCAGCTGCTGACGACAAAGCCACTGCATGTGATGGCTACAACGGCGCATCAGGGGGACTGGAAGGCACAGGCCGAAGACGCGGCCAGCGCTTCCATTCAATATGAAGACGAGGTCCTCGTCGACTTCCAGGATTCTTTCACCTTGCCGTACAGCGCTTCCTATATTGAAGTGAGCGGGGATAAGGGAACGGTGACCGGTTACGACGTCATGACGCCTGAACCTACGGGAACAGTCGTCATGACTAATGGCAGCGGTCGGCGAGAGATACCTGTGGCAGACCGACGTCATACCTACGACATCACGCTTGCAGCCTTCAAGTCCTCCATTCACGGCGGTTCCCGCCCGATAGTCGATGGAGTGGACGCCATGAACACCCTCGCCATAAGCCTTGCAATCCTTCGTTCAGCGAGCTTGGGCAAGAAATGCGCGATCGACTACACCTCAGCGTCACAGTGAATTTGTCCATAGCGAACGAAAACCATTCGCCGGCCTTCTCCAATTAAGTCATCAGGCGGCCGGTCCACGCGGTTATACGATTTCCGCCATCTTTGCCCAGGCGATTTTGTGCAGGCAGTACGGGGCACTGCGGTCGTCTACTCAGGGACTGTATCCGAGGCCGAGCCAGCGGCTGGTCTGTTCTGGATCAATGGATCGGGAGACAGGGTCACGCCGGCTGATTGACTTCGACGCTTACAGTGTGAGGTTCTCAAGAGCGGGCCAAAAGCGTCCCTCCGTGTAGCGGCCGTGAGCGCAGGGGCGAAGCTCTGCCTAGGCTGCACAGGGACGCCCCAAACATAAGTTTGCTCTTGCAGATGTGCGCTGGTCTCTCGTCGGCTCCACTGGAACACAGTCTCATCCGCCTCATGACAGGCCGGGCGTACTCAGGCCCCGCCGAGGCAAATCGGTAGCGATGCAACCAAAGCTGACCAAAGTTAGTACTTGAGTAAATGGGAAACTTGTGTACTCTTCCTTATGGGATATGTGTGGCTAATCACATCCCTTCCCGGCTGTGCCGGGATGCGTTGCAACGAGTTGGTGCGCCGGCTCTTCAACCCTCAGCTATTGCGAAGGAATCGTCATGAATAAGAACACCCCGCTTGTTTCGGGCATGTCCCGGCGAGGATTTATTTCCCT
>NZ_JBLWIJ010000053.1:0-1363 GCF_051365025.1 Arthrobacter sp. R4
TCAAAGCCGCGGTACGCAGGTCCAGGCCCGCGGGCAGGACCCGCAGCATCCGGGTTGGCAGGTTCACATACCGGGCAAACGCCCCGTCGGTATGCGGGAACCGGGCCGCTGACCCCAGGTACGTGCACCCCGGTGAGAGGTTGGGCCGCTCCGCCGGATACCGGATATCCCCGGCACCGGGCCCGGGCGTGGCCGGATGCACAGCGACCGGGGTCCCCGCGGCGGGGCCTGTCCCGTCGGCCGCGGCACGGACCACGGTCCCGGAAATCTCATGACCCAGCACCAGCGGGGCCTTCAGGACCGACTCCCCCGCCGCCCCGTGCAACCAGTAGTGCAGGTCCGACCCGCAGATCCCGCCAAACGCCACCTCGATAACGGCCTCCCCCGGGCCCGGCGGAACCAACGGCACCTCCTCGATGCGCAGATCCCCCCTGGCATGGGCCACCACCGCCACACCCGACACCGGCAGCGTGGAAACCGGGAGTTTTGTGTTCGTTGTCATCAGACCACCACCGTCATTCCGCCGTCGATAAAGATCGTCTGCCCGTTCACGAAGTCCGAACCGGCCGAGGCCAGCCACACCGCGGGCCCGGCCAAATCCTGTACCGTGCCCCACCTGTTGGCCGGGGTCCGGCCCAGGATCCAGGAATTGAACACCTCATCGTCCACCAGGTTCTGCGTCATCTCCGTATGGATATACCCCGGCGCGATCCCGTTGATCTGCAGGCCCGAGGCCGCCCACTCCGCGGTCATCGCCCGGGTCAGGTTCCGCAACCCGCCCTTCGCCGCCACATACGGCGCGATCGTGGGCGCGGGCCAGGTCCGTCTGCACCGAACAGATGTTAATGATCTTCCCGTGCCCGCGGGCGATCATGTGCCTCGCGGCTTCCCTCCCCACCAAAAACGCGCTCGTCAAATCGGTGGCGATCACCCGTTCCCAATCCTTCACGTCCAGCTCCAGCATCGGCACCCGGTGCTGGATCCCGGCATTATTCACCAGGATCTCCAATGGCCCCACGTTCTCCTCCACCCACGCCACACCCCGCGCCGCCTCGCTATCCTTCGTGACATCAAACGCGACACTGTGCACCCGCCCCGGCGCGTACTCCGCAGCCATCGCAGCCGCCGCGTCCTTCAACCGCCCGGCATTGACCCCGTTCAACACCACCGTGGCACCGGCGTCAGCCAACGCCCGCGCCAGCGCATTACCAATCCCCCGGCTCGAACCCGTCACCAAAGCAACCCGCCCGGTCAAATCAAACAAAGAACTCATGGTGAAACCGTTCCTTCTCCTGTACCGCTCGCATGGGCATCGCTAACTCGTGAAATTACCTGCCGGACCACCGCGATGTCGCGGTCGCCG
>NZ_JBLWIJ010000054.1:0-9272 GCF_051365025.1 Arthrobacter sp. R4
AAACCGTTCCTTCTCCTGTACCGCTCGCATGGGCATCGCTAACTCGTGAAATTACCTGCCGGACCACCGCGATGTCGCGGTCGCCGAGGCCCTGGCGCTTGAGTTCGGCGTATAGTTCGACGCCGGCAGTCGCCATGGGCACAGCAGCACCGGCGGCCTGGGCTGACTCGAGCACAAAGGACAGGTCCTTGTGCATGAATTTGGCCGGGCCGCTGGGCGTGTAGTCCTTGCGGACAAGCCGCGGGCCGACAATGTCCAGGACCCTGCTGGCCGCGAGGCCGCCGGACAGCACCTCGAAGAGCGATTCAACGTCCATGCCCGAGCGTTCGGCCAGTTCCGCGGCTTCGGCGAGCGCCGCCGTCGTTGTTCCCACAATCAACTGGTTGCACGCTTTGGCGAGGGATCCTGCCCCCAAGGCTCCCATGTGCCGCAGTGTGGTTCCCATGGCACCGAAGAACGGCTCCAGCCTGCGGAAGTCAGCGTCCGCGCCGCCGGCCATGATGGCCAGCGTGCCGTCCGCGGCCCCGGCTGTTCCGCCGCTGACAGGGGCATCCACCACGGCCGCATTCCCTTGGCTGGCCCGCTGCACCTCCAGGCCGAAGTCCTGCACACCGGAGGGCGAGACGCTGCTCATGACCACAACGTTGGTGCCGGCCCGTGGTGGCGAAGCGCGCCAGCTCTCCAGCAGTCCGGCAGCGGCCTCTTCGATGAAGGACAGGTCCGGCAGCATAAAGACGATCACTGGCAGGTCGCGCATGTCCGCGACGTCGTGCGCCGGCCGTCCACCTAACCGCTCCAGCGCCGCAACGGCGCCGGCCGACCGGTTCCATAGCGTCAGGTCCCAACCGCTTCGCAGGAGATTGGCTGCCATGGGCTGGCCCATGAGCCCCAGGCCCACAAAGCCCGCGCTTCTGTCGTCCACGTCCGCTACCTCCTCACATCATCGTGGTTAATGAAAAGAAATCTGTCCAATATCCTATCCTCCATTCAGTATGATGAACACATGACGTCTGAAACCATCGTCGCCATCGCCGTCCCGCTCGAAGCTGAGCTCGTGGACCGCCTCCGCGCCGTAGACCCCTCCGTTACCGTCCTCTACGATCCCGACCTTCTGCCGCCGGAGCGCTTTCCGGCTGACCACTCCGGTGATCCCGCTTTCAGCCGCACGGCTGAGCAGGAGGAGCGATACTGGTCCATGCTCAACCAGGCGCAGGTGCTGTACGGGCTCCCCAACGAGAGTCCGGCGGGCCTCGCGAGGATCGCCCGCGAGAACCCGCACCTCCAGTGGGTCCACTGCATGGCGGCCGGGGCCGGCGGAGCGGTGAAGGCCTCCGGGCTGGACCAGGAGACCCTGCAGAAGTTCAAGGTGACCACGTCCGCCGGCGTGCACGCCCTGCCGCTGGCGGAATTTGCTGCGCTGGGAATCCTCAACGGTTTCAAGCGCAGCGCCGAACTCGCACAGGACCAAGCCGCCAAAGTATGGCCTGAGCTGCGCACCCCCACCCGGCTGGTCAGCGGATCAACCCTCGTGGTTGCCGGATTGGGAGAGATCGGACTGGAAACGGCCCGGATCGCCCGGGCACTGGGCATGAAGGTCAGCGGCACCAAGCGCACAGTGGAGCCGATCGAGGGAATCGAACAGGTTTCGGACAATGACGGACTCGCGGGATTGCTGGCAACTGCGGATGCCGTGGTTAATACCCTCCCGGGGACCCCTTATACAGAAGGGCTCTTCAGCCGTGAGGTCTTTTCGGCCATGAAGCCCGGGACGGTCTTCGTGAACGTCGGCCGTGGCACAGTGGTGGACGAGGAAGCCCTGCTGGAAGCACTGGACAACGGCCAGGTGTCGTACGCCTGCCTGGACGTCTTCGCCGTCGAGCCGCTGCCCCGGGAGAGCCCGCTCTGGAACCACCCCAGGGTTATGGTCTCGCCCCACACATCGGCACTCAGCGCCGCGGAAAACCGCCTGATCGCGGAGCGTTTCGCCAGCAACCTGCGCACGTTCCTCGACGGCGGCGACCTGCCCCACCTCGTGGACACCGTCCACTTCTACTGATCCGCCACTGCCGGTCCGCACTGCTGGTCCGTCATGCTGGTCCGCCCAAGAGGCCGGCACGTCAGAGCCCCTGCCCCGGATCCTGGAAACAGGAATCCCGGCAGGGGCTCTTTTGTCTGCGGAACCGGCGGCACCGCAGGACGAGCGCGGCTGATGACCTGGGCAGCAAACTCCTTTCACGCTCTTAACGCCGAAAGGTGGCCTCCCCGTTGCCGGGGAGGCCACCTTCCATGGAACACGTGAGCTAGCTGGCATCCTCAACGAGGACCAGGTCACGGCCGTTGGTTTCCGGCGTGAAGAACGTTGTCCCGAAGGAGATCAGCGCCAGGACCAGGGAGTAGATCGCGGGGACCAGCCAGGAGTGGCCCGTGGCAGCAAGGAGCGCCACGCCGATCATGGGTGCGAAGCCGCCGGCGAGGACAGCGGAGAGTTCGCGGCTCAGTGCCACACCGGTGAAGCGGTGCTGGGATCCGAAGAGTTCCGGCAGGAGGGCGCACTGGGGCCCGAGCATGGACTGGACACCCAGGGAGATGCCCACCACCATGACCACCCAGACCAGGGTGACATTGCCAAGGGTGACCAGGTAGAAGGCCGGCAGGGCGATGATGGCCTGGAACAGGGCGCCATAGCGGTAGACAGGGACGCGACCGAAGCGGTCGGACAGAGCGCCGAACGTGACCACCATGACCGCGGCGAACCCGGCGGCGATGAGGAGGCCCGTGGGGCCGATGAACTTGTCGCCAGCGAAGATTCCGGCGGGCATGCTGATGAAGGAGACCAGTAGTGCGGAGTAGATGGAAGAGTTTCCGTTTTCGCCCATACGCAGGCCAATGCCGATCAGGACGTTCTTCTTGGAGTGCTTCCAGATCTGGCCCACCGGGTTCTTGACCACGGCCTTGTGCTTTTCGAGTTCCTGGAAGACCGGAGTCTCCTTCAGCCGCAGCCGGATGAACACAGCGATGACAATCAGGATGACGCTGGCCAGGAACGGAACCCGCCATAGCCACCCCTGCAGGACAGCCTTGTCGGCCAGGGCCATCAGGGCGAACGTACCGGCACCCAGGAGGGTACCGAGCTGGATGCCAACGAAAGGGAGGGAGGCGAAGAAACCGCGACGGCGGCGCGGTGCCACTTCCGAGATCAGGGTGGTGGCTCCGGCCTGTTCGGCACCGGCGCCCAACCCTTGGAGGATACGGAGGGCCACCAGGAGCACTGCTCCCACCATCCCGGCCTGCTCGAACGTGGGCAGCAGGCCAATGGCGAAGCTGGCCATGCCCATCAGCCCGATGGTGAGGATCAGGACCATTTTGCGGCCGAAACGGTCCCCGATGTAGCCGAAGATAACGCCGCCGAACGGCCGGGCAGCGAACCCAACGCCGTAGGTCGCGAAGGAGGCGATGACCGCGCCGCTCTCGCCCAGCGGGGAGAAGAACAGAGGGCCGAAAATCAGGGCCGAGGCCAGGCCGTAGATGTAAAAGTCGTAGTACTCCAGGGCGGAACCTACGGAACTGGCAAGAGTTGCCCTTCGCAGCTGCTCCGGGTCGACGACGGCGCCGTCCACTTCAGCTAGCGGTGATTTAGTACGAGTTGTCACTGGAACTCCCTCAAAAACACGCCAGGCCCCCGTTGGCCTGGTGGGTAAGCGACAGCACCTGTTGTGCAGATCACTATATTGAACAGAGTACAGCAAGTTGAACAAGCGGCAAGAGTCTGCCGTGAAATTGTTCGATTGCTTCGGTCAGGGCCGCTGGATTGGCGTCTCAGCCCATGGGGTTGCCGAGGGAATGGGCGAGTTCCCGAAGCTCTTTGACCATCTGGTCACCCTGTTCCGCGGAGTACGTGGCCTTCAGGGCCGTGACGGAGAGCCCCAGGCTGGGGCCGTGCGCACCGTGGGTCGGCACGGCCACAGCAAGGCAGACCACCCCGGTGGTTGATTCCTCATCTTCGAAGGCATAGCCCTGCTCACGGATCGTCTCCAGCTGCGCCTTTAGCTGCGCTCCCGTACGCAGGGACTTTGGCGTCATGACCGGAAGCTCGAGATCGTCCGGGAACATGGCTTCAATGTCGTGATCGTGAAGCCGGGCGATCAGCACCTTGCCCACGGCACACAGGGAAACCGGCATTTTGTCGCCGATGTTGGAGGTGAGCCTTACCGCTGGATGGCCCTCGTAACGGGCAAGATAGATGACATTGGTCCCGTCCAGCATGGCAATGCGGACCGTCTCGCCGGAAAGTGTGGGCGCCTGCTCGCAATACCGGTAGAACTCCTGCACTTCGTCCAGCCTGCTGAGATAGGCGGCACCAAGTTCCACCAACTTCCGGCCAAGCGTGAACTCCGCACCCTGGCGGCCGATAAGCCGCGCCTCTTCGAGGGCAAGGAGCAGGTTGGAAGTCGATGACTTAGGGATGCCCAGCTCACGGGCAAGATCGCTCAGGGTCAACTTTCCTGCAGGGGACGCCGCAAGAGCCTCCAACACAGCCGCCGCTCGGGTGACAGCCGGCGCCGGCGAAGCGCTTCCGAGGCCCTCGGAGGATCGGGGTGTGCGGGAATCGGCCATGATTCTCCTTCGGTTGGCGCGCCAATGCGTTGTCATCGTCCAGCTGTTCATTCGACTGAACACCAACCATCATAATGGCGGGGGCCCACGATGCAGGGGCTTTTATGACACGCCTTCGAAAAACTTTGCGTAGTACCTGCATGTCATTTTTTGTTTCCGGGAGTTCACGGTATATTCATCTCAGACCCTCCACCGCGGCATCCCCCAATAGTCGCGGTGGAGGGTTTTCCAATGCCCGGATGGCTTTTCCATCAGGCCGCGTCCGCAACGGACTCCCTGAGCCTCCAACTGCCGCCGAGCCCATCCCTGACCAGCGTCATGGTAGTCAATGCGGAGTGGGGATTGTTCCCCAACCGCACCTGGACCTGCAGCACCTCCACATCCACGCGGCTGATTCCGCGTGGCATTCGTCGTTGGCCTTCCCACCAGCTGACACGTTCGAACCATCGGACAGGTGCTGCGCTGACGGCCCACTGCCTGCCCCCGGAGATCACCGTTGCGGGGTTTCCGCTTGCAGTTGTCTTGAGCATCACGTGTTCCATACCCGCAAGCTATAGCGGAGGTCCGACAATCAACGGACTGTCTTCCGCGATGTTGGCCGCACAGCGCCACTTCGGGTTCCAGACATGGTTCTGGGCTATATTGAAGCCTGGGCAGACCGGCTGGAGCCGGCCCCGGGCAGGCGGGCTTTGACTCCGTTGCAAGCACAAACCAGGAGACAAAGCATTGCGGGTATTCGCCAGCCGGGCAGCCATGGCCGTCGTGGCACTGACAATCACAACGTTCGTGGCCTTCCTGCGGCTTCCCGCCGCTGCGTCGGCAACAGTCTGGGCTGAAGATGGCCCCATCTTCATCGGCCAAGCCTTCTCCGGCGGCGGTCCGGCTGCCCTCTTTGCCCCATATGAGGGATATCTGCATGTTCTCCCGAGAACCATTGCGGAACTGGTGGTCCACTTTGTGGCACTGAAGGACTTCGCGGTTGCGCTGGCCTTCGCATCGTCCCTCGTCGTGGGGCTGGTTGCTCTCCTGACCTACTACTGCGCCGGGGCCCTCACGGATAAGGTCTGGCTGCGGGCTGCCTGGGCGGCCATACCGGTCATGGTCAGCGTCGCTCCCTACGAGATCCTGGGCAACACCGCCAACTTGCATTGGTATCTGCTATGGCTAATGCCCTGGCTGCTGTTCAAGCCAGCGGAGACCAAAGCGTCGGGCTTCCTGCTCTTTGCGGTGGCAGGCCTCTCGGCAATCACCGAGGTGATTTCGGTCGTCTTCCTGCCGCTGGTTCTTTTCCGAGTCAGGAACAAAGCCTATTGGCCCGCCCGGGCAGGGTTCCTCGCAGGCGCCGCCTGCCAAATCTTCACCGCGCTCACCTTCCCTCGCAGCGAGCAAAAGGGCGAGTTCATTGACTTGGGATCTGTGCTCATCGGATGGTTCGTCAACATTACGGGCGTGGTTGTTTATGGCGCCTCCCGGAACATGGGCCTGAACATCCTCAATTTCGGCTGGGCCCCGGTGGTGGTTGCCAGCGTTCCCATAGTCGCGCTTGTGGCCTACCTGCTGACCAAGGCTTCCCAGCAGAACCGCCTGGTGGCGCTGGTTTTCCTGGCCGCATCGTTGGGTATCTGGACAGCATGCCTTGTCGCCAACCCGGGTGGCGAATTCCACTACTCGCAACTGACGGACACTGAATGGGCGCAGTTCACACTGTCCCGTTACTCGGCGGTACCCTCGATGTTTATCCTGGCGCTGGTCCCCCTGCTCGCCGAATCCCTGGGAACAAAGTCGGTGCCAGCGGCCGCAGCGGTCGGAGCGGTGTTGGCTGTCTTGCTCGCTGTTTCGTACTTCCCCACCCAGGTAGCGCGTGAAGCGGGCCCGTCCTGGTCGGACGGCGTACAGGCGGCGAAGCAGGCCTGCGAAGGCGCAGCCGACAGTGAAACACGGCCCGTCCACGTCGCGCCGGAGGGATGGGCAGTCGAAGGCGTCCCCATCATGTGCGCAAGGCTTAGGTGATAGCCCGGGAGAGAGATTCCCGAACACAACAAAACCCCGTTGTTCGCGGCCGAGGAGGCCGGAGCAACGGGGTTTTTGTTTGGTGGGTCCTACCGGGATCGAACCGATGACATCCACGGTGTAAACGTGGCGCTCTACCAGCTGAGCTAAAGACCCAAAGGGATGATTTCCGCGTCGCAGCGCTTCAACCAACGAACATAGACTTTACCTGACTCGCCACGCCAAAAGCCAATCGGCCCCCCACAAAGGGGCGCAATGCCCTCACAAATACGGCAATTCCACGGCCAGCCAGCCCAGGGATTCACTGACGCCTGCATGCAGTTTGATGGTGGCACGGTCGTCCCCGCGGGTGGCTCCCCGATTGATGATGACGACGGGTTTTCCGTCGTTTGCTGCATGCCTGACGAATCTCAATCCGCTCATCACCGTCAGGGAAGATCCCGCCACCAATAACGCATCCGCTTCGTCCACGATCGAGTACGACCGTGCTACGCGGTCTTTCGGAACGTTTTCGCCAAAATACACAAAGTCAGGCTTAAGCGTGCCACCGCACGCAGGGCAGACTGCCACAACAAAGCTTCCAATCAGCGTCTGGTCCTCAACGGTCGAGTCGGCGTCCGGGGCCATCTCCACCAGACCGGAGGCGCTGGCTTTTTCCAAGAAACCTGGGTTGAGTTCCTCCAGCACTCCGGCGAGCAGGCGCCGCGAAAAGATGCGGCGGCACTCCAGGCAGACGACTTGGTCGAAACGGCCGTGAAGGTCCACCACGTTGAAGCTGCCAGCTTCCTCATGCAGGCGGTCCACGTTCTGGGTAATGAGGCCGGTGAGAAGGCCGCGGCGCTCAAGCTCTGCTGCCGCCCGGTGGCCTGCGTTGGGATCGGCATGCCGAAGGTGCGACCACCCGATGTGGTTACGGGCCCAGTAGCGTTGGCGGTTAGCCGGGTCCCCCACAAATTCCTGGTACGTCATGGGTGACCGCGGCGCTGAATCCGGACCGCGGTAGTCGGGAATCCCCGAATCAGTGCTCAGCCCGGCACCGGTGAGGAGCGCAATGCGCTTGCCGGTAAGCAGTGCACGGATCCTGCGGAGGACTTCGAGATCAGCGCCAGCCAGAACGGCAGGGCCTGCAACAGGCAGGCTCGCAAAACCGGTGAGCCCTACGCCGTGCCTGCGCTGATCCATCCGTGCTCAGGCCTGGTCCAGACCTGCCAGGGCATCCCGGTATGCAGAAAGGTCGCGGGCCTGGCCGCGGGGGTTCACCACCACGTAGCGGACGATGCCGGCCCGATCAATGATGAAGGTCCCGCGCCGCGCCATCCCGCTCTCGGCGTCAAAAACGCCGTAATCGCTGGCCACAGAACCGTGGGGCCAGAAATCCGCAAGCAAGTCGAAGCTGTAGCCTTCCTGCTCTGCATAGGCCCGCAGGCTAAATTTGCTGTCCACGGAGACGGCCAGGACAGCGGCTTTGGCGTCTTCGAAAACAGCGAGGTTGTCGCGGATTTCGCAGAGTTCACCGGTGCAGATGCCGGAAAATGCGAAAGGATAAAAGACCAGGACAACGTTCTGGCCGCGGAAGGATGAGAGCCGGACAGGCTCACCAAATTGATTGGTGAGCTCGAAGTCCGGGGCGGCCTCACCGACGGCGGGAACCGTCATTTCCAGGTTCGCCGGGAGAGTCAGGCCGTCAACGGCAAGTCCTGGGCTCACTTATTCTTCCTGCTCACCAACCGGGTTGCACTCCAGTCCTTGGATACACCGGCGGAGGTGGTCAGGTGCAGCCCGGCGGTGGGTGCGGCTTCCTGGATTTCGGCAGGAGAGACGTAACCCGGCCGCCCGGACTTAGGAGTCAACACCCAGACAACGCCGTTCTCGCTCAGGGTGGTCAGCGAATCCATGAGTGTATCGACCAGGTCACCGTCGCCGTCCCGCCACCAGAAGATGACAGCGTCAACGACATCGTGGTCGTCCTCGTCCAGGAGCTCGGACCCGGTCAGGTCCTCTATATCGTCACGTAAGTCGAAATCGACGTCGTCGTCGTAACCGAACTCCTGAATCAGATCCCCGTTTTTGAAACCCAATTTTTCCGCCACATTTACCGAAGTGGCGGCGTCGGCCTCGCTCACGTGTTCCTCCAATGCCTTATACATGCAGTGCGCATAGTGATTTCCATTACTCCAAGCCAACACCCTTTGTGCCTGCGCTTCAAGCTGCCCGTACCGCGATCCGCCATATTCTGCGTCACATCCGGCACGGCCAACCCGCATCGCAGCGGCTTTTCGTCACACAACCAGTATGACCGCGAAATACAAGACCGGTGCCGAAGGCGCGGCTACGCATCGTGTTGAAGTCAGAGCTAGAGTGATCGGTGACAACTATGCCTGCGGGGCGACCGCCCTGGAACTCTATGCAGACATAGGCGTGATAGGACCCTGCCCGGCGCACATGACCGGGCTGTTGTAACCGATACGTCGCACACGTCGCCCTCACGCCGGACAGCCACCCTGCCCGGCCTGGGAGCGCCGATGAATGCGCGCAAAGAGAGGCTGACGTGGCTGCAGGAGAAGATACCTCCCATATCCTCAGCGGGTTGACTAACCAGCTGCCTGATCGTGATCCGGAAGAGACCGCCGAGTGGGTTGAGTCCCTGG
>NZ_JBLWIJ010000055.1:0-6225 GCF_051365025.1 Arthrobacter sp. R4
ACCACCAGGAAATGGCCGAACGCTACCCCCAACACAACCTCCGCCCCGACGACATCGCCGTCTACGACCCCCACGCCGGCGCCCTGCGCACCGACCGCGCCGTCACCGCCGCCATCACCGCAGCCCAAACCAACGGCGCAACCATCCACACCAACACCCCCATCGACACCATCACCGAAACCCCCGACGGCGTCCTCATCACCTCCGGCAACAAAACCTGGACCTTCGAAAACGCCATCATCGCCTCCGGCGGATGGTCCCAACGCCTCATGCCCAACTACCTGAAGGCAGCAACGCAAACCAAACGGTGCTTCCTGTCCTGGTTCGTCGCCAAAGACGCATCGGAATTCTCGCCGAAGAAGTTCCCCGTCTTTATCCGGATCTCCGGGGACCGCTCCATGTATGGGGCACCCGCCGTGGACGGCGCCACAGTCAAGGCAACTCTTGACGGCCGCGGCACACCAACGCCGCAGCCGGATTCAGTCCCCCGGGACCTAACATCCGCTGAAATCTCGGAAACCACCGAAACTGTCACCGAGTTCTTCCCCGGACTGTTCCCGAACATCGTCCGCTCGGACGCCTTCCCGGACCTCTTCACCACCGACGGCAACCCCCTCCTCGGCCGGTTCCACGAAGGAAGCAGAATCTACGCCGCCACCGGCTTCTCAGGCGGCGGCTTCAAAAACGCCACCGGCTACGGCGAAATCGCCGCCCACGAAGCCCTCGGCAAGCGCACCTTCGACAGCCTCAACTTCGCGCGCCCCCAACGCTTCGAGACGGTTTAAGACAAGCACCAACTATCCCTTCCCAACATCGCCTATTGTTGACAATCTACAGGCCCTAAGAAAGTATGAAGCCATGGCAACTCTCAGTCCCCTCCTCAAGCAGGCCACTCCGGTCGTCGTCGACCATGCCCTCGGCAGCTGGATCCACGCAACTGACGGCAAGAAGTACCTCGATTTCACCACTGGAATCGGTGTTACCAGCACAGGTCACTGCCACCCTGATGTCGTAGCGGCTGCCCGTGAGCAGGTGGGCAAGATTGTCCATGCCCAGTACACCACCGTGATGCACAAGCCCTTGCTTGAGCTGACCGAAAAGCTGGGAGAGTTCCTGCCCTCGGGGCTGGACAGCGTTTTCTACGCGACCTCCGGCTCCGAGGCAGTAGAGGCCTCGGTCCGCCTGGCCCGGATGGCCACGGGGCGGCCCAACATCATCTCCTTCCACGGAGGCTTCCACGGTCGGACCGTGGGTGCCGCTTCGCTCACCACGGCCGGCACGAAGTTCCGTTCAGGCTTCTCCCCGCTCATGGGTGGAGTGCACATTGCACCCTTCCCGCACTCCTACCGGTATGGCTGGGACGAGGAAACTGCCGTCACATTCGCGCTGAAGGAACTGGACCACCTCCTCCTGAGCATCAGCAGCCCGGCAGACACGGCCGGTTTCATCATCGAACCTGTCCTCGGCGACGGCGGCTACATCCCCACTCCCCCGGCGTTCCTCCAAGGTTTGCGCGAGCGGGCTGACCGCCACGGCATCGTACTCATCCTCGACGAGGTCCAGGCCGGGGTTGGCCGCACCGGAAAGTTCTGGGGCCACGACTGGGCAGGCATCACTCCCGACGTGGTGATCACCGCGAAGGGACTCGCCAGCGGCTTCCCGATCTCAGCCATCGCCGCCTCCACCGAACTGATGGGTAAAGCCTGGGCAGGTTCACAGGGCGGCACCTACGGCGGGAACGCAGTTGCAGCCGCAGCCGGCGTCGCAACCCTGGGCGTCATCGAACGCGAGAACCTGGTGGAGAACGCCCTGGTACGGGGCGATGAACTGCGGGCAGGGCTTGACCAGCTCAAGACAGAATTTTCGGGAATCGGCAATGTCCGCGGCCGCGGCCTCATGCAGGGCGTCGAATTTACCTCACCGGACAACACCCCTGATTCCGCTACCGCCCTGGCAGTCCAGCAAGCAGCCATCAAGGAAGAACTGCTGCTCCTCACCTGCGGTCCGCACGGAAACGTCGTCCGCATCATCCCGGCGCTCAACGTCAGCAGCGACGAAATCCAAGCCGGCCTGACCAGGTTCACCCAGGCGCTGAAAACAGCCACCTCCTAGTATCTCCCCTACCATTTTTGAAAGCGTGACATGAGCTCCTCATTCGACCCCTCAGGGCTTCACACGGAATTGTTCATCGATGGCGCCTGGCAGAAGGCCGCCAGCGGCGCCACTTTCCCGGTGGAAAATCCAGCTACCAACGAAATCATCGCCCACGTAGCCGACGGCGGGCCTGCAGATGCAGCCTTGGCGATCAAGGCTGCAGGCCAGGCCCAGGCGGCGTGGGGCAAGTCCACTCCCCGCGAACGTGCCGACATCCTGCGACGCGCTTATGAACTGGTCATTGCCAACACCGACCACCTGGCGGCAATCATGACCGCGGAGATGGGCAAGCCCCTTGCCGAGGCACGGGGAGAAGTGGCCTATGGCGCCGAAATGCTCCGCTGGTTCTCCGAAGAAGCCGTCCGCATTGGCGGAGACCATGCCACCTCGGTTGACGGCAACACCCGGATCATGATCACCAAGGAACCGGTCGGCCCCTGCGTGCTGGTGACCCCGTGGAACTTCCCGTTGGCCATGGGTGCCCGCAAGATCGCCCCCGCCGTCGCGGCCGGTTGCACCATGGTCTTCAAGCCTGCCGAGCTGACCCCGCTGACGTCCCTTGCCCTGGTGCAGATTTTCCGGGAGGCAGGCCTTCCCGACGGCGTCCTGAACGTCGTCACGACCTCCAGCGCCTCAAGTGTGGTGGGGGCTTGGACCAGCAGCGGCATTGCGCGGAAGATCAGCTTCACCGGCTCCACCGAGGTAGGCAAGATCCTTCTGCGCCAGGCGGCCGACAATGTCATGCGCTCCTCCATGGAACTGGGTGGAAACGCCCCCTTCATCGTCCTGGCCGACGCCGACATCGAGAAGGCAGTTGATGGCGCGATGAAGGCCAAAATGCGGAACATGGGTGAGGCCTGCACTGCCGCGAACCGCTTCTTCGTCCACCGGTCAGTGGTGGAGGAATTCAGCGAGAAGTTCGCCAAGAAGATCTCCGAACTTCAGGTGGGCAACGGCGCGGTGTCAGGGACCGAGGTGGGTCCACTGATCGAACAGAAGGGCCTGGACAAGGTCGAAAGCCTCGTGGCCGACGCGGTGTCCAAGGGTGCACGCATCCTGACGGGAGGAAGCCGTCCCGAAGGTCCCGGATACTTTTACACGCCCACTGTCCTGACGGACGTCTCATTGGACTCCGAGTTGATGAGCACCGAGATTTTCGGTCCGGTGGCAGCGATCACCCACTTCGACAGCGAAGACGAAGTGCTTCGACTCGCCAACGACACCGAGTGGGGCCTGGTCGGCTACGTCTTTACTGAGAACATGGACAAGGCTCTCCGCTTCTCCGCAGAACTGGAAGTAGGCATGGTCGGACTGAACACCGGCCTTGTTTCCAATCCCGCAGCACCGTTCGGCGGTGTCAAGCAGTCGGGACTGGGGCGCGAAGGCGGCAAGATTGGCATCGAGGAATTTCTTGAGACCAAGTACACCGCCATAGCTGTCTAAAAAACGTGTAGCAGGCGAAAGAGTGAAATGAGGGGGATATCGATGGCGGCATCGGAAGGGCTCTTTGCACTGGAGGGAAGACCCACGGCGCAGCTGATCGCTGATCAGCTGCGGGAACAGATTGTCCAAGGCATGTTCCGTCCGGGAGAACAGATCAATGAATCTGTCTTGGCAAGCCAGCTAAACACTTCCAGGGGTCCAGTCCGTGAGGCGTTGCAGCGGCTGTGCCAGGAAGGGATCCTCGTCAGTCGGCGTAACAGGGGCGTTTTCGTCCTTGAGCTCACCACGGAAGACATCAGGGAGATCTACGCCGTACGCGAGGCTGTGGAATCAACTGCCGCGGACGCACTGCTGGACGCCGGTCCGGAACAGGTCAAGGACACCTGCCAGGCGCTAAAGGCCACCATCAGCGACATGGCAAAGCAGGTTGCTGTCTCGGACTGGCAGGCGATTGCGCGGCTGGATATGCAGTTCCACACCTCCCTGGTGGCCGGGGCCGGCAATACACGCCTGATCCGGATCTATCAGACCCTCGCAGCCGAATCGAGGATGTGCATTCTCAATCTGGCCGTCGCCTACCCCCGAATAGACGTCCTCGTGCAGGAACACCAACACATCCTCGATCTCCTGCAGGCAGGCCGTCGGGAAGAACTGCACAAAGCCATCACACGCCACATGGAAACAGCCGTGGAGGATCTTACCGGCACAACGGAAGAAGTCACCTCCTGAGATTCTCCTTATCCGCCATTCCGAAAGAGAAGGCCAGGTCCGCTTGGATCTGGCCTTCTCTTGTGCCGTCAATAAAGATAATCCCTGTAAATTGTCGACGATCTACCGCGAGGGTGGTTGCATAGTAGGTAGGGATTTGTGGCTCTGTTTTGGAAGGAGACTCCGACGAAGATGAGAATCAAGGTCCGGGCTGCCGGTGCAGGGTTGGCCGTCTTACTGGCGCTAACCGCCTGCGGGTCAAATGCCGGCAGCGATTCAGCTCAGGACGGATCCAAGACATCGAATACGGCTGACATCTCGGAGGGCGTGCAGCCTGATGCTGCTGCCGTGGCACTTTTGCCGCAGTCCTATAAGGACAAGGGCGAACTGACGGTCGCGATGGACCTGCACTACCCGCCGACGACGTTCCTCGCGGAGGACAACACCACCCCGATCGGGCTCAACCCGGACGTTGCCCGGCTCATTGCCAAGAAGCTTGACCTGGAGCTGAAGTTCGTGGACACGAAGTTCGACACGATCGTCCCGGGCCTGGACGGCGGCCGGTTCGACTTCACCGCCACCACCATGTCCAAGACCGAAGAGCGGCTCAAGGTCCTGGACATGATCGACTACTTCAGGGCCGGCAACTCCGTGGCCGCGGCCGCGGGGAACCCGCTGAACCTCACCGTTGAAACCCTGTGCGGGAAGAACATCGCCGTCACCCAGGGCTCCACCGGCCAGCTGTTGCGCCTGCCCACCCTGAGTGAGCAGACCTGCACCTCCAAGGGCCAGCCGGCGATCAACGCCGTGACGCTGCCCAACATCCAGGACGCCCTGGTCCAGCTGCACTCCAAGCGGATCGACGGCATCCTCTACGACACGACCTCGCTCGCATGGGCCCAGAAGCAGCAGCCGGGCTCCTTTACCATCCTCGGCCGGGTCAACGTCGGCTCAAGCGATCTGACCGCCGTCGGCCTGAAAAAGGGGTCCCCGCTGACCCCGGCCATGCAGGCAGCGATCCAGTCCGTCCTTGAGACCCCGGAATACAAGAAGTCCCTCGAGAACTGGGGCCTGGAGTCCGGCGCCATCACTGACGCGAAGCTCAATTAGAGGGACGCCGTGCAGAAATTCGTTCGTCAAGGAAGTGACGCCGCAATGAGTGTGGTCGACCCGGCGCTCAAGCCTAGGCTCCGGCGACGCAGCACTTTCGAGTATGCGGCTTGGGTTGTGTGTAGCCTTTTGGCTTTGGGCATCCTGATCTCGGTATCAACCAACCCCAACTTCAAGTGGGGGGTGGTTGCACGGTACTTTACCCACGAAACGATTCTCCGTGGTTTGATGCTGACGATCTTCCTCACGGTGGCCAGCATGGCCCTGGGAACACTCCTCGGGCTGGTGCTGGCGATCATGAGGGGCTCGAGCATCAAGCCACTCGCGGCCACGGCGGGCGTTTACATCACCCTTTTCCGGGGCACTCCGGTGCTGGTGCAGTTGATCTTCTGGTTCAACATCTCCGCGCTCTACCCGAACCTGACCATCGGGATCCCGTTCACGGACATCGGCACCGCGATCGACACCAACGCCCTAATGGGACCCATCACGGCAGCCTTGGTTGGCCTGACGCTGAACGAGGCCGCCTATATGGCCGAGATCATCCGGGGCGGGTTCTCATCGGTCGGCAAGGGCCAGATCGAGGCAGCCGACTCCCTGGGCATGAGCGGGTCAATAAAGATGCGAAAGGTCATCATCCCCCAGGCGATGCCCTCGATCATCCCGGCAACCGGCAACCAGGTGATCGGCATGTTCAAGGAAACCTCGCTGGTCAGTGTCCTCGGCGTTGCCGAACTGCTCCAAAGCGCCCAGCTCATCTACGCCCGGACCTACGAGACCATCCCGCTGCTGCTCGTCGCCAGCCTCTGG
>NZ_JBLWIJ010000056.1:0-421 GCF_051365025.1 Arthrobacter sp. R4
TATGTGGTTCCCAAACAACAAACCCGTTGCTTGAGAACACAACTGAATAACAACACCACAGTTCCCTAACAGGAACAGTTGTAACCAAACTTCCCACCCCCCGGCACACGCCGGGCAGGATCGGGTAACAGGGTTACGGCGGTCATAGCGTGGGGGAAACGCCCGGTCCCATTCCGAACCCGGAAGCTAAGACCCACAGCGCCGATGGTACTGCACCCGGGAGGGTGTGGGAGAGTAGGTCACCGCCGGACAACCATTAAGGTCGAGAACCCCCCAACACACACGTGTCGGGGGGTTCTCCCATTTAAACCACACCCCGTGGTTGCTAGTACCGGCTTGCTGGCCTATTGCCCAACCTTGGCCAGGCCGAAGGATAAACAGAAATAATCGCAGTTTCGATTGTCGTCTGCATAGACTCGCC
>NZ_JBLWIJ010000057.1:0-5618 GCF_051365025.1 Arthrobacter sp. R4
GTGGTTGCTAGTACCGGCTTGCTGGCCTATTGCCCAACCTTGGCCAGGCCGAAGGATAAACAGAAATAATCGCAGTTTCGATTGTCGTCTGCATAGACTCGCCGGATGAGTGATAGCCGGAGTGCGATTGACTGGGATTCTGCACGCGCGAGCAACCGTGAGAACTGGGAAGACCGGGTGCCCCTGCACGAAAAGGCCTACGGGATCAGCGACTTGGACGATCCGAACCATCTAACCGGAGTTATTCGGACGGACCTGGCCGCACTCGTGCCGTTCCTCCCGGACGGGACGGTCGCCGGGCTGGATGTCTGTCATCTTCAGTGCCATATCGGCACCGATACTCTTTCTTTGGCCAGGGCTGGCGCCCGGGTCACTGGCGTTGACTTTTCCCCGGCCGCCTTGGCATCTGCTGCCAACTTAGCGGAGCGACTGGGCATCCACGCCGTCTGGGTGGAAAGCGACGTACTTGAGGCCCGTGCCGCCGTCGACGGTTTCTTCGACCTTGTATACACCAGCATCGGAACCATCAATTGGTTCCCTGACCTGCAGCGCTGGGCGGCCCAGGCTGCGGGGCTCCTGCGGGCTGGAGGAACGTTTTACATCCGCGATGGGCATCCAGCTCTCTACGCCATTGACGAGCATGCGGACGGACTGCAGCTTCGATATCCGTACTTTGGGAACGGCGAAGCACAGCAATGGGACGACGAGTCCACCTACGCCGGAGATGGCACGGTGGCTCATTCCCGGACGTATCAATGGGCGCATCCCCTGTCAGACATCATTAACTCCCTTGTGGGGGCGGGTCTGCAGATCCTTCGGGTCGACGAGGACAAAACAATCCCGTGGAGGTTCTCGCCACGCATGGTTGAGGTGCCGGGCGGCTTCGCGTGGCCAGAATCCGAACGTGATCTCGTGCCCTGTACGTTCACGATCATCGCTCGGACGCCAGGCGTGTAGGGCAACGGTGAGAGAGGGTCCTGGCGGCTAGCCCTAGACTTACGGTCTATGAGCTCTCCCTCCGCTGGCCGGCCCGTCAAGCGTGCCACGATCCTTGATGTCGCTGCCGCGGCGGGTGTTTCGCGGCAGACGGTGACCCGGGCGATGAACGACATGCCTGGAATCAAGCAGGAGACGCGTCAACGCGTCCAGGAACTGGCTCGTGAGCTGGGCTACACACCCAGCCGCTATGCCAAGGGCCTCGTCCAAGGCGCCCGCACTTCGGTAGGCCTGGCCATACCCGACCTCACCAACCCATACTTTCCCGCCTTCGCATCCAGCGTTGTGGAAATGGCCACGCTGCGTGGCTGGAACGTGGTGATGGATGATTTTGGTCACGGAAGCGGCAGCAGTCTGGACGCAGTGGAGCGGCTGTCCCCGCACGTGGATGCTGTCATTGGCTACCTGGGTCCGCACGCGGCAGAGGCGCAGGCACTGCTGGGCCATCGACCGGTGGTGGTGCTGGATGACCCCGAAGGAGTCTCGGCCGGCGGCATTTCGTTCGATTACGCCTATGCGGCCAGGCTCGGTCTGGAACATCTTGCCGGCGCCGACCGCACTCGGCTTGCCTACCTGGATTCGGGTCCTGCAGCGCTACTGTCTGCCCGAGGCGCCGCAGTCACCCGTGCGGCCGCGGACCTTGGCATTGAACTCACGGTAGCCCACGCCCGCGAATCCGCCGAAGCCGCGCGGGCCGCCGTTGAGGCACTGCTGTCAGATCAGCCGGCCGTCAACGGGGTCCTTGTCTTTAATGACCTCATGGCAGCGGGGGCACTCAAGGCTCTGGCCGCCCACGGCCGCTCGGTCCCTGGCGATTGCGCCGTGATGGGGATGGACGGGATCCCGCTTGGCGTACTCATGACTCCTGAGTTGACCACCCTCTCGCTGGACCTGCGCGACGTGGGGCGCGCCGCCGTCGAACTCCTCGCCGGGTTGCTGACCGGCACCATTCTGCCGGGCAGCGCAGCTGCGCGGAGAATGCTCCGCCACGAGCTGGTCATCCGCGAATCAGCCTAAGAAGCCCTACCCAAAATGATCGCGTGCGGCTAGTGTTAAGTAGTTCGTGAACGTTCACGAAAACCGAACAGCGCCCGGTGCGGCCCCCCAGCAACCTGCAGCAAGGAAGACCCATGTCAGTTCAGTCACCCGTCATGCCAGCCGGGATCCCAGCCAGTTCCGCCGCGCCGTCCAAGGGCCGCGCCCTGGAGGTTGGCGCTGACCATGCCGCGGCGCTGGCGTCCCTTGAACCGGCCCGTGGCACCTTGCCGGCCCGGGCGTACCTTCGCAGTGACGCTCCCAGGAGGTCCCTGAACGGTGAGTGGCAGTTCCGACTCAGCCCCGGCATCCGGCAGGCACCGGGTGACGGCTGGCAGTCCGGTAAGGACCTCGAGGGATTCACCAGCCTTCCCGTGCCGTCAAGCTGGCCCATGCATGGTCACGGAGCCCCGGCGTACACGAATGTCCAGTTCCCTTTTGCCGTGGAGCCGCCGCACGTGCCGGACGCAAACCCGATCGGCGATCACGTCGTGGAATTCCTGGCCGGCCCGGAGTTCTTCCCCAGGGCCCTTCTCCGGTTCGATGGCGTCGAATCCGCCGCCACGGTTTGGCTCAACGACACGGAACTGGGAACAACCCGCGGGAGCAGGCTGGCGCACGAGTTTGACGTCACCGGGGTTCTGAAAGAAGGCGCCAACGTGTTGGCCGTCCGGGTTGCCCAGTTCTCGGCCGCGAGTTACGTGGAAGACCAGGACATGTGGTGGCTGCCGGGAATCTTCCGGGACGTGACCCTCCAGGCCCGGCCCGAACAGGGAATCGATGACGTGTTTGTGCACGCAGACTACGATCACGTGAGTGGCGAAGGCGTCCTGCGCGTCGAGGTGAGCCGGGCCGGCGAGGCGATTGACGCCGTCGTACGTGTCCCCGAACTGAACCTGGAACTGACCGCCGGCAGCGAACACCGGATCCCGGCCATCTCGCCCTGGTCCGCGGAGCTTCCGCGGCTTTACGCAGCCACTGTCACCGCACCGGGCGAAACCGTGACCTTGCAGCTGGGATTCCGGACTATTTCCATCGAGGACGCCCAGTTCAAGGTCAACGGCCAACGCGTCCTGCTCCGCGGAGTCAATCGCCATGAGCACCACCCCAAGCTGGGCCGTGTGGTGCCGCGCGATGTGGTGGAAACGGAGCTGCGGCTGATGAAGCAGCACAACATTAACGCCATCCGGACTTCCCACTACCCGCCGCACCCCGAGTTCCTGGCGCTGGCGGACCAGTTGGGCTTCTACGTTGTGCTCGAGTGCGACCTCGAGACCCATGGTTTTGAGAGCGCAGGCTGGGCGCAGAACCCCAGTGACGACCCGGCGTGGGAGCCGGCGCTGCTGGACAGGATCCGGCGGACCGTGGAGCGGGACAAGAATCACGCCGCGGTGATCATGTGGTCTTTGGGCAACGAGGCCGGCACGGGCAGGAACCTGGCAGCGATGTCCGGCTGGGCAAAGGACCGGGATCCTTCCCGGCCCATCCACTACGAGGGTGACTGGACGTCGGCGTACGTGGATGTCTATTCGCGGATGTACGCCAGCCAGGCGGAGACGGAACTGATCGGAAAGGGGATCGAGGAGCCGCTGGACGATCCTGAACTGGATGCCCGCCGCCGTGCCATGCCTTTTGTGCTGTGCGAGTACGTACACGCCATGGGCAACGGTCCCGGCGGCATGACCGAATACCAGGAGCTCTTCGACCGGTATCCCCGGCTGATGGGGGGTTTTGTCTGGGAATGGCTGGAACACGGCATCACGGTTACTGGCAAGGACGGCCGTGACCACTTCGCCTACGGAGGCGACTTCGGTGAGGAAATTCACGACGGAAACTTTGTGACCGACGGCCTGGTGGACGCGGACCGCAACCCCCGTCCGGGCCTGCTGGACTTCAAGAAGGTCATCGAACCCCTGCGCATCACTGTGGCCGAGGACTGGTCCGGCTTCACCGTACGCAACGGCTACGACTTCTCGGACACGTCGGCGCTCAGCTTCCGGTATGTGCTGGAGGCCGACGGCGGTGCGGTCGACGGCGGTGCCAACGACGGCGGTGCGGTGCTTGCCGAGGGCGTCGTGGACATTTCGCCGCTGCCGCCTCGTGCGGAAGTCTTCGCTGAACTTCCGGCCGCCCTGGCGTCACTGGCCGGAGGGAGGACGGCTGTCCTGACCATTAGTGTGGTCCTTGCCTCCGGCACGGACTGGGCTGAGGCCGGCCACGAACTCGCGTGGGGGCAGTCGGTTCAGAACTTTGCGGTATCCGGGGGACCGGCAGCGCTTGAACCGGTGGGCGTTTCCCCCGCCACCCTTCGGCTGGGGCCGGTGGTGTTTGACAGGATTTCCGGGCTGCCGATTTCCCTTGGCAATGTGCCCGTGGAGGACTTTCGCCTAGTGCTCTGGTGGGCGCCGACGGACAATGACCTGGGTAGCGAATGGGCCGGTCCGGACCGTCGGCCGCTGGCCACGCAATGGAGCCAGGCCGGGCTCAACAGGCTGCACTCGCGGCTGCTTGGCATCACCGCAGAGCCTGCTTCGGATGGCGGCGAGGTACTGACGGTTCACACCCGGGTGGCCCCGGCGGACAAACAGTTCGGCGTCCTGGTGGACTACACCTGGAGCGCAGACGCAGACTCGGTGAACCTGCGCACCCAGGTCCGTCCGGACGGGGATTGGACCAATGCCGGCTTCCCCGTCGAATGGGCGAGGACCGGCCTGGAGCTTGTTCTTGGCTCCCAGGCGCGGACTGTCAGCTGGTTCGGCCAGGGGCCGCACCAGAGCTACCCCGACACGGGCCAGGGCACCAGGGCGGGATGGTTCACGCTGCCACTGGAGGGCTTCGACGTCGACTATGTCCGGCCGCAGGAGTCCGGCGCCCGGTCAGGCGTGACATCAGCTTCAGTAACGCTCGCCGCGGGTACGCTGGAAATCTCCGGAGCCCCTTTTGCCCTGACGGTCCGTCCCTACAGCCTTGACGCATTGGACGCGGCAACGCACCGCACAGATCTTGTGCCGGACGGTCGGACCTACGTCTATGTGGACCACGCGCTGCGGGGAGTAGGCACCGCGGCCTGTGGACCAGGGGTACTTGAGGCCCATCGGCTCCTGCCCAGGGAAGCAGACTTTTCGGTGGTCCTGCGGGTACGCCCCTGAGCGGGGGCAGCTGCCGCTGCGGGGCGGGACCCATGTGATCCACTCCATATCGAAGGATTCCAGCGCATGGCGTGAACGCGCAATGCGGAGAGCCCCCGAAATCCCTGCAAACTCAGGGATTTCTGGGGGAAGGCAGCCCTTCTTGGGTGGATTTGCCGTCGGGGTTGCGGCCGTGTATTGTTTTCTGAGTCGCCGCCGCTGAAGCGGAAAAATAGCGACAAACCCCCTTCTTCAACAGCCTGAAAATGGCACGCTTCTTAGCGTGCCGGATGCGGGTGGGGCCGGTTCGCCGGAGCAGGAAATCGCGGAAACGCCGATTTGCAAAGCTCCTGGAAACCGGGTAAGTTTGAAAAGTTGCTCCGGAGCGATCCATGGCTGTTGTTTGGTTGTGGTGGTGCCGGGTGTGTCTGTTGTTTGAGAACTCAATAGTGTGCCAAG
>NZ_JBLWIJ010000058.1:0-2401 GCF_051365025.1 Arthrobacter sp. R4
GTACCGCCTGGAGAGTATCCCAAGTAGCACGGGGCCCGAGAAATCCCGTGTGAATCTGTCAGGACCACCTGATAAGCCTAAATACTCCCTAATGACCGATAGCGGACCAGTACCGTGAGGGAAAGGTGAAAAGTACCCCGGGAGGGGAGTGAAACAGTACCTGAAACCGTGTGCTTACAATCCGTCGGAGCAGCCTTGTAGCTGTGACGGCGTGCCTTTTGAAGAATGAGCCTGCGAGTTAGTGTTACGTCGCGAGGTTAACCCGTGTGGGGAAGCCGTAGCGAAAGCGAGTCTGAATAGGGCGTTGCAGTGGCGTGATCTAGACCCGAAGCGAAGTGATCTACCCATGGCCAGGTTGAAGCGACGGTAAGACGTCGTGGAGGACCGAACCCACTTCAGTTGAAAATGGAGGGGATGAGCTGTGGGTAGGGGTGAAAGGCCAATCAAACTTCGTGATAGCTGGTTCTCCCCGAAATGCATTTAGGTGCAGCGTTGCGTGTTTCTTACCGGAGGTAGAGCTACTGGATGGCTAATGGGCCCTACAAGGTTACTGACGTCAGCCAAACTCCGAATGCCGGTAAGTGAGAGCGCAGCAGTGAGACTGTGGGGGATAAGCTTCATAGTCGAGAGGGAAACAGCCCAGACCACCAACTAAGGCCCCTAAGCGTGTGCTAAGTGGGAAAGGATGTGGAGTTGCGAAGACAACCAGGAGGTTGGCTTAGAAGCAGCCATCCTTAAAAGAGTGCGTAATAGCTCACTGGTCAAGTGATTCCGCGCCGACAATGTAGCGGGGCTCAAGTACACCGCCGAAGTTGTGGCATTCAGATATTAGCTAAGCCCTTGTGGTTCAGGCGTCTGGATGGGTAGGGGAGCGTCGTGTGGGCAGTGAAGTCGCGGTGTAAACCAGCGGTGGAGCCTACACGAGTGAGAATGCAGGCATGAGTAGCGAAAGACGGGTGAGAAACCCGTCCGCCGAATGATCAAGGGTTCCAGGGTCAAGCTAATCTGCCCTGGGTAAGTCGGGACCTAAGGCGAGGCCGACAGGCGTAGTCGATGGACAACGGGTTGATATTCCCGTACCGGCGAAAAACCGCCCATGCTGAACAGGGGATACTAACTGCCCGAGACCTGCCCGATCGCCCTTGTGGTGTGAGGGTTTTGGTGGAGCGCAGGACCTGATCCTGGGAGGCAAGCGTATTAACAGGTGTGACGCAGGAAGGTAGCCAAGCCGGGCGATGGTTGTCCCGGTCTAAGGATGTAGGGCGAACGGTAGGCAAATCCGCTGTTCATGATGCCTGAGATCTGATGGGACCCCCGTTTGGGGGGATTTGGTGATCCTATGCTGCCGAGAAAAGCATCGACGCGAGGTTTTAGCCGCCCGTACCCCAAACCGACACAGGTGATCAGGTAGAGAATACTAAGGCGATCGAGAGAATTATGGTTAAGGAACTCGGCAAAATGCCCCCGTAACTTCGGGAGAAGGGGGGCCCCAACCTTGATGGACACTTGCTGTCCGGAGGGGATCGGGGCCGCAGAGACCAGGGGGAAGCGACTGTTTACTAAAAACACAGGTCCGTGCGAAGTCGCAAGACGATGTATACGGACTGACTCCTGCCCGGTGCTGGAAGGTTAAGAGGACCGGTTAGCCGCAAGGCGAAGCTGAGAATTTAAGCCCCAGTAAACGGCGGTGGTAACTATAACCATCCTAAGGTAGCGAAATTCCTTGTCGGGTAAGTTCCGACCTGCACGAATGGAGTAACGACTTCCCCGCTGTCTCAACCATAAACTCGGCGAAATTGCAGTACGAGTAAAGATGCTCGTTACGCGCAGCAGGACGGAAAGACCCCGAGACCTTTACTATAGTTTGGTATTGGTGTTCGGAGTGGCTTGTGTAGGATAGGTGGGAGACGTTGAAACCCGGACGCCAGTTCGGGTGGAGTCATCGTTGAAATACCACTCTGGTCACTTTGGACATCTAACTTCGGCCCGTAATCCGGGTCAGGGACAGTGCCTGATGGGTAGTTTAACTGGGGCGGTTGCCTCCTAAAAAGTAACGGAGGCGCCCAAAGGTTCCCTCAGCCTGGTTGGCAATCAGGTGTCGAGTGTAAGTGCACAAGGGAGCTTGACTGTGAGAGAGACATCTCGAGCAGGGACGAAAGTCGGGACTAGTGATCCGGCGGTACATTGTGGAATGGCCGTCGCTCAACGGATAAAAGGTACCTCGGGGATAACAGGCTGATCTTGCCCAAGAGTCCATATCGACGGCATGGTTTGGCACCTCGATGTCGGCTCGTCGCATCCTGGGGCTGGAGTAGGTCCCAAGGGTTGGGCTGTTCGCCCATTAAAGCGGTACGCGAGCTGGGTTTAGAACGTCGTGAGACAGTTCGGTCCCTATCCGCTG
>NZ_JBLWIJ010000059.1:0-1799 GCF_051365025.1 Arthrobacter sp. R4
ATCATCCAGAGCGGCGTGATCGGCAAGGTCACCTCCATTGACTTCAGCTGGGTCCTGGACACGGTCCACGGCGCGGACTACTTCCGCCGCTGGCACCGGGAGAAGAAGAATTCCGGTGGCCTGCTGATCCACAAGGCATCGCACCACTTCGACCTCGTTAACTGGTGGATCAATGACGTTCCCGAGCGCGTGTTCGCATCCGGCGGGCTGAAGTTCTACGGCGACAAGAACGCCGCGGAGCGCGGCCTGGGACCGCGTCCGGAGCGTGGAACGCCCGACGTCGACAGCCCCGGCTTCGGGGACAAAACAGTCGAAAAGGATCCGTTTGCGCTGGACCTGCGCGACGATGAGCGCCTCAAGGCACTCTTCCTCGACAACGAGCACTACGACGGCTACCGCCGCGACCAGGACGTCTTCACCGGCGGCATCACCATCGAGGACAACCTGGCACTGGTGGTGGAGTACCAGGGCGGTCCGCGGCTGAGCTACTCCCTGAACGCCCACAGCCCGTGGGAAGGCTACCGCGTGGCCGTCAACGGCACCGAAGGCCGGGCCGAACTCGAAGTAGTGGAGCGCGCCGCCGTCCTGAGCAGCACCGACAAAAAGACAGTGGTTGACCCCAGCGCCACCCCTGTCGAGGAAGAGGACGCCATCCGGCGCAACGGTGAACGCCTGGTGGTCCAGCGCCATTGGGAAGCTGCCTACGAGGTGCCCATTGTCAACGGTGAAGGCGGCCACGGCGGCGGCGACGAGCTCCTCCTTTCAGACCTTTTCAACGGTCCGGGCGAGGACCCGCTGGGCCGTCCCTCCGGCTACCTTGACGGCCTCCGCTCCGTCTCCGTCGGCATCGCCGGCAACCGTTCGCTGGAGTCTTCACTTCCCGTCCGCATCGAGGACCTGGACCTCGGCGCCGACCTCCGCCGCGGCGCCTAGTCCGCGGCCCTGAAATCCTCAAGGAAACGATCATGAGCAGGATCTTTGTCACCGGCGGCTCGGGCCGGCTGGGACGCAGCGTGGTGGCCGGGCTGGCGCAAGCCGGGTACGACGTCATTTCCGTGGACCGCGACGCCATCCCGTCGGACCAGCTGCCGGCCGGCGTCGTCCAGGAAACCGGCGACCTGCTGGTCCCGGGCGAGGCCTTGCGCCTCCTGCAGGAAACCAAGCCCGACGCCGTCATCCACCTCGCGGCGATCGCCGTGCCGTTCAGCGCCCCGGAAGAAGTCATCTTCGCCACCAATACCCGGCTGGCCTTCGCAGTGATCAGCGCCGCCACGGAACTGGGTATCGGCAAGATCATCACGGCCAGCAGCCCCACCGCGCTGGGTTACGGCTGCCCGGCGGGCTGGCTGCCGGACAGTTTCCCGTTGGATGAGCGCACCACGCCCAAGCCGTGGAACGCGTACGCGCTGTCCAAGCTGATCGCCGAGCAGACCGTTCAGATGTTCGCCGCGGCCCAGGGGGAGAAGATCCGGTACGCCGCGTTCCGGCCCTGCTACGTGATCTCACCGGAGGAGTGGGAAGGTGCGCCCACGCAGCAGGGCCATACCGTGGCCGAGCGCCTGGCGGACCCTGCCCTGTCGGCTCCGGCACTGTTCAACTACGTGGACGCCCGCGACGTCGCCGACTTCCTGGACGTGCTCCTGCAGAGGATGGACTCCATCCCGAACGGGGAAACCTTCTTCGTCGGAGCAGCTGACGCCCTCGCAACGGCGCCACTGGCCGAGCTGATGCCGCGCTTCCTGCCCGGAAGCGAAGCCCTGGCCGCCGGCCTGACCGGCACCAGCCCCGCCTTCTCCATC
>NZ_JBLWIJ010000060.1:0-1732 GCF_051365025.1 Arthrobacter sp. R4
TGTGTCTGTTGTTTGAGAACTCAATAGTGTGCCAAGTTTGTTGATACCAATTGTTTTTTGATTGGTTGTTTTGGCCAGATCGTGCCGCCCCTGTGGTGTGGTTTGGTTTTTACAGCTGGTTTCAAATTTTGCAGTGTGGTTGCCGCGTTTTCCCGTGGTGGCTGTGTTGTGTTCGTTTTTGTTTTACTTCAACGGAGAGTTTGATCCTGGCTCAGGATGAACGCTGGCGGCGTGCTTAACACATGCAAGTCGAACGATGATGCCAGCTTGCTGGTGGATTAGTGGCGAACGGGTGAGTAACACGTGAGTAACCTGCCCTTAACTCTGGGATAAGCCTGGGAAACTGGGTCTAATACCGGATATGACTCCTCATCGCATGGTGGGGGGTGGAAAGCTTTTTGTGGTTTTGGATGGACTCGCGGCCTATCAGCTTGTTGGTGAGGTAATGGCTCACCAAGGCGACGACGGGTAGCCGGCCTGAGAGGGTGACCGGCCACACTGGGACTGAGACACGGCCCAGACTCCTACGGGAGGCAGCAGTGGGGAATATTGCACAATGGGCGCAAGCCTGATGCAGCGACGCCGCGTGAGGGATGACGGCCTTCGGGTTGTAAACCTCTTTCAGTAGGGAAGAAGCGAAAGTGACGGTACCTGCAGAAGAAGCGCCGGCTAACTACGTGCCAGCAGCCGCGGTAATACGTAGGGCGCAAGCGTTATCCGGAATTATTGGGCGTAAAGAGCTCGTAGGCGGTTTGTCGCGTCTGCCGTGAAAGTCCGGGGCTCAACTCCGGATCTGCGGTGGGTACGGGCAGACTAGAGTGATGTAGGGGAGACTGGAATTCCTGGTGTAGCGGTGAAATGCGCAGATATCAGGAGGAACACCGATGGCGAAGGCAGGTCTCTGGGCATTAACTGACGCTGAGGAGCGAAAGCATGGGGAGCGAACAGGATTAGATACCCTGGTAGTCCATGCCGTAAACGTTGGGCACTAGGTGTGGGGGACATTCCACGTTTTCCGCGCCGTAGCTAACGCATTAAGTGCCCCGCCTGGGGAGTACGGCCGCAAGGCTAAAACTCAAAGGAATTGACGGGGGCCCGCACAAGCGGCGGAGCATGCGGATTAATTCGATGCAACGCGAAGAACCTTACCAAGGCTTGACATGGACCGGACCGCCGCAGAAATGTGGTTTCCCCTTTGGGGCCGGTTCACAGGTGGTGCATGGTTGTCGTCAGCTCGTGTCGTGAGATGTTGGGTTAAGTCCCGCAACGAGCGCAACCCTCGTTCTATGTTGCCAGCGCGTGATGGCGGGGACTCATAGGAGACTGCCGGGGTCAACTCGGAGGAAGGTGGGGACGACGTCAAATCATCATGCCCCTTATGTCTTGGGCTTCACGCATGCTACAATGGCCGGTACAAAGGGTTGCGATACTGTGAGGTGGAGCTAATCCCAAAAAGCCGGTCTCAGTTCGGATTGGGGTCTGCAACTCGACCCCATGAAGTCGGAGTCGCTAGTAATCGCAGATCAGCAACGCTGCGGTGAATACGTTCCCGGGCCTTGTACACACCGCCCGTCAAGTCACGAAAGTTGGTAACACCCGAAGCCGGTGGCCTAACCCCTTGTGGGAGGGAGCTGTCGAAGGTGGGACTGGCGATTGGGACTAAGTCGTAACAAGGTAGCCGTACCGGAAGGTGCGGCTGGATCACCTCCTTTCTAAGGAGCACCTACAGATC
>NZ_JBLWIJ010000061.1:0-1405 GCF_051365025.1 Arthrobacter sp. R4
ACTACAATCACTGTGAGTCTTGGTCATGGCTGGTCCGGGACCGGCTGGCAGGATGGCTACTGGCCGCCCCGCCCCGGAAATGTGACTCATACAATCATTGACATTGAGTGTCTTGCTGTGGACTTGTCCATCTTTGGGGTGGGTGGCCGGTACCATTCCGGCCCACCTCGGTAGCTTGATCAGAAGATTGTCCACCCCATGATGGGGCGTGACCCATCACAGTGCTGTTCCGACGTGACTCCTACCCGGACTGGTACCGGCCGTTGACGGCCGTTGACCCATGTCCTTCGTTCTTCGGAAAGGTGCCGTGACCGCCATGTCCATCGTCGCTCATGCCCACCCGTTTGTCGTGGGTGTCGACACACACGCCCGCAACCATGTCTACGCAATTCTCGCAGCCAGCACCGGCGCCCTACTTGAATCCCGGTCGTTTCCCACTACTGCGGCCGGAATCAACCGGGCCATCAGCTGGGTAGCCCGCCGCACCGGCGCGGATGCCGACACCCTCTGGGTCATCGAAGGCGCCGCGACTTACGGGGCGATCCTCGCCGGCACAGTGGCCTCCCATGGTTATCCGGTCGCCGAGGCACCACGCATGGACGCCAAAAAACGCCGCGGCGTGGGGAAAACCGATGCCCTGGACGCCCAACAGATCGCGGCCGCAACGCTGCCGCTGCCCGTGGAGGAGCTGCGCCGTCCCCGGCTCAATGACGGGATCCGCCAAGCGGTGCGGATCTTGACCACCGCCCGCGGGGCCATGAGCGCTGACCGCACACGATCGGTCAACGCGCTCAACGCCCTGGTACGCAGCAACAACCTGGGAGTCGATGCCCGCAAGTCCCTTACCCCCTCCCAAATCTCCGACATCTCTCGCTGGCGGCCCCGCGAGGAAGAACTGTCCCTGTCCGTCGCCCGGAACGAGGCCATTCGCTTGGCCAAACATATCCTCGAACTGGACGAGCAGCTCATGAACAATGAGAAGCAGCTGGACGAGCTGGTCAGGGTTAGCGAGGCCGCACCCTTGCTGGAAGAGAAAGGGTTCAGGGCGATCAGCGCCGCGAAGTGTCTCACAGCATGGTCACACCAAGGCCGGGTTCGTAACGAAGCGGCTTTCGCCTCACTGGCTGGCGTAAACCCCATCCCAGCCTCTTCCGGGAACACCATTAGACATCGGCTGAACCGGGGCGGCGACAGGGCACTGAACAGCGCCCTGCACATGGTCGCGGTAACGCGGATGACTCACGATGCAGAAACCCGTCGATACGTCGAAAAACGACGCGCCGAAGGCCGCACCGACAAGGAAATACGCCGCTGCATCAAACGCTACGTGGCCCGCCGCATCTACCGGACGCTTAATGCCTCATCGAACCAATGAATGCGGCTTGACAGACATAGAAGAGTCCAC
>NZ_JBLWIJ010000062.1:0-1288 GCF_051365025.1 Arthrobacter sp. R4
CCAGAGGCTGGCGACGAGCAGCAGCGGGATGGTCTCGTAGGTCCGGGCGTAGATGAGCTGGGCGCTTTGGAGCAGTTCGGCAACGCCGAGGACACTGACCAGCGAGGTTCCCTTGAACATGCCGATCACCTGGTTGCCGGTTGCCGGGATGATCGAGGGCATCGCCTGGGGGATGATGACCTTTCGCATCCTCATGCCGGCACTCATCCCGAGCGAATCCGCTGCCTCGATCTGGCCCTTGCCGACCGAGGAGAACCCGCCCCGGATGATCTCGGCCATATAGGCGGCCTCGTTCAGCGTCAGGCCAATCAGCGCCGCGGTAATCGGGGCCATCAGGGCGTTCATGTCGATCGCGGTGCCGATGTCCGTGAATGGGATCCCGATGGTCAGGTTCGGGTAGAGCGCGGAGATGTTGAACCAGAAGATCAACTGCACCAGCACCGGAGTGCCCCGGAAAAGGGTGATGTAAATCCCCGCGGCGATGGACACCGGCTTCACCTTGGAGGAGCGCATGATGGCCAGGCCCAGCCCCAGGAGTGTTCCCAGGGTCATGCTGGCCACCGTGAGGAAGATCGTCAGCATCAGGCCACGGAGAATGGATTCGTGGGTGAAGTACTGGGCAACCACCCCCCACTTGAAGTTGGGGTTGGTCAGGACGGAGGTGAGGATCCCGATGCCCACCAGGATGCTGAGGACCCATCCCGCGTACTCGGAGCGAGTCCGAAGTCGAAGCCGTGGCTTGAGGGCTGCATCAATGCTAGCCATCGTTGTCCTACTTCCTTTTTTAGTAGCTGTGACCATGGTGGCGTCCTCTAGTTGAGCTTGGCGTCGGTGATGGCTCCGGAGTCCAGGCCCCAGTTCTCGAGGGACTTCTTGTATTCCGGGGTCTCAAGGACGGACTGGAGCGCTTTCTGGAACGCGGGGGTCAGCGGGGAGCCCTTTTTCAGGCCGACGGCGGTCAGGTCGCTTGAGCCGACGTTGACCCGGCCGAGGATGGTGAAGGAGCCCGGCTGCTGCTTCTGGGCCCATGCGAGCGAGGTCGTGTCGTAGAGGATGCCGTCGATCCGCTTGGAGTGCAGCTGGGTCAGGGCGTCCTGGATGTTGGGCAGCGTCACGGCGTTGATCGCCGGCTGGCCCTTGGAGGTGCAGGTCTGTTCGTTCAGGGCCGGGAGGCGCTTGAGCTGGCCGGTGGAGCCCTGGGTGACGGCGATGTTCTTCCCGCACAGGGTTTCAACGGTGAGGTTCAGCGGGTTCCCCGCGGCCGCGGCCACGGAGTTGCCGGCCCTGA
>NZ_JBLWIJ010000063.1:0-1179 GCF_051365025.1 Arthrobacter sp. R4
AGCAAGCTTGCCAGCAACCAAAAAACAACGGGGGAGAGGGGAGCTGGCCGGTCACCATTGGTCGCCCCACCCACCCACTTCTCGGACAAGAAGGAACAACACCATGAACATCACCGATGACCGTATGGCCCGCGCTGCTCTGACCCGCATCTTTGAACCCGGCGACCGGGTAGCCCTTGCCCTGGTGGGCAAGCACGGCGCGGTTTGGGCGCTCCGCATCGTCCTTGGTGCCCTGCCCGTCGTCCCGTTCTGGGACGTCACCTATGACGAGCTGGAGGCAGCGGTGGCCCGTGGCGCGGGACGCCACACGGACCTGGACCCACGGAAAGACCTTGATGAGATCGCAGCCCTTGGCGGCGGTTTCCTCATCCCGGGGGACGAGCACTGGCCCGCAGGACTGGACGATCTGGAAGTACCCCCGCTGGGACTCTGGTACCGGGGGAACCTCTCCGCAGGATTCCCCACGGCCGATAAGTGCGCAGCACTGACCGGCTCCCGCGACTGCACCAGCTACGGCGCATCCGTTACCGGTGAGCTGGCCTACGGCCTCACCCAGCGCGGCGTAACGGTAGTGAGCGGACTTGCCTACGGCATCGACGCGCACGCGGGCAGGGCCGCGCTGGCGGGTGGAACGCCCGACACCATGCCGACCATCGCCGTGGTGGCCGGTGGCGTGGACAGGTTCTACCCGTCAGGAAACGCTGACCTGGGCCGGGCCATCATCGCCAGTGGCTTGATGGTCTCCGAAATGCCCACCGGCACAGGACCAACCCGGCACCGGTTCCTCCAGCGAAACCGGATCATCGCGGCCCTGTCCGGTGTTGTGTGTGTCGTGGAAGCCCGGTACCGCTCCGCTGCGCTGAACACCGCCCACCACGCCGAAACCATCGCCCGGCATGTAGCAGTGGTTCCCGGTTCCATTCACTCGGCGAACTCCGCAGGCTGCCACCGTCTGGCAAAGGAAGGCAGCGCAGCCCTGATCACGGAAGTCAACGAGCTGATGGAGCTGCTCACCAGCTAAAGCCCACAGGCGGTGACCGGACCTTCACGGTCTGGTCACCGCTGGCGGGCCGCCGCCGGTGGCCGGCTTGGGCTGGTGGTTGCGGGCGGCGGACCGCCGTTAGCGCCGCTGCAGGAGCATTGACCAGTGCCGACGGCGGCTGACAGGTCCCAGGATCC
>NZ_JBLWIJ010000064.1:0-900 GCF_051365025.1 Arthrobacter sp. R4
ACTCAATGTCAATGATTGTATGAGTCACATTTCCGGGGCGGGGCGGCCAGTAGCCATCCTGCCAGCCGGTCCCGGACCAGCCATGACCAAGACTCACAGTGATTGTAGTGGTGCAGCCATGCCGGGAGGGCGTTTCTGCGGGCTGACTCTGTGGCGTAGAAGCGTTGGAACGCCCATCCGTCGGCCAGAGTGCGGTGGAACCGTTCGATCTTGCCGTTGGTCTGCGGACGGTAGGGGCGGGTCTTCTTGGCTTTGATGTTCAGCTCCCGGCAGGTGTCCCGCCAGAGATGGGATTTGTAGGCTGAGCCGTTATCGGACAGGACCCGCTCGACGGTGACGCCGCGGACGGCGAACCAGGACACGGCCCGTCGCAGCACTCCCACCGCGGTGGCCGCTGTTTCGTCGCCGTGAATCTCGGCGTAGGCGACCCGGGAATGGTCGTCGATGACCGTGTGCACGTAAGCGGTGCCGATCAGCGGGTTGTGGTGGCTGCTTCGCGGCTTTGCCGGGGTCGAGGCGCGGTTCTGCTTGCCTTGCTGCCGGCCAACGTAGCGCCAGCCGCCACCGTCCGGGATATTGCCGAGCTTCTTTACATCGACGTGGATCATCGCCCCCGGTTTGTCGTGTTCGTACCGGCGGATGACTTCTCCGGTGCGCTTATCCACGTGATGCAACCGGTTCAGGCGGCACCGGACCAGGACCGCGTGAACCGTGGAGGCGGGCATGGCAAGCTTTGCTCCGATCGCGACCGGCCCCAGCCTTTGCTTCCAGCGCAGATGCACGACCTTGCGAACGAGTTGCTGCGGGGTCCGGTTCACCACCTGGTGCGGGCGCGAGGACCTGTCGGTCATGCCCGACTCGCCCATCGCGGCATAGCGTTCAGCCCAGCGTCTGGCCGTA
>NZ_JBLWIJ010000065.1:0-891 GCF_051365025.1 Arthrobacter sp. R4
CAACGAGTTGGTGCGCCGGCTCTTCAACCCTCAGCTATTGCGAAGGAATCGTCATGAATAAGAACACCCCGCTTGTTTCGGGCATGTCCCGGCGAGGATTTATTTCCCTTGCCGGTGCAGCTGCCCTGACAGCGTCCCTTTCCTCCTGTGCAGCAGGTGGCGGCAGCAATGGAGCTTCCGGCGGGACGACCCTGAAGTTCTGGGATATGCCCTGGGGCCCGGAAGGGTTTGCCGCCGAGGCCGAGAAGCTGGCCAAGTCCTGGCCCGGTTCCAACGGCATCACGGAGGTCAGCTACCAGCAGGTCCTCTGGAACGGCTTCAACGAAACATACTCATCAGCGATCGCGTCCAAGACCGGCCCGGCCGTGTCCACCGGCGGCGGCTTCCAATCCTTCCAGTTCGCCGCCCAGGGCGCGGTAGCCTACGCAGACAACCTCATCGAATCGTTCAAGAAAGACGGCTTCTACGAGGACTTCCTGCCCAACACCATCGACGCGATGAAAACCCCCGACGGCTACGTAGCCGTGCCGTGGGCAGTGGACGTCCAGACCCTCTGGTACCGCAAATCCATCCTGGACGAAGTCGGAGCCACCGTCCCCACAACATGGGATGAGTTCCTCGAAACCGGCAAGAAGATCGCCGCCAAGGGCTACTACGCCTTCGGCATCAGCGGCGGCAGCGCCAACTTCGGGCCCATGGCCACCCTGAGCCTGATGATCAACAATGGCGGCGGGCTCTTTAACGAAGCCGGCGAACTGGACATCGTCACCGACCGGAACGTCGAAACCGCTGAGTTCATCATGGAACTGGTCAAGTCCGGCCTGACCGACCCCGGCGCGGTAAGCCTCAAGGACGATGACCTGGTCACCCAGTGGGCCAACAAGAAAATCG
>NZ_JBLWIJ010000066.1:0-670 GCF_051365025.1 Arthrobacter sp. R4
GCGGTGACGGCGCGGTCGGTGCGCAGGGCGCCGGCGTGGGGGTCGTAGACGGCGATGTCGTCGGGGCGGAGGTTGTGTTGGGGGTAGCGTTCGGCCATTTCCTGGTGGTTGAGGATGTGGTGGTCGGCTCGGTTGGTCCTCGTGGTTTCGAGCAGGGCTGTGAGGTAGGGGCCGTCTTTGGTGCCGATGGAGAGTCCGCCGCAGCGGGTGAGGATGTGCTGGCCGGTTTCGGCTTCGAGTTCGGCCCAGAGATCCCGGGAGCGTTCCAGGATGGGGTAGAGGTTGGGGTTGCCGCGGTAGAGCATGCGGAAGAGGCGGGTGTCGCCGCCGACGGCGCTGCGGGCGTGGGCGGGGGTGTGTGCTTCGAAGCCGGTGACGGCGTCGGTGAGGCGGGAGGCTTGCCAGAGGGCCATGGATCCGATGCTGCCCAGGCCGATGACGGCGAGTTTTCCGTCCATGGTTAGAGGACCTGTTCCAGGAAGGCCCGGGTGCGGGGTTCCTTGGGGTTGGTGAGGACTTCGCGGGCGTCGCCGCGTTCGACGACGTAGCCGTCGTCCATGAAGATCAGGGAGTCGGCGACTTCGCGGGCGAAGCCCATTTCGTGGGTGACGACGACCATGGTCATGCCTTTTTTGGCGAGTTGTTTCATGACGGCGAGGACTTCGCCGAC
>NZ_JBLWIJ010000067.1:0-642 GCF_051365025.1 Arthrobacter sp. R4
AAACATTTCGGTTACGGGGCTCACACCCTCTACGGCCGGCCTTTCAAGACCGTTCACCTATGCCAGCACATCACACCCCACTGTCCCGGCAGAGACAGTACGGAAAGTCCCACAACCCCGACCATGCAACGCCCGCCGGCTATCACACATGGAACGGTTTAGCCTGATCCGCGTTCGCTCGCCACTACTGACGGAATCACTATTGTTTTCTCTTCCTGCGGGTACTGAGATGTTTCACTTCCCCGCGTTCCCTCCACGCACCCTATGTGTTCAGATGCGGGTCACCAGGCAACTCGCGCCCCTGGCGGGGTTTCCCCATTCGGACACCCTGGGATCACAGTCCGGTTATCGACTCCCCCAGGCTTATCGCAGATTCCTACGTCCTTCTTCGGCTCCTAATGCCAAGGCATCCACCGTGTGCTCTTAAAAACTTGACCACAAAAGATCAAGGAGTAATTCACGAGAGAACCATGAAAACCACCCAGGCACCACCACCACAACCCACAAAGGCCACAGCACCAGCACCCGGACAGATCCAGGTTCATATTCTTGGAAATTGCTTCTTATAAAAGATGCTCGCGTCCACTATGTAGTTCTCAAACAACAACCCCGTACCACACACCCCACACACAACCCCCAAAA